>NZ_CP128361.1:3371610-3678120 GCF_030345075.1 Solwaraspora sp. WMMA2065
GAGGACCACGCGCTGGACGACGAGCTGTGGAGCCGTCGTACGGTCGCGACGCTGATCGAGCGACGGTTCGGGCTGACGCTGAGCCCGGCCGACGTCGGCCACTACCTGGACGCATGGGGGCTGGCGCCCCGGCGGCCGGAGGAACGCGCCTGCGGGCTCTGCGTCGACGCGGTCAACGAGTGGGTGGAGCGGGTCTACCCGACGGTGCTGCGCGCGGCCCGGGAGCACCGGACGGACCTGTGGTGGCTCGGTCGGACCCGGTTGCACGGCACCACCCCGGCTGCGGACGTGCTGTCGGCCGCCTCGGTACGCGGCCAGATCCGGTTCATGATCCTGACGCCGTCGATCGATCCGCCGCTGCCGCGCGAGTTCCTGCTGCGGCTGTGCGGACCGGACCGGCGCGGGGCGCATCTCGTCGTGGACGGCTCCTGGGCCAGCTCCGAGCTGCCCCGCCGACTGCCTCGGACCATCGTCACGCACCTGCTGCCGAGCTGCGCCCGCCCGACCCGGTCAGCCTGAGCAACTCCCGCGTCCCGGCCGGCGACCGGACCACCGCGCCGGCGGGACCGGACACGGCGGATACCGATTCGGCGACCCGGTGCTGGGTTTGCTAATCTTCCTGGGTCGCTGAGCCCCCGTAGCTCAGGGGATAGAGCACCGCCCTCCGGAGGCGGGAGCGCAGGTTCGAATCCTGCCGGGGGCACACTTGCTGAAGAACCTTCGACCTGCACGACAAGGCCGCTGACCAGGGCGATTCCAGTCAGCGGCCTTCATTGTCTGTCATACTGTGTCCGGCCGTCACCGGCCCGTGGCGAGCAGCTGTGCCGAATGCCGCCAGCACGCCCAGCCCTGCCGTGGTGGTCGCCCCGTCGAGTGCGCCGCAGCAGATCCAGAGCCTGTTCGCCAGCCGCTGCGTCGATGTGCGCGGACCCGATACGCGGGACGGCGCCCCCGTTGCAGCTGTGGGACTGCATCAACGCACCCCAGCAGCAGTGGCGCCTGTTCTGATGAGAACCAGCTGACCAGCTCTCCGAAGAACCCAGAACTCGACACCGGACGCCAGACGCCGCAATTTTCGCCATCTGCCGATCCCGCCACCCCACCGAAGGTATTTCTGCCCGTCGATTTCTCTCGGTATAGGTATCCGCCCCGCGCGACCGTGACAGTCACGGTCTGCCTTTCACACCCCTACCTCGGGAGGAACCTTGTCCACGCGACTGACGCAACGCGTACGTCGATCAACGCTCGCCCTGGTAACCGCTGCCGCCGTAGCACTGCTGCTGCCGGTCAGCTCGGCCACGGCGGCGGCGCTGGACCGCTCGACCGGCAGCGGTGCAACCGCCGCACCCGTCGACGTCTTCATGAAGGACCATCCGTCGGACGTCGGGATTCAGCCGCACGGCCTGAACCCGATCTGGGCGAGCCCCGACATCAAGGTCTGCCCCACCGCCGTCGAGTGCGCGACCAGCCAGAACCCGATCGTCGGGCAGACCAACTACATCTTCATCAAGCTGCGCAACCCCGGACCGTACGGTTCCGGCGGCATGGAGCAGGGTGAGATCCACGTCTACCGGACCACGCCGGGTGGCGGCGCGACCTGGCCCACCCACTGGACCGAGATCGGCTGGATGTCGGTGCCGGTCTACGCCGGTGTCACCACCGTCACCATTCCCTGGAACGGTGTCCCCGGCCCGGGGCACTTCTGTCTGCTCGCCCGCTGGGTCTCCCCCAACGACCCGATGGCCTTCGAAGGTCCGAGCAACAGTGTGAACACCCGGAACAACAACAACATCGCCTGGCGCAACGTCGACTCGGTGGCGCTGTCGACCAGCGGGCAGACCGAGGTCCGGCCATTCGCGATCGGCAACGTCCTGCGGGAGCCGACCCGCAACAGCGTGGTCTTCAGCGCGGAAGGTGCACCACTGCAGGCCGCTGGCGGGCGGCTCGTGGTGGATCTCGGGCCGACGTTGTTCGCCCGCTGGGTCGAGGGCGGCATGGCCGGCAAGGGCATCCGGGAGGCGGGCCGTAACCGAGTCGAGATCGTCGAACCGGGCCAGGCCAGTCTGGACAACCTGATGCTCCGGGGCAACGAGCGGCTGACCATGCGACTGCTGTTCACCGCCACCAACCCGGTCGATAAGCCGATCGCCGTACTGGTGACGCAGTTCGGCCCGGACGTCGACGGCTCCGACCGGGCCGACCTGGGTGGTGTGCGCTACGACGTGACCGTCAGCAAGCAGGACCGTTAGCCACCTCGCAGGGCAGGGACGGAGGTGGCGTCCGGGACCCGTGACCTCCGTCCCGACGAGGTTCCGGATCTGCTGGCTCAGCGAAGACTGACCCAGCAGGTCCGGACCTTGTACGTCGCGGTGCTGGCCCGCAGCTGCACCGGGCCGGTCGGCGGTACGCCCATCGAGAAGAACCCGGCCTCGTCCACCTGGACGTCCTCGTACTGCCCGGCGGCCGACCGGGCGCTGAGCCGGCCCGTCGCGGCCGGAGAGAGCTGCCCCACCACCCCGGTCGCGGTGACCTCGATGGCGAGGACCACCGGGCCGGAACGGAAGGTCAGCGTCCGGTCGGTACCGCCGGACCGGGTCGATCCGGCCGGATCGAGGTCACAGGCCGAGTCGAAGACCAGCTCGGCGACCGCCAGCTCGGCGTCGACGGTCCGCCAGCTGAACGCGGCCAGTGCCGCGGCCAGGAAGTGCTCCGGCACCGGTCCGGAGTCGCGCAGGGCGGCACCCAGCTCGATCAGCAGCTCGTCGTCACTGTTTGGTGGCCACTGCCGCATCACGTTCACCTCCGTTCCCCTGCTGCCCCCCGGGCGGGCCGATCCTGACGTACGGGGCGAGGGCTGGGCAGTTGCGCAGCTTCGCCAAGCATCGGGCCTGGGTCGGGCCGACACTTCCAGTGGGCATGCCGAGTTGCTCGCCGATCTCACGGTAGCTGGCCGGCGGGTCGGCGACGAGTAGCGTGAGTAGTTCCCGGCAGCGCGGCGGCAACTCGGCGAGCGCATCACGCAGCGCCTGGCACCGCTCGTCCCGGAGCAGGTCCTCGTCGGGAGTCGTCGGGTCGACCAGCCGGAAGACACCGACATGCGCGTCGGTCGACTCGTCGTACGGGTCGAACGGCTGCGTACGCCGGCCGAGCCGCAGCATTCGGTGACACTCCCGTCGGGTGGTGGTCACCAGCCACGCGGGCAGAGCGTGTGCCTCGCGCAGCCGGCCGAGGTGCTCGACCAGCCGCAGCCAGACGGTCTGGTTGACGTCGGCGGCGTCGGCGTGGTCGAGCCCGTGGCTGCGGATCACCGCCGCTACCAGCGGGCCGTACCGGTGGACCAGCGCGGACCAGGCGGTCTCGTCGCCGGCGGCGGCAGCGGAAACCAGGTCGGGGACGGTAGCCGGCGCTGGGTCGGTAGCCGGTGCTGGGTCGGTAGCCGGTGCTGGGTCGGTAGCCGGCGGTGGGTCGGGGACGGCGTCGGGGCTGCTCATTCGACCAGCACGCCGTAGTCGGGGTGCCAGGCCGGGCCGGAGGTCAGCACCGCCGCGGCGGCCGCCGCGTCCAGCCCGGTGCCGGTCATCAGGGCGGCGAGCCGACCGGAGACGTGGCCGGTGGCGAAGGAGGTGCCGGCCCAGGCGGCGAAGCCGTCGAAGTGCAGCACCGGTTGGCCGGGCAGGACCATCTCCCCGTCGACGTACGTGCTGGTGCGGTCGCCGTACGCGCTGGCGTCCACCCACGAGCCGTAGTTGCTGTAGTCAGCCGGCACCGGGACGCCGTCGGTCGCGTCGAGGGCGGCGACGGCCAGCACACCCGGCAGCGCCGCCGGCCAGGACGGACGGCGGGTGCCGGCGTTGCCGGCGGCGGCGACCACCGCCGTCGTCTTGGGCAGCGCGGCGACGGCGTTGGCCAGCGGCAACGGCGGCTGGTCGTGCTGCGTGAAGTAGCCGAGGGAGAGGTTGATGACCGACACCTGCGGACCGAGCCGGCCGATCGCGGCGATCAGGCTCTCCTCGTCGCCGATGCCGTTGGCGTCCAGTGCCGACTCCGGGTCGACCCGTACACCGGGGGCGGCCTGCCGTACGACACCGGCGACGAAGGTGCCGTGCCCGCCCTGCAGGGCCAGTTGGGTGCCGCCGAGGTACAGCGGGTCCTCGTCGTCGGGCTCCGGCAGGTAGCTGCCGCCGAGCCAGTCCGGGTGCACGTCGCCGGCGAGCCGCCAGATGCCGGTGTCGCAGACACCGACCGTGACGTCGGCCCCTTCACCGAGCCGGGCCGGATCCGGCGGTGGAAGCGCGGCCGCTACCCGTGGTGGCCCGCCGGGGTTGCCCATGATGTTGCCGAAGCCGAGCAGGACGTGGTGCGGCTGCACCTGCGGGGCCCGCCCGCCGGGCCACTGGCGCGGGTCGCGGAGCTTGTCGACCACGGCCGGGACGTCGGTCTCCCGGTCGAAGCACAGCCGGCCGACTTGGGCGAACCCGTCGTCCTCGGTGACCTGGTGGCCATCGGCGCGCAGCCGGGCCGTCACCCGCTCGACGTCGGCCGGGGCGACCAGTAGCTGCCGGGGACGGTAGAGGAACTCCTTGCCGGCTGCCGCGGTGTACCGCCGTACCGCCGGGTGGGCGGCCAGGATCTCCAGGAACGCCCGTTGGTAGCTCTGGTCGAGGGACCGGTCGGCGGGCCCTGGCGCGCCGGCCTGGCCGGTCGGGTGCGACCAGTTGGTCGCCGGGCCGAGGGGCAGCAGCGCGGCCGCCAGCGCGGACCACCCCATCAGCTGCCGGCGGGAGACCTGCCCGGGGAGACCCGGCACGGGGTGACGGTGGTCGGACGACACCTGACCCTCCAAGCGGGTGGGAGACGGGGCCGGCACCACGAGGGCGACCACAGAAGGTTACGGGACCGACACGATTATTTCAAAGGATAGTTATGTGTCAATTAAATGACTGGCGCCCGGGTGCCGCCGTTGACCCGGGGTGCACGGGTGGGGAATTCTCTGTCTCGTGACCGAACGCACCGATTCCGGTGTCGACCTGGCACAGCGGGCCCTGGACACCGTCCAGCGCTACCCACACGAGGCCATCTCGATCGCCCACCGGGTGCTTGCCGACGCGCCGGACGCCCGCGCCCGATCCACTGCGGAACGCGCCATCGGCCTGGCGTTACGCGAGCTCAACGACCTAACCGGCGCGGCACGCCACCTGCACCGGGCGGTGCGGGCTGGGGACGACGCCCGGCTTCGGGCGCTGGCCCGGATGAGCCTCGGCTACGTCCTGGCCAGCGCCGGCCGGACCACTGCCGCGCTGCGGGTCGTCACCCTGGCCCTGCCGCAGCTGACCGGCGCCGACGCCGGCCGGGCCCGGATGCAGCGCGGCGTGGTGCTGCACTACCGGGGCCGGTTCGACGAGGCGGTCCGCGACTACGACCAGGCGGTGGAGATCGCCCGCCGTGAGGGCGACCTCCTGCTGGAGGCGCGCGCCCGCAACAACCGGGGGCTGCTCAACGCCCACCTCAACGCCCATCTCGATGCCGACACCGACGACGACCTGAACCGCGCCGCGGCCATCTTCAGTCAGCTCGGGCTGGACCTGGCCGCCGCCGACGCCCGGTGGAACAGCGGCATCGCCACCGGGCAACGCGGCGACGTGGCCGGCGCGCTGCACTGCTTCGCCGAGGTCGACAACGAGTACCGCCGGCTCGCAGTGCCCCGCCCCGCGCTGCTGCTGGACCGCTTCGAGCTGTTGCTGTCCGTACCGCTGATCGACGAGGCGGTCACGGTGGCCGAGACCGCCGTGACCGAGCTGCGCCGGCTCGGGATGGCCTCGGACCTGGCCGAGGCGCTGCTCGCCCAGGCGCGGGCCGCGCTGCTCGCCGGCGACCTGGCCACCGCGGCCGACACCGCCGGGGCGGCACGTAGCCGGTTCCGACGGCAGGGCCGGCGGGCCTGGGCCACCCTCGCCCGACACGTCGAGCTGCGGGCCGGGTACGCCCGGGGCACCCGGTCCCCCGCGCTGCTCGCCGCGATGATCCGTACCGCCGACCAGCTCGACGCCACCGGCTGGCCCGGACCCGCCCTCACCAGCAGGATCGAGGCCGCCCGGCTGGCCACCACGCTGGGCCGGCACAGCCGGGCGGTCGAACTGATGGAGGTCGCCGCGGACGCCCGGCGGCGGGGCACCGCACCCCGCCGCGCCCAGGGGTGGTACGCCCTGGCGTTGCGCCACCGGCTGGCCGGCGACGAGTCCGGGGCGGCCCGTGCGCTGCGCCACGGTCTAGCGGTACTCGACGGACACCGCGCCTCGCTCGGCGCGACCGAACTGCGGGCCAACAGCGGGACGTACGGTAAGGAGCTGGCCGCCGAAGGCCTGGACATCGCCATCCAGCGGGGCGCACCGGCGCAGGTGTTCACCTGGGCGGAACGGTGGCGGGCCAACGCGCTACGGATGCGGCGGGTCTCACCGCCACCGGATCCGGACCTGGCCACCGCGCTGACCGAGCTGCGGATGGTCAGCGCGGCACTCGAGGACGCGTTGTTGGCCGGCAACCCGGTGCAGACGCTACGCGGCAGTCAGGCCCGGCTGGAGCAGCGGATCCGGGAGCTGGCCCGAGGGGTCAACGGTGGCGGCGAACTGCTCGCGCCGCCCGGGGTCACCGACCTCGCTGCGGCGCTCGGCGCCGCCGTACTGCTGGAACTGGTGGCGCACGGCGAGCGGCTGCTCGCGGTGCTGGTCCACGACGGCCGACCGACGCTGCACGACCTCGGGTCGTTGACCGACGCGGTACGGGTGGCCCGGCTGCACCGGTTCGGGTTGCGCCGGCTGGTCACCACCGGCGACAGCGCCGACGCCCGGACCGGGGTACGGCACACTGCCGGCGCACTGGACCGGCAACTGTTCGATCCGGTACGCGACCTGATCGCCGACCGTCCGCTGGTGATCGTGCCGATCGGCGACCTGCACGCCGTACCGTGGTCGGGTCTGCCGACCTGTGCGGGCCGGGCGGTGACGGTGGCGCCATCGGCGACGGCGTGGCTGCGGTCCGCCGGCCGGCGGTCCGGCGGGGTGGATCCGCAGCCGGCCGGCGGACCGGCGGCTGGGGCGCAGCCGGCCGGCGGGCCGGCGGTGCTGGTGGCCGGGCCGCGACTACCGGCTGCCGAGACCGAGGTACGGCAGCTCAGCGCGGTGCTGCCCGGCTCCCGCACGCTCACCGGGGCCGCTGCCACCGCCGACGCGGTAACCGGGGCACTCAACGGCGCGCGACTGGCCCACATCGCCGCGCACGGGCGGTTCCGGGCGGACAACCCGCTGTTCTCCACACTGGAGCTGGCAGACGGACCATTGACCGCGTACGAACTGGAGCGGATCATCAGTCCGCCCGGTTGCGTGGTGTTGTCGGCCTGTGATTCCGGGCTGGCCGGGGTCCGCCCCGGCGACGAGGTGATGGGCTTCACCGCGGTGCTGCTGGCGCTGGGCGCCCGCTGTCTGATCGCGACGGTGCTGCCGGTGCCGGGCGAGCTGACCACCGTGCTAATGCTGGAGTTGCACCGCGAGATGCTGGCCGGGCATGCTCCGGCGGTGGCGCTGGCCCGGGCACAGCGGGCGTTCGCCGCGGACCCGGACGGTGCGGTCGGGGCCCGGCATGCGACGGCCGCCGCGTTCGTCTGCTTCGGCGCCGGTTGAGCCCAGGTGCCGTCGGCCGCTCCGCCGTTGGCGTTGTCGAGGGGCCGCAGAATTCGCCTGCCACCGTACCGGACCTCCGGTTAGCTGACGAGCGACGACGCTGGCCGACCCCGCCGGGCCCGCTGTCACCACCCTGGAAGCAATAGCCCGGGCGGGCGAGGTCGGTGAGCTGTCCGTGGTCGATCTGAACTACCCGTTCACTGCGGGAGTCGGTCTGTCCGAGGTGAAGGACGCGCTTGCCGAGGCCGGCCTGGCCGCCATCGGCATCACGCCGGAGATCTACCTGCGCAGGTTCAGCAAGGGCGCCTTCACCAACCCGGACCCGGCGGTACGGTCCACCGCGCTCGACCTCATGCACGAGGCGGCCGGAGTCGTCCGCGAGCTCGGCGCCGACTACGTCAAGATCTGGCCTGGTCAGGACGGCTGGGACTACCCGTTCCAGGTGGACCACCGGCAGCTCTGGGCACTGGCCGTCGACGGCATGCGCGAGCTCGCTGGCGCTCATCCCGACCTGAAGTTCGCCATCGAGTACAAGCCACGCGAGCCCCGGGTGCACATGACCTGGGACTCCGCCGCCCGTTCGCTGCTGGGCATCCAGCAGATCGGCTTGGACAACGTCGGGGTCCTGCTCGACTTCGGTCACTCACTGTACGGCGGAGAATCGCCCGCCGACGCCGCTCAGCTGCTCATCGACCACGGCCGGCTCTACGGGATGGACGTCAACGACAACCTCCGCGGCTGGGACGACGACCTGGTGGTCGGCACCGTTCACCTCACCGAGATCTTCGAGTTCTTCTACACCCTGCGGGTGAACAACTGGGAAGGCGTCTGGCAGCTCGACCAGTTCCCATTCCGGGAGGACAGCGTCGCGGCGGCCCGGCTGTCCATCCGCTTCCTCAAAGCGGTGCACCGAGGTCTGGACCTGCTCGACATTCAGGCACTACGCGAGGCGCAGCACCGCCAGGACGCACTCACCGCGCAACGCCTGGTGCAGGACGCCCTGTTGCGATCGATGGCGGTAGACCGATGAACGCGGCACCGGTCGCTGCCCCCGACAACTCGGCGCTGCCGGTTCTCGGTCGGATCGGCCCCGGGGCCGGCCGGGAAGCGATCATCGCGCACATCCGGGAAGGCGCCCGGCTCATCCGGCGACGCGACATCAGCATGATCAACGCGGCCGGGCTGGGGCATGTCGGTGGCGAGTTCAGTGTCATCGACATCCTGGCCACCCTCTATCTGCACGTGCTGGAGATCTCCGCAGACCGACTGGATGATCCCGAGCGAGATCGGCTCATCCTGTCCAAGGGTCACGCGGCCGGCGCACTCTACGCCACGCTGGCCGCCGCCGGTCTGCTCGACCCTGTCGCCCTGGACACGTTCCTGCAGCCGCTGTCGAAGCTCAACGGACATCCCGACCGGACCAAGGTCCGCGGTGTCGAGGCCAACACCGGCCCGCTCGGGCACGGTCTGCCGATCGCGGTCGGCACCGCCCTGGCCGGCAAGCTCGACGGTTCCCGTCGACGCACCTTCGTCGTCCTCGGCGACGGCGAGTTGCAGGAAGGCTCCAACTGGGAGGCGATGATGGCCGCCGCACACCACCGGTTGGAGCGCCTCACCGCGATTGTCGACCGCAACCGGCTGCAGCAGGGTGCCCGGGTCGCCGACACCAACGAGCTGGAGCCGCTCGCGGACAAGATCCGTGCGTTCGGTTGGCAGCCGGTCGAGGTAGACGGACACGACCACGGCGCGCTGCTCGACGTGCTCACCCGCGCCCCGGCCGACGGCAAACCCACGTTCGTGATCGCCCACACGGTGAAGGGCCATCCGATCACCTTTATGAGCGACGAGGTCGCCTGGCACCACAAGGTCCCCGACGCCGACCAGGTTGCCACCGCCCTCGCTGAGTTGGAGACAGAGTGAGCGCCTTGACGACCGATCAGGTCCTGCACGACTGCCGCGACGCCTACGCGGCGACCCTCGTCGAGCTCGCAGCAACCGATCCACGGATCGTCGCGGTGGTCAACGACTCGGTGGGTTCCAGCAAGCTGAGCGAGTTCGGCAGCAGATTTCCTGACCGGCTGATCAACGTCGGCATCGCCGAGCAGGACATGGTGGGCGTTGCCGCCGGCCTGGCCAACGGCGGGAAGATACCATTCGTCTCGGCCGCCTCGTGCTTCCTCACCGCCCGCGCGCTCGAGCAGATCAAGGTCGACGCCGCGTACTCCAACCACAACCTGAACCTGTGCGGGATGAGCCCGGGCATGGCGTACGGCGAACTGGGACCCACCCACCACTCGATCGAGGACCTGGCCTGGCTCCGTGCCATACCCAATCTCACGGTCATCGTGCCCAGCGACCCCGCCGAGACCGGACAGGCGGTCCGCTGGGCGGCCGGACATCCCGGGCCGGTCTTCATCCGGGTCAGTCGGATGGGAGTCGCTGCGGTCAACGCCGAGAACTACCGCTTCGTGGCCGGGCAGGCGGTCCGGCTCCGCGAAGGAACCGACGTCACGATCATCGCCAACGGAACCGTCGTGTCCGCGGCGATGGAGGCCGCCGGCCTGCTGAGTCGGCTTGACATCGAGGCTCGGGTGCTGTCGATGCCGACCGTCAAGCCGCTCGACGTCGACGCCGTCGTCGCGGCGGCACGGGACACCGGCGCGATCGTCACCGTCGAAGAGGCGCTGACCACGGGTGGCCTGGGCGGAGCGGTCGCGGAGACCGTTGTGCAGCACCATCCGGTTCCGGTCAGGTTCGTCGGCGTCCCCGGCGTGTTCGCGCCCACCGGTTCGGCCCGGTGGCTGCTGGAGCACTTCGGGATCTCTCCCGCCGGCATCGTCGACGCGGCCCACCGGGCGCTTCGACGCTGACCCGCACGGGGTTCCGAGTGTTCTGCGCGTGCGTCTGCCGACCGGAAGGCGGGCGCTACGATCGGCAGGGATCGGCCAACCGGCCCTCGGGCAAGTGCCAGAGGGTAGCCACCAAGCCGCAGCTGAGGAGGATGTCGTCGGCACGAAACCACGAGCGGCATACAGCGACGACCAGGTTCGGCTTGTCGCGAAGGTCGCCCGCATGTACCACGAACGAAACATGCGGCAGACCAGCATCGCCGATGAGTTGCACATATCGCAGGCACGTGTGTCCAGGCTGCTCAAACGAGCCACTGAGATTGGCATCGTCCGGACGATCGTGTCGCTGCCGGCCGGTGTCCACACCGACTTGGAGGAGGCTGTCGAGCAGCAGTACGACCTGCATGAGGCCGTGGTGGTCGATGCCTCGAGTGTGGATGACCTGCTCCCAGCTCTGGGCGCGGCGGCAGCCGACTACCTGGAGACCACCCTCACCGGCGGTGACCGGGTCGGCATCTCCTCGTGGAGCGCGACTCTGCTGGCCGCTGTCGAACGGATGCGTCCGTCCCGCGCCCGCGTCGTTGATCAGGTCGTCCAGATCGTCGGTGGCGTCGGGAATCCTCGCGTGCAGGTACGCGCAAACCTGCTGATGAGCCGATTCGCGGCGATGACCGGAGCCGAGCCACTTTTCATGCCGGCGCCGGCGATGCTCGGCACCGAGGCTGCTCGCGAGGCGTTGTTGCGGGATCCCACTGTCGCGGAAGTGCTGCAGACCTGGCCGAAGCTGACGATGGCACTGGTCGGCATCGGCAGCCTCGAGCCCTCGCCACTGCTACTCGAGAGCGGCAACGCCCTCGCGGAGCCTGACCAGGCGGCCCTACGCGCCGGCGGTGCCGTAGGGGATGTCTGTCTGCGGTTCTACGACGCCGTAGGTCAGGCCGTGCACACCCCGCTCAGCGACCGAATCCTTGGCATCAGTCCCACAGAGTTGCAGACGATTCCCCGGAGAGTCGCCGTCGCTGGCGGGAGGAACAAGCTCGCCGCCATCCGCGGCGCGCTGCTCGGCAAGCACGTCAATGTGCTCATCACCGACCTCACGGTCGCCCAGCTTCTGGTTGACACCCCAGATCGACCTACTTCCCGGTAGCTCATTCGATTTTGTTTCGCCGAGGCCAGCGAAACTGGTAAGTCTGGCAGGTCGACAAGATTGCCTACCGCCGCAGTCAACCGATGTCGCACCCTCGTCGAGCGGGTATTCATAACCGACTTTCCTTGCAGCGCCCGACCCCTACTGGCATGATGAGGTGTGGACAACACGCGCCGGGAGCCCAGAAGCGCTGATGTTCCGTGGCCGAGGGCAACGGCGACGGACGCACCCGTCCCTCGACGACGTAGCTGAGGGCAAAGGCCAGCAGTAGCACGCCGGCCACCCGGCGAAAAGCAGGCCCACGCCCTCAGCTACGCCCATCGCGGCGTCGCGCGGTCACCGCAACGACGCTCGCTGTCGCATGCGCAGCGCCCACTGGAAAGCGTCAGCCCGGCCGAGCACCCACAAACACCGACGCCAATCAAGGCGAAACAGCGCGCCCAACGGGCATAGAGTAGATATTCAGTGACGACTACCCTTGCAGTCGCGATTCACATCTGCGACGATGAATGTATATATGGCTTTCGGGAGACCGGGGACGCTGCTCGTTCTGTGGCCGAGGGCAACGGCCGCGGAGACTTTCGTCCTTCATACCCGCAGCTGGGGCGACAGCCGGCGAGATGTCCATTCACATTCTGGCAGCAATGCGCTCAGCTCAGGTCCAGCTGCGCTGTTCGCCGCCCGTTCTCCTGATTAGGGTGGCAGAGAGGAAGCCCGATGAGGCTTGCCCACCACAAGAGAACTCGACTGTCCGGACTCCGACGTAGCGCGCTGGCCGCGACCGCGCTCGTCGTGGCTTCCACCGCGACAGTCGCCGTCGCCACTCAAGCCAGCGCCGCAGCCGGTTGCCGGGTCAACTACAACATCACCAGCCAGTGGTCCGGCGGCTTCGGCGCGACCATCGACATCACCAACCTCGGCGACCCGATCTCCGGCTGGACACTCCAGTTCACCTTCCCCGCAGGCCAGACAATCACTCAGCTCTGGAACGGCTCGGTCAGCCAGTCCGGCAGCAACGTGACCGTCAGAAACGCCTCGTACAACGGCAACATTCCCACCAACGGCACCGTCAGCCCAGGGTTCAACGGAGCCTGGACCAACAACAACCCGAAACCCACCTCGTTCACCCTGAACGGCACCGTCTGCACCGGCTCCACCACCCCCACCACCGCACCACCCACCACCGCACCACCCACCACCGCACCACCCACCACCGCACCACCCACCACCGCACCACCCACTCAGACGGTCTTCGCCATCAACGCTGGCGGCAGCGCCTTCACCAGCTCGGACGGCACCGCCTTCGCTGCCGACACCGGCTTCTCCGGCGGCTCCACCTACACCGTCAGCGACTCCATCAACGGCACTACCGACGACGCTCTCTTCCAGAGCGAACGCTACGGCAACCTCAGCTACTCAGCCGCAGTGCCGAACGGCTACTACACCGTCACCCTCTACTTCGCCGAGGTCTACCACACCGCAGCCGGCCTCCGGAGCTTCGACGTCCTCATGGAGGACACCGAACAGGTCAGCGACCTCGACATCTTCGCCCGAGTCGGCGCGGACACCGCCTATACCACCCAGAGCTCCGTGGCAGTCGGCGACGGCACCATCAACATCCAATTCGTATCCAACGTCGAGAACTGAGGTGCCCCGAGGATTCCGGACAGGGAGCCAATAAGGTTACCCTGTAAGGAAAATCGAGGGAAGAAGCGCGATGGCACGCATAAGCTCATACACCCCAGAGTTCCGTGAAGAAGCAGTGCAACTCGTTCTACAGTCGAACAAGCCAGTGTCGCAGGTTGCCCGGGAGATCGACGTTCACCCGGAGACGCTCCGTTCCTGGGTCCGCCAGTACCGGCGGGAAAACAGCGGCGCCCAGGACAGCCCACCGATCGGCGTCGACGAGCGCGCTCGACTGAAGGAACTCGAACGTCGCAACCGGGAACTCGAAATGGAGAACAGCTTCCTGAAAAAAGCCGCGGCGTACTTCGCGAAGGACCCTCGGTAACGAGCTTGTACGAGTTCATCGAGACGATGCGACTCGACACCGCGAAGTACGCCTACCCCGTCGACTTCATGTGCGAACAACTCGGCGTGTCCAGGTCCGGATACTACGAATGGCGAACCCGCCCCGACTCCGCGACCGCCACCCGCCGCGCCCACCTTCGATCGACCATCGAGGAGGTGTTCGCCGCGTCCGACGGCACCTACGGGCATCGACGTGTCCACGCGCAACTGCGGCGCCAGGGCGTGTCCGCCGGGCCGGAACTCGTCCGCCAGCTGATGCGCGAGCTCGGGCTCGTGCCGTGCCAGCCCCGCCCGAGGCGGTGGGGTCTCACCCAGTCGTCGTCCGGCACGGTGCCTGACCTCGTCGGCCGGGAGTTCACCGCCGACGCGCCTGGCGAGAAGCTCGTCGGCGACATCACGTACATCCCGACCGGCGAGGGGTGGCTGTATCTGGCGACCGTCATCGACTGCTGCACGAAGGAAGTCATCGGATACGCGATGGACGACCACTACCAGACGCCGTTGATATCCCGCGCCATCCGTAACGCCGCCCGGAATCGCGAACTCAGGAAGAACGCCATCTTTCATTCGGACCGGGGCAGCAACTACATGTCGGACGACTACGGCAGAACGCTTCGGGATCTGAGGTTGCGGCGATCTGCTGGCCGGACCGGAATTTGTTTCGACAATGCGATGGCGGAATCGTTCTTCGGTGCGCTGAAGAACGAACGCGTGTCGCGTGTGAAGTATCCCACTCGTGAGGCGGCACGCCGGGACGTTACTGCCTACATCGAATTCTGGTACAATCGTCAGCGTCTGCATTCAGCGGTGGGCTACCGACCTCCCCGGGAAGTCCACGCAGAGTTCGAGAACCTTCAAATCGCGGCGTGAAAGAACCGGCCGAACCACTGTCCGGAAAACGCGAGGCCCCTCAAACGCAAAGGTCAACGCCATCAAAGTCGCCCGCGCCAGCAACCCCGGCGACCCAGTGGCCGCCTTCACCATCACCCCGACCAACCCCAAACCGGGCGACACCATCACCGTCGACGCCACCGCATCCTTTGACCTCGACGGCACTATCACTGCCTACCGCACCGACTACGGCAACGGCACCGTCAAGACCGGCGCAGTCACCACCCACCAGTACTCCGCCGCGGGCACCTACACCGTCACCGTCACCGTCACCGACAACGACGGCCGCACCAACTCCCTCGCCAAGTCGGTATCGGTACGAGCCGCGTCCTCGAAGCCGCGGGTCATCAACACGACCGACCTGGGGGCTGACCCGGACGACCTGCAGTCGCTCGTTCGTATGCTGGTGATGGCCAACGAGGTGGACCTGGAAGGCATCATCGGCAGCACCAGTTGCTGGCGGCCGACGCAGAGCTCCTCCAACATGAACAACCTGCTCAATCCCCGACTGAACGCGTACGGCCAGGTACTGTCCAACCTGCAACGGCACGCCGACGGATACCCGAGCCTGTCGTACCTGCAGTCCATCTCGAAGCTGGGTCAGACCGGCTACGGCATGGACGCGGTCGGTTCGGGTAGGGACACCCCCGGCTCGGAGCTGATCATCGCTGCGGTGGACCGGGACGATCCCCGGCCGGTTTGGGTCAACTTCTGGGGTGGCGGCAACACTTTGGCGCAAGCGGTCTGGAAGGTACAGAACACTCGCAGCCAGGCAGAGGTCAACCGGTTCATCAGCAAGCTCCGGGTGTACGACATCCTCGGTCAGGACGATGCTGGCGCGTGGCTGACGAAAAACTACCCGAACCTCGTCTACATCCGCGCAAAGAACCTGGTGTACAGCTGGCAGCCGTCGGACGGTTGGTTGGACTCCAACGTCCAGAACCACGGTCCGCTGGGGGCGCAGTACCCGGACAGGCAGTGGGCGACCGAGGGTGACACCCCGGCGTTCCTGCACCAGATCGCGAACGGGCTGACCGATCCGGACCACGTGGACTGGGGCGGCTTCGGCGGTCGGTTCGGCCCAGCCGAAAGGTCCGCTGTACGTGGTATGTCCTGCAGCGGTCGGCTCGACCACGAGCCGTCGTTCGACCCCTACTACATGTACACCGACGCGTCGGAGGGTGGCAGCTCGATCAACCGGTGGAGCACCGCCATTCACAACGACTTCGCGGCCCGGATGGACTGGAGCATCACCAGCAGCTACTCCGGCGCCAACCACCATCCGATCGCCGTGCTCAACGGTGACACCACCAAGGATGTCCTGGAGATGCCCGCCTCCGCTGGCTCCAGTGTGAACCTCAGCGCAGCCGGCTCCAGCGACCCGGACGGCAACTCGCTGGCGTACACGTGGTCGTACTACGACGAGCCCAGCTCGTACAACGGCAGCGTGTCGATCAGCAACAGCTCTGGCACCTCGGCCACGGTGCAGATCCCGTCGAACGCTGGCGGGCAGAGCATCCACATCATCCTGCAGGTACGTGACAACGGGTCGCCCAACCTGTACTCCTTCCGGCGGATGGTGATCAACGTCCGGTAGGTCGGGTCAGCCGCCGGCCGTGGGGACGGAGCGGCGACCAAGGGGCGCCTCCCAGGCAGGACATTGTTGGACTGCCCGGGAGGCGCCCTGCTTCCTGTGGTCCGACCGGCCAGCACCCCCGCCGCCCATTGATCTGTTTCGTTAGATTGTTCGAAACTTATCGCCGCGACATCCGCGAACTTCGATTGATGTCGCAGCCGTCACCTAGCCGGAAGGGAGAGCCCTGGTGATCATCAGCTCGGGCCGCTCGAAGATCCGTTCGGCGGTCGTCATGCTCTCCACAGCAGCCCTCGCGGTCGCTGGAGCCATGACAGTACTGGCGGGAACCCGCGCCGCCGACGCCGCCGACGGTGCCCTCGCCTTCGCCTCGAATGTCGAGGATGAGGGCGCCGACTGCCTCGTACCCAATCCAGGTTCCTTCAGCCCAGCTCCCGACTTCCAGATCCGGTCCTAAAAATCGACGGTTCGCGGATCACCACCAAGGCCGAGTGGGTATGCCGGCGGGCCGAGATCCGGGAACAGGCCGAACGGTACGTCTACGGTGACAAGCCAGCGAAGCCGGCCACCGTCACCGGCACCATGACCAGTTCCAACATCACGGTGAACGTCTCGCACAACGGCCGCAGCTCCAGCTTCTCGGCCAGCGTCCAACTGCCCAGCGGATCCGGACCCCACCCGGCCGTCATCGTCTACGGCGGTTTCGGCGCGGACACCGCCACCATCCGGTCCGCCGGTGCCGCCGTGATCAGCTTCGACCCGTTCTCCGTCGGCCAGGAAGGCACCGGACGCAGCAACAAGCAGGGTGCCTTCTACAGCATCTACGGCTCGTCCAGCAGCACCGGGCTGCTGATGGCCTGGGCGTGGGGCGTCAGCCGGATCATTGACGTCATCGGATTCCTTCCGTGGATACTCCGGCGTTGCGGCCGGGAGGAAACGGAACTCCTGCGGAGCAGGGCAGGGAAAGCCGATCCGCCGCCGGGGCGGATCGGCGTCCAGGCGCGATCGGATGCGGCAGGCCGTAGTCCGTACCCTCGGGTAGACCGTGCATGTCGACGTGCAGAGGCGATGACCACGAGCCAGCGACGAATCCAACGAAGTACGTGAAATTGGATTCGCCAGCCGGAAGGCAGACACGCTGCTCATAGTCGGACAGATGCCAGGTCGCCTGCGAGGTACCGGCGGCAGGTGCCGCCGATCCCGTGCCGACGGCCGCCGACGCGGTCGATGGACTTATCGCCAAGGTCAGCGCCAAGCCGGTTGCCACTGCGAGCGCCACCTTGACTGAGCGGGTCAATCTCACGATGAGCCTCCTTCGGTGATGCGACCTCGGACGACCTCCAACCCCAGAACCCGGTACACACCCGGTTCGCCGCCCCTCGTGCACGGAGCATCACGTGGATACTCCTCGAACACCACGCACCTCTTGGGTATCCCCTACAACCACACCAGCATCGATGTTGCCGAATCTGTCCACTCGTGCTGAATTGACTCACATCGCCGCAGCGTGGGGGCAACCGCGCTGAGAACGGCCAGCCGGGAGCATCGCAGCGTCGGCAGCGCGGCACCTGGCAGACACCCGTGCCGCACCGCCCGACAGGCTGTCCGTCAGCAACATCCACTCTGGTCTGCCAAGGCATCGGATTCGGCGACGAGGTGAGAAGTAGCCATGGTTCCCCGGGAGAGATTCGCCAGGTGGTACCGAAACCGCTTCGCCTGGGTGGCGGTGATCCTGCTGGCGAGTTCGTTCAGCGTGGTCGTACTGGCCGACTCGGCCGACCCCGACCTGGCACCGGCGGATCTGCGCGGACAGATCATGACCCGGATGCGCGCCACGCTTGAACAGGCGGACCCGGGGCAGCACAACCACGCCGATCACATCGTGCAGGCGGCCGACGGCGACGGACGGGCACCGGCGGTGATCTGCGGGGTCCACGTCTACGGCCACGAGCCGACCGACGTCGACACACTCGCCGACGTACGGACCGTCTACGGCTTCCACCTCTGCGGGGTCGCCGGACCCGACCGCCCCTGGGACGTCGCTCCGAAGCTCGCCGGTCCGGTGATCATGGACCTGTCCACCGAGCCACCCGGTATCCAGGTGGTCGAGGCCACCGCCGAGGTCATGTTCGTCGACCGGCTGCGGCAGATGTTCCCACCGAAGTACGCGGAGCTGGCGATGAAGGAGGCTCTGGCCGAGCCGGAGATGGCCGATCTGCGCCGCCGGTACGACGCCGCAGCCGGACTCTGACCACACCGAACGGAGCGCTGGCGGCGCCGACGGACGTCCCGTGGTGGTCGGGACCAAGGTCCCGGCCACCACGGGTGTTCCGCCTCAGGCGGCGGGACCCGCCAACGCGGGAAGCTGATCTCGTCACAGCGAGATACGAGTCGCGGAGGCGACGATGACCACCACCCAGCACACCAGCCACCGGTCGATCGAACGGCCCCTCGAGCGCGCCGAACTCCCCGGCGCGATGCTGACCACCACCGCCGCCCGGGCCATGGCCGTGCTGCGGATCTCCACCGGGTTCGTCTTCCTCTGGGCGTTCCTCGACAAGACCTTCGGCTTCGGCTTCGCCACCCCGGCCGAGCGGGCCTGGGTCAACGGCGGCTCGCCGACCAAGGGCTTCCTCTCCTCGGTCGAGGTCGGCCCGCTGCAGTCGTTCTTCCACTCGATCGCCGGCACCTGGTGGGCCGACACCCTGTTCATGACCGGCCTCGGCGCCATCGGCATCGCGCTGATCGCCGGTATCGGGCTGCGGGTCGCCGCCGCGTCCGGTGCCCTCATGATGGTGTTCATGTGGCTCGCCGAGTTCCCGCTCGACCGCGTCACCGCCAGCGGGGAACCCGCCCACGCCACCAACCCGCTGGTCGACTACCACATCGTCTACGCGGTCGTCTTGGTCGCCCTCGCCGCCGCCTACGCCGGCCACACCTGGGGTCTCGGCCGACTCTGGGCGAAGCTGCCCTTCGTGCAGCGCAACCGCTGGATGATCTGACCTTCCCCTCCCCCGATCGGTGTGCCGGACCGCTCCCCCGCGGTCCGGCACACCGGCGTCTGACGTGCCGCCGACCCTGTCAGGCCAGCAGACTCTCGCCGATCCAGCCGCCGGGCCCGCAGCCGGGCGGAATCGCGAACACCGCCGACCCGATCGGGGTCACCCACTCGTTGAGCAGGTCGTGGTCGGCAAGCCGCTGCTGGATCGGCAGGAACTGGGCGGTGACGTCCGCCTGGTACGCGGCGAAGATCAACCCGCTGTCCGGCGTACCGTCGGGGCCCGGCACCCCGTCGTAGTTGTACGGCCGCCGCAGGATCTTGTACCGGTCGTCGGTGATGTGCGCCCGGGTGACGTGCGAGAAGTCCGGCATGATCGGCAGCCCGACTTCGTTGACCGCGGAGAAGTCCGGTTCGTCGGTCTCCTCCTCACCGGTCAGCGGTGCCCCGCTGTCCAGCCGCCGCCCGATCACCAGCTCCTTGTCGACCCGGCCCAGCTTGTCCCAGGTTTCCATCTCGGTGCGGATCCGGCGCACCACACAGGTGGTGCTGTCGCGCAGCCAGTCCGGACCGTCAGCGGCCCAGACCGCCGTGTCGAACGCGGGCGTGTCAGGGGTCGGGTTCGCCGTACCGTCGATCTGGCCCATGATGTTGCGCTGGGTGTGCGCCTCATGTTCGACCCCCCGCCCCCGGCGGAAGCCCTGCTGCACCCAACGCACCCGGGCGAACGGCCGGGCATCCTTGATCAGCATCCGTTGCGCGTGGGCCACCGTGAGCGGATCGTCGGCGCAGATCTGCAGCAGTAGGTCACCGCCGGACCAGCCGGGTTCCAGCCGGTCGATCGCAAACGCCGGCAGGTCGGCCACCGAATCCGGCCGGCGGTCCGGCACCCCGGCCACCGCGTACAGCCCGGGGCCGAACCCGAACGTCACAGTCAACCGGGCCGGCAGCACCGCCAATTCCGGCTCGGTGTCGGCCAACGGCGCCACGCCCTGGGTCAGCCGGGCCGCATCGTCGGTGAGCAGCCGCAACAGCCGGCCCAGTGCCGGCCGGCCCGTTCCCGTGTTCAAGGTGAACGCGACGAACGAGGCGTACGCCTGTGGCGCGGTCGCCACCCCGGCCTGCCGCGCCCCGTGGAACGGCACCGTCTCCGTACCGAAATCGACCGGTAGCGGCTCGGCGGCGGCCGGGCCGGGGTCGGCCGGTTGCCGGTTGCCGGTTGCTGCCGCGGCGACCGCCGCACCGCTGGCCAACGCTCCGCCGAGCGCGGCGGCGCCGCCGGTGAACAGCAGGCGGCGGTTCACCGCCGGCCGGGCAACGTGTTCCTCAGCAGGCATGCGCTCAGCCGTTGTCCATGTCCATGTCCATGTCCATGTCCATTTCCGAGTCCGGGTCGTAGCTCTCCTCGGCCCCGGCGAAGGGCTTCGCCACCGCGCTGAACTCGTACGTCCCGCCGTCGGCGAACGTCATCGTGAAGGTGATCTCGTCACCGGGCTGAACCGCTTCGGCGATGTCCATCAGCATGATGTGGTCGCCGCCGGGTTCGAGGGTGTGGCTGCCGCCGGCCGGTACGGTGATCCCACCGCCCTTCTCCCGCATCACCATCGCGCCGTCCTGCATCGCCATCTCGTGCAGCTCGATCGGGGAGATCGCGGTCTCGACCGCAGTGACGGTGATGTCGGCGTCGGTGTCGTTGACCAGCACCCCGAAGGCGGCCGTCATGCCCTCGTCGGCGGCTTTCACCCACGGATCCTCGATGACGAGCCCGGCGGTCTGGGTCACCGCCGGGCTGTCCGACGGCGTCGGCTCGGCGGTTGTCGACGCCCCGTCGCCACCGCAGCCGGCGAAGGCGAGCACGACACCGGCGAAGCCGGACAGCGCCGCGAGCCGCCGTGCCCGCTTCCGTACCGAACCAGCCTGGACCGCTGTTGACATGCGCGTTCTCCTCACGAGTGGTATCCGAGTAGTCGGGCCGTGATCCACACCGGTTCCGGAAGTGACCTAGGTCACCCGTCGGCGACGCGCGGCGAAGAACGCCGCCACGGCCGCCCCGACGATCACGAGCGCCACCCCGCCGACCAGGTACGGCCACCGCCCGACGCCACCCGACGGCTCCTCCGGCTGCGCCTGCCCGGGTTCCGCTGCCGCGCTCCCGGTCGCGGCGGCGCTCGCCGTCGCCGCACCGGACGCGGCGGTCAGCGGCGCGTTCACCGCGAACCGGAACGACCCCTGCACCGGGTGGCCGTCCGCCGACACCACCCGGTACGCCACCGTGTAGACGCCGTCCGGCAACGGCTGCACCGGCCGCGCCACAGCCCGCTGCTGATCCACCACCGGGCCCTCCACCGGCACCTGCGCACCACCGGCGTCGCTGACCACGATGGTGGTGAACTCGCCGTTGAGCCGCTCGGTGAACACCAGCTCGATTTCTTCCGGCGCCTGCGTCACCCGGGTGTTCTGCCCGGGCTGCGAACTCACCAGCGCGTTGTGCGCCACAGCCTGCGACGCCGGCAGCAGGACGGCAGCAACGGCGGCGGTGACGGACACTGCCGCGCGCAGGCCCAGCGTGGCGAAGGCGACGCCACGGCGACCACGTACGGACATCTCGGCTGTTGTCGGCACGGATGACACCTCCCTCGGTCAGGGCTTCTGGACCCGGCCCGGAATCGATTGAACATTACTCACGTCGCGACGCTCGCCGCTGGTCGGACAGCTTGCCAGCCCGCACAATGACCTGATGCGCCTGATGTCGTTGCTGCCGTCGGCGACGGAGATCGTCTACGCGCTCGGGCTGGACGACGATCTCGTCGGGGTGACCTTCGAGTGCGACGAGCCGCCGACCGCCCGCCGGGACAAAGCCATCGTGGTCGGTGGCCGCGACACCCGGGGCATGACCCCGGCGGAGATCGACAGCTACGTCAAGGGCCGGATGGCTGCCGGGGACGACCTGTACACGCTGCACGCTGACGCGCTGGCCGGCCTGGCATCGGATCTGATCCTCACCCAGGACCTGTGCCGGGTGTGCGCGCTGCCGTCCGGCCAGGTGTCCAACGCCCTCGACTACCTCGGCTGCCGCGCCGACGTGCTGTCGCTCGACCCGTACACCCTCGACGAGGTGCTCGACACCTTCGTCGCGGTGGGTGAACGTACCGGCGTACCGGATCGGGCCGGCGTGCTGGTCGCCGGCCTGCGCCGCCGGCTCGCGGCGGTGGCCGCCGCAGTCGCCGGCGCCGCCGCGCCCCGGGTGGCGGTGGTGGAGTGGGTCGACCCGCCGTTCACCGCCGGCCACTGGGTGCCCGACCTGGTGTCGGCCGCCGGAGGCAACCCGGTTGCCGCCCGTCCCGGTGCCCGCTCGACGCAGACCACCTGGGACGCCTTCGCCGCCGCCGACCCGGACGTGGTGCTGGTGGCACCGTGTGGCTTCCATCTCGACGGCGCCGCCCAGCAGGCCCGAGTGGTGACGGACCGGATGCCGGGCGTACCGGTGTGGGCGCTCGACGGGGACTCCCTCGTCGTCCGGCCCGGACCGCGGCTGATCGACGGGGTCGAAACCATCGCCGCCGTGCTGCACCCCGACCGGGTGCCGGCCGCGCCGGCCGGCGCGGCCGCCCGCGTCGCCTGATCACGGCCGCCCGCGTCGCCTGATCGGGGATCCAGTGTCGGGCCCACCGGCCGAGCACGCAGGGCTGGGATCGTCGTTGGCTGGGTATGAGTGCCAGTAGCGCAGATTTCAGCCGACCCGAGGAGAACTCGTGACCGACCAGCGACAACGCCCACCGACCACCACCGACGCCGGGGTGCCGGTCGCCAGCGACGAACACTCGCTCACCGTCGGCCCGAACGGCCCGCTGCTGCTGCAGGACCACTACCTGATCGAGCAGATGGCGAACTTCAACCGGGAGCGGATCCCGGAGCGGCAGCCGCACGCCAAGGGCGGCGGCGCGTTCGGCGTGTTCCAGGTGACCGGCGACGTCAGCGCGTACACCCGGGCGGCGGTCTTCCAGCCCGGCACCGAGACCGAGGCGATCGTCCGGTTCTCCACCGTCGCCGGGGAACGGGGCAGCCCGGACACCTGGCGTGACCCGCGCGGCTTCGCCGTGAAGCTGTACACCAGCGACGGCAACCTCGACATCGTCGGCAACAACACGCCAATCTTCTTCATCAAGGACCCGATGAAGTTCCAGCATTTCATCCGGTCGCAGAAACGCCGGGCCGACAACAACCTGCGCGACCACGACATGCAGTGGGACTTCTGGACCCTGTCGCCGGAATCCGCGCACCAGGTCACCTGGTTGATGGGCGACCGGGGCATTCCGCGTACCTGGCGGCACATGAACGGGTACGGCAGCCACACGTACATGTGGATCAACGCGCGGGGCGAGAAGTTCTGGATCAAATACCACTTCAAGACCGACCAGGGCATCGAGTTCTTCACCCAGGACGAGGCGGACCAGATGGCGTCGGCCGACACCGACTACCACCAGCGGGACCTGTTCGAGCACATCGCCGCCGGACAGTTCCCGTCCTGGACGCTGTACGTGCAGGTGATGCCGTTCGAGCAGGCCAGGACGTACCGGTTCAACCCGTTCGACCTGACCAAGGTATGGCCGCACGGCGACTACCCGCTGCACGAGGTGGGCCGCCTGACCCTGAACCGCAACGTCACCGACTACCACACCGAGATGGAGCAGGCGGCGTTCGAGCCGAACAACGTGGTGCCCGGCACCGGGCTGTCCCCGGACAAGATGCTGCTGGCCCGCGGGTTCAGCTACGCCGACGCGCACCGCGCCCGGCTCGGCGTCAACTACCGGCAGATCCCGGTCAACTCGCCGAAGGTGCCGACACACAGCTACTCCAAGGACGGCGCGATGCGCGTACACAACGTCACCGACCCGGTGTATGCGCCGAACTCGTACGGTGGACCGCAGGCGCAGCCGGATCTCACCGACGACGGCGGCATCTGGTACGCCGACGGCGAGATGGTCCGGGCGGCATACTCGTCGCACGCCGAGGACGACGACTGGGGGCAGGCCGGCACCATGGTCCGCCGGGTGTTGGACGACGCGGCCCGCGACCGGCTGGTCGACAACATCGTCGGGCACCTGCTCAACGGGGTGAGCGAACCGGTGCTGCAGCGTGCCTTCGAGTACTGGCGCAACGTCGACAAGAACATCGGCGACCGGGTGGCCGCCGGAGTCCGGGCCAAGCAGGATGAGAAGGACCCGAAGGCGGCCAAGCAGGCCAATCCCGCCCGGTCCAGCATGCAGGCCAAGGCCTGACCCATGGCGGTACGTCCCGGTCGGGGTACCTCGACCCGACGCTTTGGATCATCGGCGGTCCCGCGACTGGACGCGGTGCAGGCGGACGGCGAGCCACAGCCCGCTGACGGCGAACATCACCGCGCTGGCCAGCAGCCAGCGAGTCAGGTACGGCTGCTGGGTCAGGCCGGTCGCGGCGGTGAACGTGCCGCCGCCGAGCCGCAGAATGCCGGGCAGGTAGACGATGAACAGCAGCGCCGACCCGAGCGCCGGCACCCGGACATGGTTCACCACGGACAGCCGCGCCGGGCGGCTACCGTTCCCGGTGGCCGCCTGGGTCGCGGTGAGCAGCGCCCGGTCGGCGGCCGCGTAGACCGGGAACATGACCAGGTCGTGCACGATCACTGCGGCCACGAACCAGATCAGCATCCGTACGGCGGTCGCCTCGCCGGCCAGCCGCAGCGCCACCCAGCCGGCGACCGCGAAGCAACCCACCAGCAACAGCGGGTGCCACCACGGCGCCCCGTAGCCGGCCCGGAGCCGCCCGGCCACCAGCTGCCTGCTCCGGTCACCCATTGCCGTCACCGTCGCCGCTGAAGTCGATGGTCGCCACCCATTTGGTGCAGTGCACGCCGGGCAGCGCCGGCACGATGATCCGGGCCGGAAAGCCGTGGTCGAGGGAGAGGTCGACGCCGTTGACCCGCAGCGCCAGCAGCGAGTCCGGGTCCAGCACCTGGTTGGCCTGCAGGGTCGCCTTGTTGAACAGGCCGCCGCGCTGGATCGAGGTGACCCGGGCCGACGCCGGCTCGGGCACCCCGGCCTCGGCGGCCAGGTCGCGCAGCCGTACCCCGGTCCAGGTCTGCAGGGTCGACCAGCCCTCCACACACGCGATCGGCAGCCGGGCGGTGTGCGAAGGCATGCCGAGCAGCTGTTCCCGGCTCAGGCTCACCACCCGGCCGTCGTCGCCGAGCAGTTCCAGGCGCCAGCCGTCGCCGGTGTCGGCCGGCCGGATCCCGGCCGCCGCGGCGGTGCGGTTGACCGGGAAGCCGTTCGGTCCGTCACCGGCCGGTCGACCACGGGGCAGCAGCAGGGCCAGCCGCCGCCACGGGCCGTCCAGGCTCTGCCCGACGGTGAGCACGGCCAGCAGTAGCGATCCGCCGCCGACCAGGGCGAGCGCTCCCCGGCGGCTGATCGTCGCCGGGGCGGGCCGCAGGGCGACCAGGCCGTCCGGGTCGGGCGGCTCGGGCCGGGTGTCGGCCCGCGAGGTACGCAGTTCGGCACGCAGCGGCCGGGACCGCAACGCGGTGACCATCCGGGGCAGCTTGAGTACGACGTGAACGACGAACGCGGCGGTGAACACCCACGCCCCGAAGTAGTGCGCGGTGTAGAAGTCGAACCCGAACAGGTACGCGTACTGCACGTTGAGCACACCGGTGACGGTCTGGAACAGGATCCCGCCGACCAGCAGCAGCAGGGAGATCCGCTCCAGTGCCTGCGCCGCAGACCGCACCGGCGGCCAGGCGAACAGTTTCGGAATCACCGACCACAGTTTGGCCAGGATCACCGGGATCAGCGCGATCCCCAACGCCACGTGCAGGCCCTGGCTGACCCGGAACAGCCAGGACGGGCGGGTCGGCCAGTCGAAGTACGGCAGCCGCAGCCAGCCGACGTCGCGCGGGAACGCCTGCCCGAACTGCGGTCCGTAGGCGATGTAGTCGAGCAGCCCGGTGATCATCACCACCGGCAGGCCGATCAGCAGGACGAGGCCGAGGACCGAGGTCAGCCAGGGGCCGCGCAGCGGGCTGCGCCAGCGGCGGGCAACGTCGGACGGGCCGGCGGAGGTAGGACCGGCGGAGGCGGGGCCGGAGCCCGGGTCCGGAACCGGATCGGTGGTGGCGGCCATGTACCGGGACGCTAGTTCGCGACGACCCGGTCAGGGCCCGGTTCGACGATTACGGAATTCTGACGACTGGCCGGAACCGGACCGGCGACCCACCGACCGGCCATACCGTGAGCGGATGCGGATACTGCTCACCGGCGCGGCCGGGTTCATCGGATCGCACGTCGCCGACCTGCTGGTCGACGAGGGACACGAGGTGGTCGCGCTGGACGCGCTGCTGCCGCAGGCACACGGCGACAAGCCACCCGACTGGGTCCGCCGGCACGACCTGGTACGCGGCGACGTCCGCGACGGCGAACTGTTGGACCGGCTGTTGCCCGGCGTCGACGTGGTCTGTCACCAGGCGGCGATGGTCGGCCACGGCCTCGACCCGTCGGACGCGCCGGCCTACGCCGGGCACAACGACTACGGCACCGCGGTACTGCTGGCCGCGATGCACCGGGCCGGCGTGACCCGACTGGTGCTGGCCAGCTCGATGGTGGTGTACGGCGAGGGCCGCTACACCTGCGCCGCCCACGGCGTCGTCCGGCCGGCGCCGCGCCGCCCCGACGACCTGGCCGCCGGCCGGTACGACCCGCGCTGCCCGCAGTGCGCCGGTGAACTCCGCTGGACGCGGGTGCCGGAGAACGCGCCGCTGGAACCGCGCAGCACGTACGCGGCGAGCAAACTCGCACAGGAGCATCTGGCGGCGGCGTGGGCGCGGCAGACCGGCGGCGGTGGCTGGGCGCTGCGCTACCACAACGTCTACGGCCCCCGGATGCCACGCGACACCCCGTACGCGGGAGTGGCGTCGCTGTTCCGGTCGGCGTTGGCCGACGGACGGGCACCGCAGGTGCTCGAGGACGGCCGGCAGCAGCGGGACTTCGTGCACGTCACCGACGTCGCCTGGGCGAACCTGCTGGCCATGGTCGCCGACCAGCCGGCCGGCATGGTGCCGGTGAACGTCTGCTCGGGTGAGCCGCACCCGGTCGGTGAGCTTGCCCGGCAACTGGCGGCGGCGATGGGCGGGCCGGAGCCGGCGATCGTCGGCGGTGCCCGGCCGGCGGACGTACGGCACGTGGTGGCCGACCCGGGCCGGGCGGCGCGACTGCTCGGCTTCACCGCCCGGGTCGGTTTCGCCGACGGGGTGACCGCGTTCGCCACCGACCCGCTGCGGGAGCCGGCCGCGCTGCAGGGTGAACCGGCAGCCCTGCCGGTGCCGGCCTGAGACCCGGGCCGGCGCTGCCAGCGCCGGCCCGGGACCCGGTCAGGAGAAGGTGAGTAGCAAGTGGTTGACGGCGAGCGCGGTCGCCGCCTGCCCGGCCAGCCACCAGCGGCGTGCGCCGGCCGGCAGGTGGGCGGTGGCGACCAGCAGCCACACCACGAACGGCAGCCAGATCCGTTCCACCTCGGCCTTACTCAGCCCGGACAGGTCGGCGGCGAGGATCGCGACGGCCGCCGTCAGCGGCAGCACGACCGTCGGCCGTGCGGCGGCCCGCAACCCGGCTAGCAGCCGTCGCCCGCGCGACGCGCCGGCCGGCTCGGTCGGGGCAGCAGGTACCGTCGGCGTGGCCTGCCGGGCCGCCCCGATCGTGCGCCGCAGCGCCGGCCCGACGACCAGGCCAGCGGAGAGCAGCATCGCCGCCAGGTTGGCCCACACCCAGTAGCTGTACGGACGCTCGGCCGCCCAGCCCTGGTAGTACCGCTCGACGACCAGTTGATAGCCCTCCCACCACCAGAAACCGGCGGCGGTGAACGCCACCACGACTGCGGCCACCCCGGTGCCGGCGATCAGCAGCGCGGGCAGGAACCGGCCGGGCCGCATCACCAGCACCGCCAACGCCAACGGTCCGACCAGCACGAACCCGTACGACAGGTAGAGCGCGAAGCCGAGCAGCAGGCCGCCGGTGAGCAGCGCCGCCGGGTGGCGGGCGGCCAGCAGGGCCAGCCCGGCGGCGACCACCCCGGTGAACACCGCGTCGCCGGACGAGCCGATCCACACCGCGCCGGGCAGCAGCACCAGGAACGGCAGGACGGTGCGGGCGGCGTCCTCCGCGCCGAGCCGACGCAGCGCCGCCGGCACGCTGACCACCATGGTCGCGCCGATCAGGATGCAGGCCAGGCCGGCCGCGGTGCCACCGCCGAGGCCGATCCGGTCCAGCCAGACGAAGACCAGCAGCGCCCCCGGCGGGTGGCCGGCGGTGTGCGTGGACCAGGAGCCGGGCTGGAAGTCGATGATCCGGTCGCTGAACCCGGCCAGCATCACCGGGATACTGGTGATCCGGTGCACCTCGTGCAGGTACTCGGCCTGGTTGGTGAGGCGTTCGGTGACCCCGGCGGTCCAGCCGTCGATCAGGGCCAGCGACAGTATCCAGGCCACCGCGGCGAGGTACCCGACGCCGAGCAGCCGCCCCCAGTTGGCGGTGCGCGCCCACCGTACCCCCCAGCCGACGACCGCGACGGCGACCACGACGGCGAGCGGCGTGCCCCAGCCGACGTGCGGACGCCAGAACGCGTACAGCGGTGCGGTCTCGGCATAGAGTCCGACGCCTCGCCGGTTGAGCACCACACCGACGACGACGGCGGCGGCGATCAGCGCCAACTCGACCCCGAGCACGATCAGGTCGGCGCGACCGGACCGCCGGGTGGCGGATTCTGGTGTCATGACCACCGGACGGTACGGCCTGCACCGGCATCCGGACCGGGCAACGGCCGGACCGTAACCCTCCGGTAAGAATTGCCGCCCGTAAGACTTCCGTAAGCGCGGAACGCCACCCGGTCGGGGGCGGTTCGTCCTAGCGTCGGCGGTATGCCGACACCGATCGACGTGGTGCTGCCCTGCCTCGACGAGGCAGCCGCCCTACCGGGCGTACTCGCCGCGCTGCCGCCCCGCTACCGGGCGCTGGTGGTGGACAACGGGTCCCGGGACGGGTCCCCGCAGGTGGCCGTCGAGCACGGCGCCCGAGTGGTGCACGAGCCCCGACGCGGGTACGGGGCGGCCGTGCACACCGGTCTGCTGGCCGCCGAGACCGAGCTGGTCTGCGTGCTCGACGCGGACGGGTCGTTCGACCCGGCGGAGCTGCCGGCGCTGGTGCGTCCGGTGGCCGACGGGCACGCCGAACTGACCGTGGGACGCCGCCGACCGGTGTCGGCGCGGGTCTGGCCCTGGCATGCCCGGGCCGGTACGGCGCTGGTTGCGGCGCTGCTACGGCAGCGCGGCGTACCGCTGCGGGACCTGAGCCCGATCCGGGTGGCCCGCCGCGAGGCACTGCTGTCGCTCGGGGTCACCGACCGGGCCTTCGGCTACCCGTTGGAGCTGATGATCCGGGCCGCCGGTGCCGGGTGGCGCATCGTCGAGCTGGACGTGACGTACGCACCCCGGGCGGCCGGCACCCGGTCGAAGGTGTCCGGCTCGGTACGCGGCACGCTCCGGGCGACCCGCGACTTCGGTCGGGTGTTGCGCACCGTGGACGGTGCCCGTTGACCGTCCTGCTGGTGATGGCGAAGGCACCGGTGGCCGGGCTGGTGAAGACCCGGCTCTGCCCACCGGCCACTCCCGCGCAGGCCGCCCGGATCGCCACCGCCGCGCTGCTGGACACGATGGACGCGGTCCGTGCGACCGGCGCGGCCGGTGCGGTGACGCCGGTGCTGGCGCTGGCGGGCCGGCTGACCGACGCTGACGCGTACCCGGGTGCCGCCGAGGAGTTGACCGTGGCGACCGCCGGCTGGCGGGTGCTGCCACAGCGCGGGGACGGTTTCGCCGACCGGCTGGCCAACGCGCACGCCGACGTGGCGGCGGCCTACCCGGGCCGGCCGGTGCTGCAAATCGGGATGGACACCCCGCAGCTGACCGGCGCGGCGCTGACCGCCGCCAGCAGGGCGCTGACCGGTGTCGATGGGAGATTCACCCGGGCCGCAGCGGTGCTCGGTCGGGCTGCCGACGGCGGCTGGTGGGCGCTGGGCCTGACCGATCCCCGGCACGCCGAGGTGCTGCGGCGGGTGCCGATGTCGACCTCGCACACCGGACGCGACACCTGGTCAGCGCTGCGCGCGCGAGGGTTGCGGGTCGCGCCGCTACCGGTGCTGTGCGATGTCGACGAGTGGCCGGACGCGCTGGCGGTGGCCGACGCGGTCCCCGGCAGCCGGTTCGCCGGACAGGTGGCGGCGGTTGGCGTACCGGCCCTGGCCCGGACACCGGTGACGGTGGCGATGCCTGCGGCTGGGGCACGACGGTGACCGCCAGCGTGCCCGGCCGGTACGCGGCGGACCACGGTTTCGCCGCCCCCCTGCTGGCTCCGGCTTCCGGCGGACACTGGCTGGTGCAGGGTGACGGGGTCCGCTGGCAGCTGCCGGTGGAGCGCTGGCACGGGCCGGTGGAGCCGACAGCCGACGCGGTGGTGGCCCGGTGCTGCGGCCCGACCCTGGACCTGGGCTGTGGGCCGGGCCGGGTCACGGTGGCGTTGACCCGGGCCGGGGTGACCGCCGTCGGGGTGGACGTGTCGGCCCGGGCGGTGGCGCTGACCCGGGCCCGGGGCGGGGTGGCGATCCACAGTGACCTGTTCGACCGGCTGCCCGCCGAAGGCCGGTGGCGGCACGCCGTACTGCTGGACGGCAACATCGGCATCGGCGGCGACCCGGTGGCGCTGCTGCGCCGGTGCCGGTCGTTGCTGCATCCACAGGGCACCCTGCTGGTGGAACTGGATCCGCCCGGGGTCGGGCTGTGGCGCGGGTACGCGCACGTGGTCAGCACCGCCGCCGGGGGCCGGCCCCGGCTGGGGCCGGCGTTCCGGTGGGCACGGCTGGACACCGACGCGGTCCGAGCCGCTGCGGCCGCCGGTGGGCTGACCGTCCGGGAGGTGTTCCGCGACGCCGGCCGGTGGTTCGGCGAACTGGCGGTGTCGCGGTGAGTGGCTACCGCCCGCCGTCCGACACCGCGCCGTCCGACACCGCGCCGTCCGACACCGCGCCGTCCGACACCGCGCCGTCCGACACCGCGCCGTCCGGCAGCGGGTAGCGCAGCACCAGTGGATCGGCCGACAGATTGTGCCGGGCGAGGAACTCGCGTACCTGCGGTTCGACGGCCGGGCCGGTCAGCGCGGCGAACCGCTGGAGCATCGACGCGACCGCGCAGACCACGGCGAGCTCGACCAGTTCGTCGGCGTCGAAGTGGTTGATGGCCGGCTGCACCTGCCGCCGGGGGGTCACCAGCGGCACCTGGGCGGAGAGCCAGGCCAGCCGCAGCGCCGCGCGTTCCCGGTCGTCGAAGACGCCGCCGTCGTCGGCACGGCCGGTGGCGGCGGCCACGCAGCGGTCGATCCGGGTCACCGCGTTTGACCGGTCCGGTGCGGCGGTGAAGGCGAGGTAGCCCTCGGCGGCGGCCAGGTAGCCGTGGTCCCGGGCGACGGCCGACACCCGGGCCATCAGGTGTTTGAGGTCGGCGGGGATCCGCGAGTGCGGCCGGTCGCGCATCAGTTCGACGTACAGGTGACAGTGCCGGCGGCGCTGCGCGGCCGGCCAGGCCCGCACCCAGGCCGGGACGAAACCCAGCTCGCGTTCGGCGTAGGTCTCCGGGTCGCCGACGAGTTCGTCGTAGCCGGCCATCAGCTGCGGCAGGGTCGGCCCGCCGGACGGCAGCTCGTGGTCGAGGTTGCGCGGGTTGGTGTCGCCGACCGCGTGCCGGCCGGCGGTCACGCCCCGGGCACTGGCCGTCGCCGCCCAGTCGCCCTCGATTTCCAGGCCGACCAGGTCGTTGAACACGTTGAGGAAGCCGAACGACGCCACCACCATGGTGAGCGCGTCCATCCTGGCCTGGGCGTCCCCGTCGCCGTGGCGGGCCTGGTCGACGGTGTCCCGGACCTTCGCCAACGCCTGTGGGGTGACGGCGTTGCGGGTGGCCCGGGCCGCCAGGTCGGTCAGGGCGGCTTCGTGCGGCCCGGTCGCGCTGTCCGGTTCCGCCGGGCCGGTCGCGCCGGGTACGGCGACGGCGTGGGTCATGCAGTAGGAGCAGCCGTGCGCGCGGGACGTCGCGTAGGCGACCTCGGACATCACCGCCCGGCCGAGCCGCTGCCCGCCGGCCTGCACGGCCGCCGCGTTCTGGCAGTAGACGAACAGCTTGTAGGCTGCCGGCCAGCGGTGCAGGTAGGCGAAGGTGTTGGGCCAGAAGCCGAAGAACCTCCGGTACATGTGCAGGATCGGCCAGGTCTGCGGGTCGGGGTCGTGGGTGCCGTCGCTGGTGGGGATGACTGTGGACAGTGCGAGGTCGGCCGCACCGTCGGCCAGCTCGTCGTCGGTGTACGCGTCGAGGTCCAGGTCGCCGCGGTGTGGTGCGGTGGTCAGGGCGGCCAGCCGGCCGGTCGCGGCCAGCCGGTCCAGGTCGTCGGCGCTGCCGACGTGGTAGTCGCCGAGGAAGATCTGCGGGACGGTGTACGCGCCGGAGAAGTAGGCGCTGGCGTTCGCGGTGCGGGCATCGGCGGTGACGTCGTACGACTGGAAGTCGATGCCTTCGCCGGTGAGCGTCCGCTTGGCCCGGGCGCAGAAGACACAGTCGGGCTTGGTGAACGCACGCACGGTCGGTCGGGTGGGCAGGGACGGGTGCACGATAGAGCCTCCTTTGGCTGCGGTTACCGGGCCCCGGGCGCTTCATTGAGCATACACTCATTGAGTTCTTACTCAACGAGTTTGGTCGAGGATGTGGAGGACCATGGCAACCAGTCGGCAACAGGCCGCCGAGCAACGGCGACGGCAGCTGCGTGAGGTCGCGGTACGCGTCTTCGCCCGGCAGGGCTTCGCGGCCACCACCACCAAGCAGCTCGCCAAGGAAGCCGGCGTCGCCGAGGGACTGCTGTTCCACTACTTCCCCACCAAACTCGACCTGCTCAAGGACGTGGTCTCCGAGTACGGCGGCTACCGGCTCGCGATCGGCGACGTCCTCGACCCGCTCGACCCGGACGACCCCCGGTTCGCGCTGGCCGCCTACTGCCGGGCGCTCCTCGCCCACCTGCGCGAACACGCCGACCTGATCGCCGTACTGGCCGGGGAGAGCCAACTCGACAGCGACCTGTCGAATGTGTTCTGGGACGTGGTCGGCGACATGCGGGCCGGTCTGGCCGGGTGGCTCGACCGGGCGGTGCGGGCCGGTTCGGTACGCCCTGATGCCTCGACCACCGTCGCGGCGCACCTGGTCACCTCGACGCTGTCGCTGTTCTTCCTGGAACACCGGCGACTGCCGGAGCGGCAGTGGCGTACCCGGGCAGCGGAGCACGTCGCCGCCGTGGTGGACAACACGCTCGCCGGCATCGGCGCGGCACCGGCATCCGGCACCGCCGCCCGGGTGGACCGGCCACCTGCCCCACCGAGTTGATCTTCCGTTGGTCGCAGACCGTCGTTCAGCCAGCTGACGCCCGGCGCTCACCACCGGGCGCGACGTTGCTCGGGTGACTGACGATCCCTGCGTACTCACCAGCCGCGACGCCCCGAGGGCCTCGGACCAGGGTCTGGCCTGGGCGCAGGGCGTCGTCGACGGACACCGTACGCTGCCGGTGATCCTCACCACCCACGACCTGGCCTGGGCCGACGACGCCGGTGCGGCCAAGCTGTCCGGCCACGGGCAGCGGCTGTGGGACCGGTTGATTCGGGACAACGACCAGATCTTCCTCACCCTCAACGGCCACTACTGGCCGCCCGGGCGGACCACGCTCACCAACGCGGCCGGCCACGACGTACACGTGCACATCGTCAACTACCAGGACCGGTACTACGGCGGGGCCGGCATGATCCGGCTCTACCATTTCGATCTGGTCCGCAACGTCATCGACGTGGAGACCTTCGCGCCCTGGTTCCTCACCCGGGATCCGGCCAAGCGGACGCCGCTGCAGGCCGAGACGGTCGAGCTGACCGGCCCGGTCGACCGGTTCAGCGTCGAGGTCGACTTCGCGGCCCGGTTCGACGGGTTCGCGCCGGTGCCGCCGGCCGCGCCCCGGCCGCCGGTCGCGGTGCTGCGGCACACCACCGTCGGCTACTGGCGGTTCGACTCGGCCGGCTTCGGTGCCGGCACCGGTAGCCCGGTCACCGGCAACCCGGTGCTCGACGGCACCGTGGTCCGCGACCTCAGCGGCAACGGCAACGACCTGACCGTGGGCCGGATCGGCGCCGGCACCGCCGAGACGTTGACCTTCTCCGACGAACACCACAGTGGCCAACCGGCGCACGCCAGCCTGCGCTTCGACGGCGGCAAGGGACCGGACCGGGGTGCCATCCTGCGAGCCGGCCCGGACGCGCCGATCAACGGTATGAAGTTCCGTGACGGCTACACCATCGAGGCGTTCGTGAAGCTGCCCGACCCGTACCCGGGCGACCACGCCTGGATGGGAATCCTGAGCTGGGAGGGGCGCAGCGGCGACGCCGGCAAGACCACCGGCTGGTCCCCGCTGGAGTGCACCTGCAGCCTGAACATCTCCCCCGAGCGCTTCCTGCAGTACGTTGTCTACGCCGACGTGCAGGACGCCGACCCGACGTCGTGGAGCCACGCCCTGCCGCCCGGCCGGTGGATGCACCTCGCCGTGGTCAACGACTCCGAGCAGACCGTCGTCTACGTCGATGGGTCGACGATCGCCCGCAACCCCACCCAGCCCTCGACCGGCATCGCCACCCTCGGCCTGCCGTTCGTGATCGGCGCGACCTCGTTCGACCTGCAGTACGGGCAGGGCTTCTACGGCTGGATCGGTGACGTGCGGATCACCGCGAAGGCGCTGCGCCCGCACCAGTTCCTGCACCCGTACAGCTGACCGTCAGCCGCCGGCGGCTGACGAAGGTTCAGCCGCCGGCGGTCGGGTCCGGTTCACCGGTCGGCGGTCGCTGTGCGGGCGCTGCCGAGAGGGCGCTGCCGATGAGAACCTCGGCGGCGGCGCGCGCGTGAGCGGCGGCGGCGTTGTCGCCGGCGATCGCGGTGGTGGTCTGTACTCCCTCGGCGAGAATCGCGAGTTGGGCAGCAAGGGTCGCGGATCCGCCGGCTTCGGCTACCAGTGTCGCCACCCGCTGCTGAAACTCCGCCTTCTGCCCCCGGACGAACTCGGCGACGCCTGGCGTGGTCCCGCCCAGCTCACCGAAGGTGTTGATGAACAGGCAGCCACGGAAGTCGTCGGCCGTGGCCCACTGGGCGAGCCCGTCGTAGATGGCGAGCAGCTTGTCGCGTGGTGTGCCGCCGCTGGCCACGGCGGCGTCCACGAGGTCGTTCCACATCCGCTGCCGGCGGGTCAGCACCTGCTCGACCACGGCTTCCTTCGACCCGAAGACCTGGTAGAGCCGCTTGAGCGGGACTCCTGCCTCGGCGCGCAGTGCGTCCATGCCGACGGCCTGCACGCCCCGGGCGTAGAAGAGCTGGTCGGCGGCGTCGAGCACCTTGTGCCGCACCTCGTCGTCGGTCAACGCCGGCATGTCTTCTCCTTCAGGTCGAGCCGCCACCCGGTTGGCCGTTGTCGCCGGTGACGAGGGTCACCGGCGAATCGTCGATTGCCGACTGGCGGAGAGAACGATCGTTTTCTACTGTAGGACACAGCGAGCGAGAACGACCGTTCTCACAACGAGCGACCGGAGGTCGTCATGCCTTACCTCACCGTCGGCCAGGAGAACAGCACCAACATCGACCTCTACTACGAGGACCACGGCCAAGGGCAGCCGGTGGTGCTCATCCACGGCTACCCGCTGGACGGACACTCCTGGGAGAAGCAGAGCGCGGCACTGCTCGCCGCCGGCTACCGGGTCATCACCTACGACCGGCGTGGCTTCGGGCAATCCAGCCAGCCCACCGTCGGGTACGACTACGACACCTTCGCCGCCGACCTGAACACCCTGCTGGAAACCCTGGACCTCACCGACGTCGTACTGGTCGGCTTCAGCATGGGCACCGGCGAGGTCGGCCGCTACCTGAGTCGGTACGGCTCCGCCCGGGTCGCCAAGGCCGCGTTCCTGGCCTCGCTGGAACCGTTCCTGCTGGCCACCGACGACAACCCGGCCGGCGTGCCGCAGGAGATCTTCGACGGCATCCTCGCCGCCGTCACCGCCGACCGGTACGCCTACTTCAGCGACTTCTACCGCGACTTCTACAACACCGACGAGACGCTCGGCGGCCGACTCTCCGAGGAGGCACTGCGCAACAGCTGGAACGTCGCGGCCGGCGCCGGGTGGTTCGCCTCCAGCGCGGTCGTGCCGACCTGGCTCACCGACTTCCGGGCCGACATCGACCGGATCGACGTGCCGGCACTGATCCTGCACGGCACCGCCGACCGGATCCTGCCGATCGACGCCACCGCCCGCGAGTTCCACAAGCGGTTACCAAAGGCCGAGTACGTCGAGATCGACGGAGCACCGCACGGCCTGCTCTGGACCCACGGGGCGGAGGTCAACACCGCGCTGCTCGCCTTCCTGGGCAAGTAGACCGGGCGCGCCAGGGCGGCGGACCGGGTGCGGGCAGGTCCGGGTACGGGCAGGTCCGGGTGGGCCTGCCCTCACCCGGCGTACGGGGTCGCGTCGGTCAACGCCACCACCCCCGGCAGCCGGGTGTCCTGCCGCTGGAACTGCACCACCACCGGCTCCGACGAGGTCAGTACGCAGCCGAACGGTCGGCCCAGCCGGATCGGCTCCGGGTCGACGAGGTCGTTGAGCCGGGCGTGCCGGATCCGGCGCGCCCACACCATCCAGCGGTACGGCCCCGCCGGCTCCTGATCGTCGTAGTACACGGTCAGCTCGACCTCGGCGTCGACGTCACCGGCGTTGAGCAGGCAGAGCTGGTCGAAGCTGGTGAACTCCGGCTCGTCGCCGTTGCTGACCGGCGGGATCCGCCCCCCGGCCACCACCCAGATGCGGGCACCGATGCCAGCCATCACGCCTCCTTGCCGGCCGCTGCCGCCACGATCGCGGCCTACCGGCACCTGCCGGCTACCCGGCGACCGGCTCGGCTAACCCCGGCCACGATCGCACGGGGCAGAGCGGGGGCGGCTGCGTACGCTAGCCGGCCGCGGCGTCGCCCTCCGGGCGCTTCTTCCGGGCGTACTTGGCACGGAACTTCTCCACTCGACCGGCACTGTCCAGCAGTCGCTGCCGACCCGTCCAGAACGGGTGGCTGGCCGCGGAGATCTCCACGTCGACCACCGGGTACGTCTGGCCGTCGGTCCACTCGATCGTCTTCTGGCTGGTCGCAGTCGATCGGGTCAAGAACGCGAAATCCGCGCTCCGGTCCCGGAAAACCACATAATCGTATTTAGGGTGGATATCAGGCTTCATCCGTGCGAACCAGCCTTCCTGACGCTTGACAGTAATGATTGTCATTCTAGCAAGGCCTGTCACACCCCCGGACCCGGATACACCCTGCACGTAGAGCCCGGATAACGTATGCTCGCATCGCAATGTAAATATATATTAGGGAGCATCCATGTCTCACCCGGTGCACACCGAACACCCGCACAGCCACTCTGCGACCTGCGGGCACGCTGCGGTGACCCACGACGGGCACACGGACTACCTGCACGACGGGCATGTCCACCACGAGCACGCCGGGCACTGGGACGAGTGCGGCACGGACCAGCACGTGACAGCCGAGTCACATGCTGACCACACGCATGGTCCCGACTGTGGCCACGAGATGGTGCCCCACGGCGACCACCAGGACTTCGTCCACGCCGGGCACCGACACGCCGCGCACGGCGACCACTACGACGAGCACTGAGCGGGGCGTCGCCGACGCGTCGCGAACAACACCAGCGCGCCAGCGATCACCAGGATGGCTCCGGTGGCCGGCAGGTGCCACGACGATCCGGTCCGCGGCAGTCTCCCGTCACCGGAGCCACCACCCGGGTTGTCGTCGCCTCCGGGCCCGAAGCCCGTGTCCGGGTCCGTCGCGTCACCGATCGCCACGGTGAGCGAGCGGGAGTCGGTGAGAGTCGACCCCGACGACGTGGTGGCCGACATCTCGAAGGCCAGCCGGTAGATGCCCGGCTCGCTGAACGCCCAGTTGCCGTGGGCGTGGGTGTTGATCGGGATGTCGAGCCGCTGCGGCAGCCGGGCCGACGAATCGAACAGCACCTCGGATTCACCGAACGACCCGGTCAGGAACAGCGCGAACCGGCCGGGGCCGTCGACACCGGTGAAGGTCCAGACGACCGGGCCACGAACCCCGGCCACCACCGACGGATGCTGCGTGTTCCAGCCCGGCCAGACGATCCCGGCGCGCTGCCCCTGCGGCAACAGCCACACCTCGTCACCCGGCGCGCCCAGGAAGTCGGCGTTGTCCGGCACGGTGATCTTCGCATTGTCCTTGACGTGCAGCACCACGTCGGACAGGTCGCGCCACACCGGGGGCGAGACGGTGTCGTCCTTGAGGCGGATCGTCCAGTCCGCACCGGTGAGCTCCGGGCCCATGTCGACGTGACCGTCGTCGATCACCACCCGTGACCCGTCCTGTTGAGCCGCTGCGGCGAGCTGCGACGCGGTGCTGGTCGCCGTCGGTGCGGCAGCCGCCGCCAGCGCCCGCGCGGGGGTGCCGTCCGACGGCGAATCGGCACCGAGCGGTACACCGTCGCCCGGGGCGGCACCGGACGCCCTCGCCAGGTCCGCCGCCGGAGCGGGAGCCGGGGCCGGCACCGGCCGGGTGTCTGCGGGGTCGGGCGGCGCCTCGTCGAGCCGCGGCACCAGCACCCGGTAGTCGGCGTCGGCCGTCACCTCGGCGCCGTTGGCCAGCGTCGCGGCCGCCGACAGCGTCAGCCGGTACTCGCCCGCGGCGTCGAAAAGCCAGACCAGACCGCCGGTCCTGGTCGCTGCCGGCAGCCGGGCGGTACGCGGCATCGCGTCGAGGGTGCCGAACAACGGCGTCGGCTGGCCGAGCCCACCGAGGGTATAGGCGACGAATCCACCCGGGCCGTCGACCTGACGCAGCGACAGCTCGATGGTGTCGCCGCGTACCGCCCCGCGAGGCACTGCCCGGGTGTCCAGATACGGAAACTCGACGTCGCTACCGGTCAGTGCCCACATCGGCCGACCGGCCGGGCCGAGGAACCGGAACGCCGGATGGTCAGGTGTCCGCACCGCCACGCCGCCTGCCGGTCCGAAGACCGCCGTCGCCGGCTTCCGGTCGGGCCCGGACACCTCGCGAGTGACCAACGACAACGTTGCGCCATCGAGGGTGACCGCTACCAGGTCGGCACCTGCCGAATTCACTACTGCCGGCGGATCGGTCGCGGGTGCGGCGGTCACCGGCGCCGGCGCGGTCAGGGCCGCAGCCAGTGCACCGATCGCCAGCACCGCGGCGCACCGGCGACGCGTCGCCGCACCGGTGGGGCGGTGAATCGTCGTCATCATGAGGTCCCCTGGGTCGTCTTGTCGTCAGTGGCATCGGTGACCGCGCGGTCGCGTACGGCCTCGGCGCGGCCCTGTTCGCGCGCGGTGGCGACGGCCTGTTCCAGCTGTGCTGCCCGCCGGCGCCGGGCGCGGCGGCGGCGGGCGACGACCAGCCAGCCGGCCAGCCCGATCACCAGCAGGATCACCAGCTGCGACCACGGGACGGCCCACAGGCCGCTTTCGCGGGTCACGGTCGCTGGGGGCGGGTCGAGCACCTCGTCGGCGACGGCGGTCGGTGCGACGGTGAGCCGCGCACCGAGCCGGAACATCGGCGGCACGCCGTCGACCCGGATAGTGGTCCGGTAACTGTCGCCGGGCAGGATCTCCGGCAGCGGATCGCCGTCGACTTTGCGCCCGGCCAGCCCGAACGGTCCGGCGACGGTCAGCTGCGGCTGCCCGGTAAGTCGTACGTTGCCGGTGTTGCGCACGGTGAAGCTGGCCGTGACGGTGCCACCCGCGACCGGGTTCCAGGTGCCGTCGTACGTCGCCGACAGATCCCCGACGTCCAGGCCCGGCTGCAGTTCCCCGGTGACCCGTAGATAGATCCGGGAGCCGACCCGGTGGTCGACCGCCACCTGGTTGCCCTCGCCGTCGGTGCCGGTGGCGGCGAGCGAGGCGACGATGCCGCCGGGGTGGTCGCCGGGGGTGGCGTTGTCCGGCACCGCGATGGTGAACGGCACGTCCAGCCGCGACGTCGACGGCACGGTGAAGGTGCCGGACTCGAACGTCACCCAGGAACCGACGTCGACCGGTTCTCCGGTCGCCGGTAGCAGGTCGAAGCCGCCCTGGTCGGTGGTGAACGCGTCGCTGGCGTACACGTCGAGGGTGATCGGCTGGTCGGAGTGGTTCGTGATCGCCACGTAGTCGGTGAGAGTGGCACCCGGATCCAGTTTGTACTCGAACGCCGGCCGTCCGTTCGGCCCGTCGGGGCTGGACGGAGCGACGCCCCAGGTGAGCGACTGCGCCGCGAGGGGCGTGTAGCTCGGCGATGCGACCGTCGCCGGGCCGGTGACCGGGCCCGTCGACACGACGGCGGCGGCGAGGAGTCCGGCGAGCAGGGCTGCTGGCGTACGCATGCGGGGTGGTCCGTTTCGCGGAGGGTGTGGGGCGGTCCGGGCGACGACGCGGCACGGTGTCGTCGCCCGGCCCGTTCCCTGGTGCGATCCTCAGATCGCGGTGAGGGTGAGGGTCGCGGTGTAGGTGCCGGGCACGGTCTCGGTCGGCAGGCGCAGCTGCAGGCCGGCCGACAGGGTCGCGGTACCCCGGCCCACGCCGGTCGGTGCCGAGCCGAGCACGGCACTGCTGCCGAGTCCACCGCCGACGCCGACGACGTACGGCTCGACGACCGGGCCCGCGACGACGCCCTGACCGGCGGACTGGTCGACCACCTGCGGGGTCCAGCCGAGGTAGCCGGAGCTGAAGGTGGCACCGTCGGGTCCGGTGAAGTTCTCCGGCAGCTGACCGGAGGCGCTCCAGCCGGGAGTGCCGGCCCGGGTGTCGGTGACGGTGACCGGGCGCAGGCTTCCGGTGCTCTCCCAACTGTCACCACCGCTGGTCAGCTGCGCCGGCGGCAGGACAACGCTGCGGTCGTCCGGGTCGACGCTGATCACCAGTGCGCCCTGGGTGGGATCGATCGACGCGGTGATGGTCTGCGAGGCCTCCGGGTCGGTCGGGGTGAAGGCCACCCAGAGCCAGACCTCCGCGCTGGTCGCGACGACGCTGTGGTTGTCGTCGTAGAGCTTCACCTGGTATTCGCAGGCGTTGAGCTCACGGGTGGCGGTGAAGCTGTAGGACGCGCCGGCCTCGCCGGCAATGATGGCGAAGTCGTCGCTGCCGGGGCAGCGGCTGAACCAGTGGTAGTGGTCCAGCTCGGTCTGCGGGGTCTGCACCGCCTGCAGTGTGACGGTGTCGCCGGGCTGGTACTCGTCGGCCATGCCGGCGATGCTCAGCACGGTCTCGGGACCGGTGCCGTCGAGCTCGCCGACCACGAACGCGTAGTCGACCGGGCCGGTGCTGACGGTCGTGCCGTCGGTCAGCGTCGCGTCGGCCTGGAAGGTCAGCGTGTAGGCGCCCAGCGCGCTGAACGCCCAGTTGGCGTGCGCGTGGGTGCGGATCGGTACGTCGATGGCGTCCGGCAGGCCGTCGTCGCTGCGGAACTTCATGATCGGGCCGCCGAAGCTGTCCTGGGTGAACACCCAGACGTTTCCTGGTCCGGTGACCTCGACGAGGCTCAACTGGACCTTGTCGCCGGCGAAGACGCCGGAGCCGAGGGTGGTGGTGTTCCAACCGGGCCAGAGCAGCTCGGGGTCCTGGGTCAGCGGCAGCAGCCAGATCTGCGATCCGGCCGGCCCGAGGAAGGCGAACCGGGGGTCGTCCGGCACCGTCATGGCCGCTTCGGGCAGCACCTGGAAGGTCACGTCCGCCGGATCACGGTTGACCGACGGGCTGACCGTGTCGTCGTGGACCTCCAGGGACAGTTCGCCATCGTGGTAGTGGACGTCGACCGCGTCGGTGTGGCCCTTGGCGAGCACCACCTTCTCGGCTGCGGCCGCGGCGGTCGGCACCAGCAGTACGCCGCCGGCGATCACCGCCGCACCGGCCAGGGCCGCGAGCCTGCGGGCACCTGTCGTTCTCATCGTTGTTCCTCCCCTCGCCCGCACCGCGGACCGGTGCGGGACGTGGTCGTGACGGGGCGGAAGCCCCACCGCAACGTAACGACTATCATTTTCATTAACCTATCGGCCGTTCGGCCACCTCTGTCAGCACCGGTGTGACCTGCGCCTCGTCGGGCCCTGCCGGCTGCCGCCGCCAGCGGGCGACCAGACCGTGCCGCGGGGCCAGGAACCAGGCCAGCAGGAACACCGCCGTCGCGACCAGCACGATGGTGCCGCCCACCGGCAGGTCGTAGCTCCAGGACAGGTACAACCCCACCAGCGCCGAGCCGCCACCGATCAGCGGGGCGAGCAGCATCATCACCGCGAGCCGGTCGGTCAGCAGCCGCGCCGCCGCCGCCGGCGTGATCAGCAACGCCAGTACCAGAATGTTGCCGATCGTCTGCAGCGAGATCACCACGGCGAGGGTGACCAGCACGTACAACACGATGTCCAGCCAGAACACCGGCAACCCGACCGACCGGGCCGACTCCCGGTCGAGACTGACCGCGACCAGCTCCTTGTGCAGCAGGAACAACGCGGTCAGGATGGCCAGCCCAGTGAAGCCGACCGTGTAGAGATCCCGGTCCGGAATGCCGGTGATCGAACCGAACAGGAACTGCTGCAGCGAACCGGCGTACCCTGGTGCCTGCGAGATGATCACGATGCCGAGGGCGAAGGCGGCCACGAAGAACACTCCGATCAACGAGTCCTCCTTGACCCGCCGCCGCTGCGCGAACACCGCGATCAGCAGCGCGGTCACGATCCCGGCGACCGCACCGCCCAGCACCAGGCTGCCCTGCAGCACGAAGGCGACCGCCAGCCCCGGGAACACCGCGTGCGCCACGGCGTCACCGATGAACGCCATCCCCCGCAGCACCACGTGGCAACCGACCACCCCGCAGACCACACTGGACATGATGGCGATCAGCAGCGCCTTCGGCAGGAAGGCCAGATCCGGGTTGAACAGGTCGGCGACGAACTCGGTGACCGGCATCAGCCGCTCCCCTCGCCGACCCCGACGGGCATGGTGCCGGCGCCGACGATCCGCAGCAACGGCGACCGTTCAGTGATCCCGAACGTACGCATCCACAGCCGCGGATCCCGCAACTCGGTCGGCTTGCCCTCGGCGATCACCTGCCGGTTCAGCAGCACCAGCCGGGAACAGGCATCCATCGCCCCGATCAGGTCGTGCGTGGTCATCAACAGCGGCGTACCCTCGGCCGCCAGACCGGCGAACAGCTCACCGAGCAGCTCCTGGGTCGGCATGTCCAGCCCGGTGAACGGCTCGTCGAGCAGCAGCAACGCCGGCTGCAGCGCCAATGCCCGGGCCACCAGCACCCGCTGGCGCTGGCCGCCGGACAACTCGGCGACCGGCCGACGACGCAGGTCTCCCAGGCGTACCCGGTCGATCGCCTCGGCGGTGGCCCGCCAGTCGGCCCGCCCCGGCCGGCGCAGCAGCCCGATCCGACCGGTCCGGCCGCTGAGCACCGCCTGCTCCACCGAGATCGGGAACTCCCAGGCGAACTCGTGCCGCTGCGGCACGTACCCGATCGCGCACCGCCCCGGCCGGCTCGGCACCCCGTCGACCAGGATCCGCCCGGACCGGGTCCGGATCAGCCCGAGCACCGACCGCAGCAGCGTGGTCTTGCCGGCCCCGTTCGGCCCGATCAGCCCGACCAGCTCCCCCGGGTCGACGTGCAACCGCACACCGCGTAGCACCGGACGGCCGCCGAGGTCGACGTCGAGATCGTGTACGGCGAGCGCGGTCATGAGGCGACACGCTCCTGCTCGACCCGGCGGCGTACCGCCCGGCCGCGCAGCACCACGACGACCAGCGCAACCGCCAGCACGACCGCGGCCAGCACAAGGCCGCCGAGCAGCCAGGGGCCGGTGCCGTCGCCGGTGCCGTCGGCTGCGGCCCCCTGGCCGTCAGCACCGTCGGAGGCGACCGGCGCGGCCGCGACCTCGTCGGGTTGCGCGGCGAACGCGTCGTCGGTGCTGACGGCGTCGCCGACCGCGAACCGCAGGTGCCGTACCGCGCTCACCTGCTCGCCGCCGACCAGGTCGGCGCTGACCCGGACGGCGACCAGGTACACGCCGGGGACGGTGAACACCCAGTTGGCGTGGGTGTGGGTGTTGACCTCCACCCACATCGGCTGGCCGGGCGGCTCGGTGGAGCGCCACAGCACCTGCGGTTCGCTGAACGTGCCGGCCTGCAGATACATGGTGACCTCGCCAGGTCCTTCGACCCCGGCGAGCTCCAACGTCACGCCCCGGTCGATCGTCTGCATCACCCGTGGGTCCTGGGTGTTCCAGCCGACCCACACCACGTCGGGGTGCTGCACCTGCGGCACCACGTGCACCTCGGTGCCGGCCGGCACGTCGAGGAAGCCGTACACCGGATCATCCGGCACGGTCTGCAGCGCGGCGTCGGTGACCCTCAGCACGGTCCGGTCCGGATCCCGCCACACCGGCTGCGCCGCGTCGTCGTGCAGCAGCAGGGTCCACTCGTCGTCGACGTAGCGCGGTCCGATGTCGACATGACCGGCCGCCAGCACGGTCATGTCCGCGGCGACCGGCTGGTCCGGGGCGATCGACTGGTCCAGTGCCGGGTCGGGCGATGTCGGCTGGGCGGCCAGCGTCATCGCCAGCAGCGCGGAGACGGCCGTCGACAGGCCGATCGACTTCACTGATGCCTCCTCATGGTGCCAGACAATCGAGCAGCGACTCGGCGTTGAACCGCATCAGCTCGACGTAGCTGGTCACCCGGTCGTCAAAGGTGTCGCCGTAGATATCGCAGACCCGTACGTCGAGGTCGTCGGCGAGTTCGGTCAATGTCGAGGACCTCGACCGCAGGTTCGGCTCCAGGAACACCGCCGGTACCCGCAGGTTGCGGATCGTCTCGGTGAGCCGACGCCGGTCGGCCAGGCTCGGCTCGGCCGCCGGGTGCGGGCTGACGAAGCCGGAGATCTGCACGTCGTACGCGGCCCCGAGGTAGCCGAACGCGTCGTGAGTAGTGATCAGGTGCCGCCGGGCGGGCGGGATCCGCGCGATCGTGTCACGGACGTAGTCGTCCAGCGCGGTCAACTCGGCGATGTACGCCGCCGCGTGCCGCCGGTAGTCGGCGGCACCGGCTGGGTCGACGCCGATCAGGGTGTCGCGGATCAGTTCGGTGTACGCGATGACGTTGCGGACGTTCTGCCACAGGTGCGGGTCGATCTCCCCGTGCACGTGCTTGCCGAGCACCGCCTGCGGCAGTTGGAAGATCTCGGTGCCCGGTCGGCCGAGGAAGCGGAAGTCCCGACCGGCCGGCACCTGGGCGAGGGCCTTGTTCGGCACCTCGATGACGGTGTCGGCCGGATCGTGCACATGCTGATGGGCGTCACCGGCGCCGTGCGGGTCGGCGAACAGGTACAGCGACGGCTCGCCGCGCGCCGCCGCGTCGAGGTCGACGGTGATGTCGGCGTGCCCGCCGCGCAGTACGTCGGCCCCGGCCATCCCGGGCACGCTGTGCGGATCGACGCCGACGGCAAACGTGAAGGTCTGTTCCCCGAGGGCGACGGGGCGGCTGTCGGTGGTGACCGCCAACCGTGCCGACATGGTGAGCCGGTAGACGCCCGGCTCGGTGAAAGCCCAGCTCATGTGGGTGTGCGCGTCGGGCGGGAGGGTGGCGGTGTCGTCCCGGTAGCCGGTGGCGGCGTCGAAGCCGTCGGCCGAGTCGAGATAGACGGCCGGGTTGCCGAACGACTCGGTGAGGTAGGCCGCCATGGCGCCGGGGCCGGTCACGTTGGTGCTCTGCAGCAGGATGTCGGAGACCCGGTCTGCACCATAGGTCCCGCCGGTGCCGCGTACCCGCATGCCGAGCCAGATGGTGTCGAGCGAGAAGTCCTCGACCAGCGGGATGATCTCGGCGGCGTACTTGATCGCCCCCTCGGCGAGCGAGATGTTCGGTACGCTATCCGGCAGGTTGGCGTCGAGCGCCTTGATGATGGCGTGCTCCTCCAGCAGCAGGTAGTTGCTGAAGGCGACGTCGGCGTAGACGACGTTGCGCACGTCGCGCAGCGACGGCTCGTACGAGTGGGGGTCGGCACCGTCGGGGACGAGCGAGGCGACCGCGACGCGGTCCCCGCCGACGTTGTCGACCAGGTCCCGCAGAATGCCGGTGGTGGTGACGACCTGGAGACGGTCGTCAGCGGCGCTCAACGTCTCGGGGACGACACAGGCCGCCAGGTTACCAAGACTGACAGCGAGCAGCGCCGACCCGATGAGCCACCGTGCGCGCATGATCCACCCCACCTTCCGTACGCCCTGCGCCCGCGCACCGCACGCTAGCACGCAAACGATAACCGTTGTCATACTCGATCCGGCGTGCAGCCGGTGCCGAACGGGTGATGTTCGGCACCGGCTGCACGGGTCGGCGGGTCGGATCAACCGACGAATCAACCACTCGGGTCGAACGGGGGTCAGCCGACCTCGAAGGTGAATTCCTCGGTGCTGCTCACCGGCTGCCCGTTCGACGCACGCACGCCGCTTACCTCGAACGTCGCCACGTAGGTGCCGGCCACGTCGAAGCCCCAGTTGACGTGGGCATGGGTGTTGCGGTTGACGTTCAGGCTGTCCGGCAGACCGTTGCCGCTGTCGAACAGCACCGTGGGCGTGCCGCCCGAGGCGGTGAAGATGCTGAACCCGCCCGGCCCCTGCACGCCGGTCAGCTTGAACACGACCCGGTTGAACTGCAACGCCCCGCTGGCCACCCCGGTGGTGTCCCAGCCGGCCCAGAGCAGCCCGGCGGTGTTGGTCTGCGGCAACACGTAGGCGTACCCCCCGCTGCCGAGGAACGACCAGGCGGAACCGGACGGCACCGCCGTGTGCGCGGCGGCAGGCACCACGAGGACCACGGTGGACGGGTCACGCTCGACGAAGGTAGCGCCGGTGTCATCGCCAACGGTGACCTCGATCGGCCCACCGGCGACATGATCGACATTGATGACATCGACGTGGCCACTGGTCAGTTCGACGGTCGTGGCCTGCGCCGGGGTGGGTACGGCGACCGCGAGCACCGCAGCGAGGGCACTCGACGCGATACCGGCAAGCAGCCGGCGGCCAGGAGTCTTCATCACACTGCTCCCTCCGGATTCCCGACGCACGTCAGGGCAGGACGACGAATCGCAGGTAGACCGAGTCGGACTCGACGACGGTCGTGGTGCCCGCCAGAGTGGCACTGGCCTTCACCTTGAGCAGGTAGACGCCCGCCTTGCTGAACGCCCAGTTGACGTGCAGGTGCTCACCGACCGCCAGGTCGACAACGTCCGGCAGCCCGTCGCGGCTGTTGGCCAGCACGGTCGGCTGCCCGAACAGGTCCTCGGTGTAGACCGCCATCTTGGCGGAGCTGGGGGCGCTGATCAGCTGCTGCACGGTCAGGTCGACCGAGTCGCCGGCGAAGACGCCCGCTTCGAGCTCCTCGGTGGCGAGGCCGGCGAAGAGCAGTTCCTCGTTCTCGATCTGCGGCAGGATCCACACCGGCGAGCCGGCGGCGCCGAGGAAGGCGAAGGCCGGGTCACTGGGCACGGTGGCCTTCGCCTGGGGCTTGACGACGAAGATCACGTCGTCGTGGTGGCGGTGCTCACCCGGCTCGACGGTGTCGTCGTGGACGCCGAGCTCCAGCTCACCGTCCTCGTACTCGACCTCGATGACGTCGACGTGTCCTTCATGCAGGACCACGGGCAGGCCGGTGCCGTGTGCCTGCGCCGGAGTGGCCGAAACCACCAGAGCGGCAATCATCGCGGCGCTGGCGACGAGCGTACCGGCGGCCCGCCGGCGAGTTGCGGTCGACATGGGACAGACTCCCTCCCGGTGGTCCCTGGTGGACCACCGGGAGCTAACGGTAATCGTTTTCAACTTATCGCGGTAGGGGTGCGACCTGTCTGAGTCGACACATGTCCATGTTCGTCCAGCTCGCCGACATCCCAGTCGGGAAACGGGTCCGGCAGCTCGCGCCATGCCGCGAGCCCGGCGACCAGCCCCGCTCCGGCCGCCGCGAGCTCGGCATCGGTGAGCAGCGCGCCGTCCAGCGCCGCCCGTAGCCGCTCGCCATCGAGCCCGATGCCGATGAACACCAGCTCCTGGTGCCGGTCGCCGAAGACCGGATCCCACCGGGACTCCAGGTCGGCCCGCTCGGCCGGGTCGTCGGGCCACTCACCGGAGCTGGCCACCGGCACCCCCGCCGGGTCGCACCGCGCCGACGGACCGGCCTGCGACCACAGTGCCTGCACATCGGGCCGGGTCGCCAGCCAGAGAAAGCCCTTCGACCGTACGACGCCGAAGCTGTCCAGCTCGGCGAGCAGATCCCAGAGCCGCTGCGGATGAAACGGCGCGACCGCCCGGTAGACGATGCTGCTGATGCCGTACTCGATCGTCTCCGGCACGTGCTCGCCGTTGAGTTCGGCGACCCAACCGGGAGCGGTCTCGGCCGCCTCCAGATCGAACCGCCCGGTGTCGAGCACCTCGCCCAACGGGACCTGCGCCCGCACGGTCCGCAGCTGACGGGCCTTCGGGTTCAGCCTGGTCACCAGCGCCTCGACCGTCGCCAACTCGGCCGACCCGACCAGGTCGGTCTTGTTGACCAGGATCACGTCGGCGAACTCGATCTGGTCGACCAGCAGGTCGGCGATGGTGCGGTCATCGTCGTCGTACGCGGCCAGCCCACGCTGCTCCAACGACTCGCCGGCCCGCAACTGGGCGATCAGGTGCGGCGCGTCGACGACAGTGACCATGGTGTCCAGCCGGGCGATGTCGGCCAGCACCCCACCGTCGTCGGTGCCGAAGGCGAACGTGGCCGCCACCGGCAGTGGTTCGGAGATGCCGCTGGACTCGATCACCAGGTAGTCGAAGCGGCCCAGCCGAGCCAGTCGGGCGATCTCCACCAGCAGGTCGTCGCGCAGGGTGCAGCAGATGCAGCCGTTGGTCATCTCGACCAGGCGTTCCTCGGTACGCGACAGGCTACCGCCGTCGCGCACCAGCGCGGCGTCGATGTTGATCTCGCTCATGTCGTTGACAATGACCGCGACCCGCCGCCCTTCCCGGTTGGCCAAGATGTGGTTGAGCAGGGTGGTCTTGCCCGCACCGAGGAATCCGGACAGCACCGTTACCGGCAGCCGACGGTCACTGGCCACCGCGCCGGCCGTCGCACCGTTCCCCTCGCTGGCCACCGCACCGGTCATCGCGGATCCTCGACCTGGCGGCCCCGGTACAGGCCGCAGTGTGCGCAGGCCCGGTGCGGCAGGATCTTCTCCTGTCGCGGGCAGGGGCAGGTCACCAGCATCGGCACCGCCGCCTTCCACTGGGCGCGCCGGTGGCGGGTGTTCGACCGCGAGGTGCGGCGCTTCGGTACGGCCATGGACGGCCTCCTCTCGTCTACCCAGACGATAACGGAAGCCGTTTTCATTAAGTAGGACCGACGCGGCCGGTTTCGACTCCACCACAGGTGACCGGCCCCGAGCCAGGCGCTCACCCGTGGTGATCGGAGACCCGCTCCCCCGGCCCGTGGTCGGGCAGCTCGCGGTCGGCATGGTCGGCGTGGAACAGCGCCTCGGCCAGCAACTGCCGGACGTGCACGTCTGCGGCCGAGTAGTAGACGAATGTGCCCTCCCGGCGACCCCGGACCAGCCCGGCGAGCCGCAGCTTGGCCAGGTGCTGGCTGACCGCCGTCGGCGCGGCACCGACCAACTCGGCCAGGCAGGCGACCGACGACTCACCCTGCAGCAGCGCCCAGAGAATCTTGATCCGGGTGGGGTCGGCGAGCAGGCGGAACGTCTCCGCGGCCAGGTGCACCTGCTCCTCGACCGGCATCCGGAAATCCGGAATCGAGGTGTGCATGCCGGTCAGACTAGTCGAGGCCGCCTACTTGCATATCTGCATAGCTGCGCAGCTATTGTAATGGCCGTGCTCATCGATACCCCGCCGTACGCGCCCCCGAAACGCGCCGAGCGCCTGGCCGACGCCACCCGCCGTACCCCGATCTGGGCGCTGCCCGAGGTCCGCTGGGCGACCGCCGCGACCGCGCTGTTCGCCCTCGGCGGCACGCTGCACCTGGCCGGAGCCCCGGCGTGGAGCTGGTGGGCCGCCTACCTTGCCTGCTACGTCGCCGGCGGTTGGGAACCAGGCTGGTCCGGGCTGCGCGCACTACGCGAACGCACCCTCGACGTCGACCTGCTGATGGTGGTCGCCGCGATCGGGGCCGCCGCCGTCAACCAGGTCTTCGACGGCGCCCTGCTGATCGTCATCTTCGCCACCTCCGGCGCGCTGGAAGCGCTCGCCACTCGACGAACCGCCGACGCCGTCCACAGCCTGCTCGACCTGGCCCCGCCCCGGGCGACGCGGATCGTCGACGGCACCGAACAGCGGGTCGACACCGTCACACTGCGCGTCGGCGACGTCATCCTGGTCCGCCCCGGCGAGCGGATCGGCGCCGACGGACAGGTTGTCGACGGCGCCAGCGAGGTCGACCAGGCCACCATCACCGGCGAGCCGCTACCGGTGGACCGCAGCCACGGCGACGACGTGTACGCCGGCACCCTCAACGGCACCGGAGCGCTACGGGTCCGGGTGACCACCCCGGCAGGCGAGACCGTCGTCGCCCGGATCGCCGCCATGGTCGAGGAGGCCGCCGCCAGCAAGGCACCCACCCAGCTGTTCATCGAACGGATCGAGCAGCGCTACTCGGTCGGAGTCGTGGTCGCGACTCTCGCCCTGTTCGGCATCCCGCTCGCCCTCGGCGACAGCCTCACCGACGCCCTGCTGCGGGCGATGACCTTCATGATCGTCGCTTCCCCCTGTGCCGTGGTGCTGGCGACCATGCCGCCGCTGCTCGCCGCGATCGCCACCGCCGGCAGACACGGCGTACTGGTCAAATCCGCCGGGGTGATCGAACGCCTCGGCCGTGCCGACCTGGTCGCCTTCGACAAGACCGGCACCCTCACCGAAGGTCGGCCCCGAGTCACCGCCGTCCACCCCGTACCCGGTGATCCGGCCACCGGCGACGCGGACCAACTGCTGGCTCTCGCCGCCGCCGCCGAACTGCCCAGCGAACACCCGATCGGTGTCGCCGTGGTCGCCGCCGCCCGCGACCGCCAGTTGGCGATCGCCGCCACCGACACGTTCGCCGCACTACCAGGGCGCGGCGTCACGGCCCGCGTCGGTGACCGGCAGGTGGCCGTGGCCAGCCCGGCCCAGCTGCTGACCGCCACCGACGACGGGGCCCGCCGGCTGGTCGCCGAAGTGGAGTCCGCCGGCCAGACCGCCGTCGTGGTCGCCGTCGACGGCACGCCGGCAGCCGTCCTCGCGCTCACCGACCGGTTGCGACCCGGCGCGGCCCCGGTCACCGCCGCGCTGCGTGCCCTGACCGGGCGGTCGCCGGTGCTGCTCACCGGCGACAACCCGCAGGCAGCCGGCGGGCTGGCCGCCGAGGTCGGCATCGACGAGGTACGGGCCGGTCTGCTGCCGCAGGACAAGGTCGCCGCGGTACGGCAACTGCAGGCCGGCGGCCGGCGGGTGCTGGTGATCGGCGACGGAGTCAACGACGCACCGGCGCTGGCCACCGCGCACACCGGCGTCGCGATGGGTGGCGTCGGTGCCGACCTCGCCCTGGAGACCGCGGACACCGTCATCGTCCGCGACGACCTGACCACCATCCCCGCGCTTGTCGCCCTCGCCCGGCGGGCCCGGCGCTGCGTGGTCGCCAACCTGGTCATCGCCGGCACCGTCATCGTGGTCCTGGCGACCTGGGACATCGTCGGCCACCTGCCGCTGCCGCTCGGCGTCGCCGGGCACGAGGGCTCCACCATCCTGGTCGCGCTCAACGGCATGCGGCTGCTGCGCCGCTCGGCCTGGCAGCAGTGACGGCCCCGGCGCGCAGCGACGCTCAGGCTGTCGGCGACCGCCCCGAAGCTGCCGACGCCAGGTCGCTAGCGCGCCGCCGGGCCGCATCGCGACCTGGCGGTACGCCGTACGCCCGCCGGTACTCGCGGTTGAACTGGGTCGCGCTGACGTACCCGACCGTCCTGGCCACTCCAGCGGCGGTGTCGGCGCCAGCGACCAGCAGCCGCCGGGCCTGCTGCAGCCGCAAGGACTTTTGGAACCGCATCGGGCTCATCCCGGTCACCGCCTTGAAGTGCCGGTGCAGGGTCGCCACGCTCAGGTGGGCCGCCGCCGCGATCTGCTCGACCGTCAACGGCTCGGCGTACCGGGCCCGGATCAGCCCGGCCGCCGCCCGGACCTGCGACAACCGGGACTCGGCAACGGTGAGCTGACGCAGCGCCGGCCCGAGCGGGCTGCTCAACAGCCGGTACAGGATCTCGCCCTCCATCCGGGCGGCGAGCGGCCGGATGTCGGCCGGGTCGTCGAGCAGCCGTACCCACCGGGTGACCGCCTCGACGATCCCCGGGGTCATCGCCGCCGTGGTCAACGCGGCCGGCTCTGCCGACCCGGCCGGCGGCGACGGTGGCTCGTCCAGCTCCAGCAGCAGATCGGCGAGCATCCGCCCGTCCAGACGCAGCACCGCCGACCGGTACGGCACCTGCTCGAACACGGCGGTCACCGGCAGCTCCACCGAGCTGAGGAACATCGCCCCCCGGCCGACCAGCCAGCTGCGCTCACCGGCGGTGCTGCGTTTCGCGCCCCGGGCCACGAAGCAGACCATCGGCTCGTACAGCAGATCGGTCGGCCCGGCCCGCTCGTCGTCGAAGCGGACCAGCCGCAGCCGGGGCACGGCGGTCTCGACCGCCGGCACCGGGCAGCAGTGCCGGGCGACGACCCGTGCCAGCTCGTCTATCATCGATCGCCCCGCCGTCAGTGAGAGGATCAGGCAAGAGTACGCGGAGCGCGCCCCATGCCGGCACCCCCGGGGCGGACATAGCGTCGGGGCATGACACAGACAACGAACGGCCGGCAGCTGCCCCGGCGCGAACTCGGATCGCAGGGGCTCGAAGTCGGTGCGATCGGCCTCGGCACGATGGGCATGACCATGGCGTACGGTCCGGCCGACCCGGCCAGCGGCATCGCCACCATCGGTCGGGCGTACGAACTCGGCGTCACCATGTTCGACACCGCCGAGCTGTACGGAATGGGCACCGGCAGCAACGAGCAACTGCTCGGCAAGGCGGTACGCGGCTTCCGTGACGACGTGGTGCTCGCCACCAAGTTCGGCCTCGACCTGACCGACCCGAGCCGGTTCGGTACCGCGTTCGACAGCCGGCCGGAACACATCCGCGAGGTCACCCACAACAGTCTGCGCCACCTCGGCACCGACCACATCGACCTGCTCTACCAACACCGGGTCGACCCGAACGTACCGATCGAGGACGTCGCCGGCACTGTCGGTGAGCTGATCGCCGAAGGCAAGGTGCGCTACTTCGGGCTCAGTGAAGCCGGCCCGGACATCATCCGGCGGGCGCACACCGTCCACCCGGTGTCGGTGCTGCAGACCGAGTACTCGGTGTTCGAGCGGGCGGTGGAGCCGCAGGTGCTGCCGACGGTCCGCGAGCTGGGCATCGGATTCGTTGCGTACTCGCCGCTCGGCCGCGGCTTCCTGACCGGCGCGGTCCGGCCCGCCGCCGAATACCCGGACGGTGACATGCGGACCTGGGACGAACGCTGGCAGCCGGGCAACTACGAACAGAACCTGGCCGCGGTGCGCGAGCTGACCGCGATGGCCGCTGCCAAGGGCGTCGCGGTCACCCAGCTCGCCCTGGCCTGGCTGCTCGCCCAGGGCGACGACATCGTGCCGATCCCGGGCACCCGCAACCCGCAACGGCTCGCCGAGAACGTGGCGGCGGCGTCCGTCCCACTCGACCCGGACGAGGTCGACCGGATCCGCGAGATCCTGCCGCACGGCGCGGCCGGCTCCCGCTACCCGGCCGCCCGGATGCCGGTCTGGTGACAGCCGGCGCGCCACCCGTCCGGGCGACGGCCCGACCTGGTTGACGATCCGACGCGACGCGCGGTCTGCTCGTGGTTCAGGCCACGAGCAGGCCGAGCAGCCACAACCCGGCGATGACGAGCGCGGCACCCAGCTCTATCAGCATCGCCAGGCCCACCGCCAGCACCGCCCGCTTCGTCGCCGGCCAGGCGGCGGCGAAGTCGCCGAGCCGCTGCCGCTCGGCCAGCCAGACGCCGAGCACGAAGCCGATCACCAGGCCGAGCACCGGAACGACGAAGAAGCCGACCAGGCCCAGCGCACCGCCGACCAGCAGCGACCGGTTGGGCACGCCGGCCCGTTTCAGGTCCCGCCCCGGCCACAGATACTTGGTCACCGTGCCGGCTACGGCGATCAGGGTCGCCGCGACGACGATCAGCCACCGACCGCCACCGGCGTCGCTGAAGATCGCCCAGCCGAGCACCCCGGCCCAGCAGAGCAGCAGACCGGGCAGGATCGGCACGATCACGCCGATCAGCCCGACCAGGATGGCCAGGCCACTGAGCAGGGTGACCAGTGTCTGTGTGTCGTCGAGATCCACACCGACAGGGTGACCGATGGCCGCCAGCGCCGCGAACCCGGCGACGTCCGAGGGCTGCGATCCGGGTAGGGATCCGGAAGAATTCCGGGCACGGGTCCGGAAGAAGATCGAAAAACTCAGGGAGGATCGCGTGGCCGCTGCCGCACCGGCAACCGATGTCCATCCGGCCTGGCTGCCGGCGCAGGCATGGCGTGCCATCGGGGCACGGCACACCCTGGTCTCCGGTGACGAGAAGCTCGTCGCCACCGTGCACGCCGAGGTGCGGGCCGCCTGCGACCGGTTCGGCGGATCGGTTACCCGGCTGTCGGTCGACGGCGAGGCAGACCTGATGCTGGCGTTGACCGGTGCCGGCGGTCCCGGCGGAGCAGCCGGTGCCTCCGACGGAGCAGCCGGTGCCTCCGGCGGGCTCGGCGACGAGGGCTACACGATCGGCCGCGCCGGCAGCCTCACCACGGTCACCGCCGACACCCCCGCCGGGCTGCTGTACGGGCTGTTCCACGTGGTCCGGCTCGGCGAGTCGGCGTTCGGCGACGACATCCCGACGCGGACGCACCGGCCGGCGATCGGCCGGCGGATGCTCGACCACTGGGACAACATCGACGTGCACCCGGTGATGGGGCAGGTGGAGCGGGGCTACTCCGGCGGGTCGATCTTCTGGCGGGACGGCGCGATCACCGACGACCTGGACCGGGTCAGGGCGTACGCCCGGCTGCTCGCCGCCAGCGGCGTCAACGCGGTCACCGTCAACAACGTCAACGTGGGGCGTACCGAGGCGCGGCTGCTCACCGACCGGCTCGACGACGTCGCCACCTTCGCCGACATCTTCCGCCCGTACGGCATCCGGCTGCACCTGTCGGTGACCTTCGCCGCGCCGATGGTGCTCGGGGGCCTGGCCACCGCCGACCCGCTCGACGCGGCGGTACGCGACTGGTGGGCGACCACCACCGCCCAGGTCTACGCCACGGTGCCCGACTTCGGCGGGTACGTGGTCAAAGCCGACTCGGAGGGCCAGCCCGGCCCGTTCGCGTACGGGCGCAGCCACGCCGACGGCGCCAACCTGCTCGCCGACGCCCTCGCCCCGCACGGCGGGGTGGTGCACTGGCGGGCGTTCGTCTACAACCACCGGCAGGACTGGCGGGACCGCACCACCGACCGCGCGCGGGCGGCGTACGACCATTTCGCCCCGCTCGACGGCCAGTTCCGCGACAACGCGATCGTGCAGGTCAAGTACGGGCCGATCGACTTCCAGACCCGCGAGCCGGTGTCCCCGGTGATCGGCGCGATGCCGGCGACGCGGCTGTCCGTGGAGCTGCAGGTGACCCAGGAGTACACCGGCCACCAGCTGCACGTCTGCTACCTGCCTCCGTTGTGGAGCGAGGTGCTCGGCTTCCGGTTCGACGGCGACAGCCTGGAGGCCGACGGGGACGTCAGCGGTGACGCGGGGTCGTCGGTCGCCGCGATCGCCGCGCGGGGCGGCACCCTGGCCGCCGTGTCGAACGTCGGCGACGACCCGTTCTGGTGCGGGCACCCGCTCGCCCAGGCCAACCTGTACGCGTTCGGCCGGCTCGGCTGGGACCCGACCGCCGACCCGGCCGCGCTGCTCGACGAGTGGATCGACCTGACCTTCCCGGCCGGCGCGGTCTCCGATCCGGCGCAGTTGCGGCAGGCACTGCACGCGATGATGGACGGCTCGTGGCGCACCTATGAGCGGTACACCGCCCCACTGGGTGTCGGCTTCATGGTCAACCCCGGCAACCACTACGGTCCGTCCGTCGACGGGTACGAGTACACCCCGTGGGGCACCTACCACTTCGCCGACCGCGACGGCGTGGGCGTGGACCGGACCCTGGCCACCGGCACCGGTTACACCGGGCAGTATCCGAAGCCCTGGTCGCAGGTGTACGAGTCGTTGATCGACTGCCCCGACGAGCTGCTGCTGTTCTTCCACCACGTGCCGTACGGCCACCTGCTGCACAGCGGCTCGACGGTCATCCAGCACATCTACGACACCCACTTCGCCGGGGCCGACGAGGCGATCGCCATGCGGGAACGGTGGCTGGACATCGCTGACATCGGCCTCGACTCCGCCCTGTACGCCCGGGTCGCCGACCGCCTCGACGAGCAGGTCCGCTCGGCGCGGGAGTGGCGCGACCAGATCAATACCTACTTCTTCCGCAAGTCCGGCGTCCCGGACGCCCACGGCCGCCGGATCCACTGACTGGCCTCCCTTACAGGTCGAGTGGCGCGCCGGAGTCGACCCGGAACGGGTACGGCCGCTCGGCGACACTCGGGGGCCACGTCGGGTCCGGCGGCTCCGGGGCGGCGGTGGTGGCGGTGATCCCACCCCAGCGGTCGCGGCAGACGTAGGCGAGGTCGGCGTGGATCCAGACGCCGTCGTTGTCGCGCAGCACCGGCCGGCCGCAGTGCCGGCACGGCGCGACCCTGGGGTACGGCGGCGTGGCCGGGGTGTCCGTCATGGCAGGTTGACGTCGACATCGGCGTCGGCGTCCCCGTCGCCCCAGCTCAGCCCGCCCAGGCCGGCCGCCCGGTGGAACCCGGCGTGGTAGCGGACCTCCGCGCACACCTCACCGTCCGGTCCACGTACGCCGCAGAACAGCGGCTCGTTGAAGTTCCACGCCTCTGCCCGCGACAGCAGCGGCGTGTACTCGCCCAGCTCCGGGCACAGGATGGTGAGCCCTTCGGCGTACGCGACGGCCTGCTCGCGCGCTTCGTCGAAGTCGGCGGCGGCGAAGGTCAGGTGCAGTGTGTACCGGCCGCGCCGGTCGGGCCGTAACCAGTCCGGCAGGTTGCCGCCCCGGTCCCCGCCACCGCCGTTGACCCGCCCGACCGGACGGCAGCGCTCGCGTTCGTTGAGGTAGCGGTTGACCAGCGCTTCGGCGTGCCCGGCAGGGCCGGCGTCGGCTCCGAGGGCGTGTGCGACGGCGGCCCGTGCCGGTTCGGACAGGTCAGCCCGATCGAGTACGGCGAACAGGTCCCGGTTGCGCTCGGTCGGGTCGAGGGTCGGGTCGGTCCAGCGTGCTGAACGGTTGTCGGTCACGGACACCTCCAAGGGCAGGTACTCGCAGTTCACCGTCGTGGAGCAACTCGCGCGAGGTGGAGGAAGGCTGCCGTACGGGGAACGACAGCCTTCCTCCGCTCGACCCACCGCCACAGACCCTCGCGTCCCTGACGGCGGGGAGTTACCCGGCGAGACCTCGACCTCGCCGCCTAGATCATGATGTGAATCATTCACTTCGACTAACATCTGAACACATCAGTAAGATCAAGACCAGTCCCTATAGGAGAAAACTTTGGACGGTAGTTGAACCTCGTCATGCAGTCCGCGAGACTTGCTGGATGCCAGAGAAGCGAGACCGGCGGACCCCCACCGTGCGCGGACGTCAACTGGGTCTGGAGCTGAAGCGCCTACGCACCGAGGCGAGGCTGACCGCAGACCAGGTCGCTGAGGAGATCGGCTGCTCGCAGGGCAAGATCTCCCGCATCGAACTCGCCCAGACCAGCGTCAGCAAGGGCGACCTCTACCTGATGCTCAACCTGTTCGGCGTCACCGACCCCGCACGACAGGAGCAGTACTGGCGCCTGGCCAAGGAGGCCCGTGGACGCGGCTGGTGGGAGGACTACCGCGACACCATCACCAGCGAGTTGAGCACCTACATCGCCTTCGAGACTGAGGCATCCGGGCTCCGCACCTGGTCATGGGGCACGATCAACGGCCTACTACAGACAGAGGAGTACGCGAGGGCGACCTTCACCGGCGAGCCAGCCGGACGAGACCGGACGCCGCACGACATCGACAAGCACGTCGAGGCGAGGCTGGCCCGCCAGCACCGGCTCACCGAGGACGCGCTGAAGCAGTGGGCCATCCTGGACGAGTCCGTGCTGCACCGGCCGATCGGCGGACCGGAGATCTTCAAGGCTCAGCTGGACCGCTTGCTGGCACCGCCCAGCAGCGTGACCATCCAGATCCTCAAGCAGCAGACAGTCTGGCACGCGGGCCTCAACGGCGCCTTCACGATCATGGACTTCCCTGAGCATCCGTCGGTCGTCTTCGTCGAGACACTGACGGGCGACCTGGATGTGGAAGGCGAGAGAGACGTCAGGCGGTATAGCCTGGCGTTCGACTACCTACGCGCGACGGCGGCCGGAGTCGAGGAGTCACGAGAGTTGATCGCTCGCGCACGGGACAGCATCGAGTAGGGATGGCGGCAATGGACCTCTCCAAAGCGAACTGGCGAAAGAGCAGCCGCTCCAGCGGCGGCGGAAGCGGCGACTGCGTCGAGGTGGCTGACCTTGACATCGCCGTAGGCGTACGGGACAGCAAGGACGCCACCGGCCCAGCTCTGCTGTTCAGCCCGGCTGCCTTCACCAACTTCCTGTCCGGCCTCAAGGACTACGAGTCCGCGGAGGGCTGATCCAGCTTGCTGCAACGATCTCGGACGGACGGACACGACGTAATCGCGCAGGACCTGCCCCGCGCCCACTGGCGCAAGAGCAGCCGCAGCAGCGCCAGCGGGTCAGACTGCGTCGAGGTGGCCACGCTGGCCGGCGACACGATCGGCGTACGCGACTCCAAGGACCCGAACGGCCCGGCGCTCCTCTTCCCCGCCAGAGCCTGGACGGCGTTCCTCACCACAGTGTCCAGCCGCTGACGCGGCCGGTCTGCCTTCCGACGACGCCGGTGCCAGCCAGCTGCCCGTACGTGTTCCTCGACGTCGACGGCGTACTCATTCCCTTCGCCGCCGGTGCCACTGGCCGCGCGCCTTCGCCCGTCGCCGCAACCGATCTTGATGTCGGTGGTAATCCGCTGCTGGATCGGCTCGATCCGGAGGACGGACGCCAGCTGCTGGCGCTCGATTGTCAACTTGTCTGGGCGACCACCTGGATGGCCGAGGCGAACGACGTCGTCGCGCCGCTGCTCGGCCTACCGGGGCTGCCGGTCGTTCCGTGGCCGGACTCCGACGACGAGCCCCCGCGCGGCGTGCGCTGGAAGGCGGCGTTCCTCACCAGCTGGGCGGCCGGGCGTACCTTCGTCTGGCTCGACGACGAGATCACCGACCTGGACCGGCAGTGGGTCACCAGGAACCACCCTGGCAAGGCGCTACTGCACCGCGTCGACCCGCAACTCGGCCTCACCGACGCCGACTTCTCCACCATCCGCCAGTGGCTCAGGGCTACCACGTAGCGTTGAACTCGGCGTACGCCGCAGCGTCCTCGCCGGCAAGGGCGGCGTGCCAGGCAGCAGCAGCATCGACGGCGCGCCGATCCAGGTACTCACGGATCGCCCACGCGATCAGAGCAAACCGGTTGCCCCCGGTAACAGCAGCGGCAAGTTCCTCGCCGAGGTCATCGTCGGGCGTGATCAGAATGCTCACGGTCATGCCGCCGACGCTATCAACGACCAAGGCCCGAGCACGGCCACGCCGGCTACGGTGGGCGGATGAGCACTCGCCATCTGCCCGCCCAGATCGGTGACCTGCCGCCGATCGGACGGCCTGCCAACAGTGCCCTGCTGGCAGCCGGCGTCACCACCCTCGCCCAGGTCGCCACCTACCGTCGCGCCGGTCTGCTGGCCATGCACGGGATCGGCCCGAAGGCCGTCGGCATCCTCGCCACCGCGCTGGCCGAACGCGGCCTCGGCTTCGCCGACTGACGGAGGAGACGCCGGATGACCTCGCCTGATGGTGTCCGCCCACCAGCCCGCCATGATCACTTGACGTTCTGCTGGGAGAGCATCGGCGTGTCGCCCAGCAGAACGTCAAGTGATCATGATGGACCGCGGCCCGCCGACGCACCGGCACTCGTACGCGAGGCCACGCTCGCTGATGTCGACCAGCTGACCGAGGTGCACACGCTGGCCCGCACCGCCTACTACACGGCGGCAGGTGGGCTCGACCCGGCCGACCCGTCGCTGTCGTCCCCCGCTGCGTACGCCGAACGCCGCACCGCTTGGGCGAACGCGGTCACCTCGCCGGAGCTGTTCACCGTCGCCGCTGTCCTCGACAGCCGGGTCGTCGGCTGCGCGGCGATGGGACCCGCCTTCGCCGGTCATGTCGACCCGGGCCGCGTCGGTCAGCTCTACCAGATCCACGTGCTCCCCGACTGCTGGGGTCGAGGGATCGGTGGACTGCTGCACGACGCGTTCGTCGCGTACCTGGAGAGGACCGGCCGGACCGGCGGGCTGCTGGAGGCGTGGGAACGTAACGGTCGGGCCCAGCGCTTCTACGCCGCTCGGGGCTGGCAGGCCGACGGCCACAGCCGCCCCGGCCCGGGCGACACCCGCTATATCTACCTTCAGCTCGGCCGGGCAGCGGTACCCTGCCCGGCGTGAACGAGCTCGTCGAGCGGCACACTGTCCTCGCCGTCGTCGTCGGATCCCGGGCGTACGGGCTGCACGGGCCGGACTCCGACTACGACCGGCGCGGCGTGTACGTGGCCCCGACCCGTGCGTTCTGGCAGCTGGACAAGCCGCCCACCCACCTCGACGGGCCGGCACCGGAGCAGTTCTCCTGGGAGTTCGAACGCTTCTGCACCCTGGCGCTGCAGGGCAATCCGACCGTCCTGGAGGTGCTCTGGTCCCCGCTGATCGAGACGCTGCGCGAGGATGGCGAGCAGTTGCTGGCCGTCCGGCAGGCGTTCCTGTCGACGCGGCTGGCCCAGGCGTACGGCGGCTACGCCCGCGACCAGCTCGACCGGGTGGCGGCCCGCCGGGAACGCACCGGCGAGACCAACCACAAGCAGGCCATGCACATGATCCGGCTGCTGACCGCCGGTGCCCACGTGCTGCGGACCGGGGAGGTCCTGGTCGACGTGGGACCGTCGCGGGACCGGCTGCTCGCGGTCCGGCGCGGCGAGCTGCCGTGGACGGCGGTCACCCGCTGGGCGGCGGATCTGCTGGCCGAGCTCGACGACGCGGCGGCCGGCACCGTACTGCCGGAGCAGCCCGACCGGGCCGCCGTCGACCGGCTGCTCATCGGCGTACGGGAAAGAAACCTGCGGTGACGGGCGCGCGGGGTCGTTGAAGTTTCCCGGAGAGATTCCGCGCCGGCATGTCGAGAACCCGGGAGCGGCTCCGTCCCAGGTGCGAACACGGCCACAATGGGCCGTACCTCACCAAGGAGAACATGATGGCCAAGTACCTGCTGCTCAAGCACTACCGGGGCGCGCCGGCGGCGGTCAACGACGTACCGATGGACAAGTGGGAGCCGGCGGAGGTCACGGCCCACATCCAGTACATGAATGACTTCGCCGCCCGGCTGGAGGGCACCGGCGAGTTCGTCGACGGTCAGGCGCTCTCCCCGGAGGGCACCTTCGTCCGCTACGACGGCGAAGGCCGGCCACCGGTCACCGACGGCCCGTTCGCCGAGACCAAGGACCTGATCGCCGGCTGGATGGTGATCGACGTGGAGAACTACGAGCGCGCGATCGAGCTGGCCGGCGAACTGTCCGCAGCTCCCGGTGCCGGTGGCAAGCCGATCCACGAGTGGATCGAGGTGCGGCCGTTCTACGCCGAGCAGCCCTCGGCCACCGAGTGAACGAGTCCCTGCTGCGGGAGCTGGTGCCCGCGGTGATCGGCGTCCTCGTCCGCCGCGGAGCCGACTTCGCGGCGGCCGAGGACGCCGTGCAGGACGCCCTGGTCGAGGCGGTACGCGGATGGCCCGACGACCTGCCGCGCGATCCCAAGGGCTGGCTGGTCACGGTGGCCTGGCGCAGGTTCCTCGACGCCGTCCGCGCCGACACCTCCCGGCGGCGGCGGGAGGAGCTGGTCGACGCCGAGCCCGCGCCCGAGCAGGGGGCGGCGGCGACGGATGACACGCTGGCGCTGTACTTCCTGTGTGCGCACCCGGCCCTGACCCCGGCCTCGGCGGTCGCGCTCACGCTGCGCGCGGTCGGCGGGCTGACCACGCGGCAGATCGCGCAGGCCTACCTGGTGCCGGAGGCGACCATGGCCCAGCGGATCAGCAGGGCCAAACGGACCGTCGCCGGCGTCCGGTTCGACCAGCCCGGTGACGTCGCCACCGTGCTGCGCGTGCTCTACCTGGTCTTCAACGAGGGGTACTCCGGTGACGTGGACCTCGCCGCCGAGGCGATCCGGCTCACCCGCCAACTGGCAGGCATGATCGACAATACGGAGGTCGCCGGCCTGCTGGCGCTGATGCTGCTGCACCACGCCCGGCGTCCGGCCCGCACCGGTCCCGAGGGTCGGCTCGTGCCGCTCGCCGAGCAGGACCGCAGCCGGTGGGACACCGCACTCATCACCGAGGGCGTCGACGTGCTCCAGTCCGCCCTCACCCGCGACCGGCTGGGCGAGTTCCAGGCCCAGGCTGCCATCGCCGCGCTGCACGCCGACGCGCAGACCGCTGAGGAGACCGACTGGGTGCAGATCGTCGAGTGGTACGACGAACTGGTACGCCTCACCGACAACCCGGTGGCACGACTCAACCGGGCCGTCGCGCTCGGCGAGGCCGACGGCGGGCGAGCCGGTCTGGCCGCCCTGGCAGAGCTCGACCCGGCCCTGCCCCGGTACGCCGCCGTTGCGGCACACCTGCACGAGCGCGACGGGGATCCGGCGACCGCGGCACGGCTGTACGCGCAGGCCGCCCGGTCAGCGCCCAACCTGCCCGAACGCGACCACCTCACGCGACAGGCCGCCCGGCTCAACGCGCAGCTGCGAAGTTGACGGTGACCCGCAGTGGCTCCGGCCTTCCCGACGGCCGCCGCAACTGGCAGAGTCTGCTGCGACATGACGATGCTCGACCTCTGCTATGACAGTCTTGACGGCCTTTCCGTCGGTGACGCCCTCGGCGCCCAGTTCTTCGTCCCCGGCACCAGCTCCGCCGCGCTACCTGATGGTGACCCACCGGCCGGGCCGTGGCCGTGGACCGACGACACCGAGATGGCCTGCTCGATCGTCGCCGAGCTGCGCGAGCGCGACGGTATCGACCAGGACCGCCTGGCGGCCCGGTTCGCCGAGCGCTTCGAGCCGTACCGTGGCTACGGTGCCGGCGCGGTGGTCCTGCTACGCCAGATCCGGCAGGGCGTCGCCTGGCGGGACGCCGCAGGTGCGGCGTTCGACGGACAGGGGTCGATGGGCAACGGTGCGGCGATGCGGGTCGCCCCACTCGGCGCCTTCCACGCGGGCGACAACCGTACCGCCGCTCTGCAGGCCTGGCGGTCGGCGGAGGTCACCCACGCCCACCCCGAGGCGATCCTGGGTGCGGTCGCGGTCGCCGTCGCGGCGGCGGAAGCCGGCTGGTCCCGGCTGACCCGGTCCCGGCCCGAGCCGGCCGAGCTGCTCGACGTGGTGCTGGGCCATCTGATCGACGGCCGGCTGATGTCCGGCATCGTCCGGGCCAGGCAGCTGCTGGGGGTCGGCGTCGCCGAGGCGGCGTACGAGTTGGGCAACGGCTCGCAGGTGCTGGCCTTCGACACCGTCCCGTTCGCACTGTGGGTCGCCGCGACCCGGCTCGACGACTACCCGGCGGCGATCCACGCCTGTGTCGAGGCCGGCGGCGACGTCGACACGACCGCGGCGATCGTCGGCGGCGTCGTGGCCGCGTACACCTGCTCCGGACCGGGCGGGATCCCGGCGCGGTGGCTGGCCCGCCGCGAGCCACTCCCCGACCGCGTACGCCGGTGATGGGCCTGCCTGTCACACGGCGAGCAGCGGATCCAACCGCCACGGCGGTCAACCATCTCGTCCTCGTCACCGGCGAGGAGGGTGCCGGCAAATCGACGATTCTGCGGGCGCTGCTCCCCCACACGCCCGGCTGCGCCCGGATCGATGCCGAGGACATCGGGCAGACCAACCCGTGCCCGATGGACGACGGGTTCTTCGATCTGCTCCGCCGCAACGTCGCAACTCTGGTGACGAACTTCTGGGCTGCCGGCTACGTCAATGTCCTCACTGGCAGCTTTCTGCGCGACTACGACGACTACCTCGCGTTCCGTCAACTCCTGCGGCAGCAGACGACCGTGTTCCTGGTCGAGCTGCTGGTCGACCGAGACGTACGCGAACACCGCCGACTCACCCGGGCCAAGCAGACGACGCAGCGGTGGCGCGACCGGGTCGACCTGATCCCGGAGGATCGGACCCTCCGCGAGGCACTCGACCCGGACTACCGCTACATCGGCGTCGACACCAGCGCGTTGAGCGTCGCCGCGACCGTACAGTCGATCATGGATTCGATCCCGGAGATCTACGTCCGGTAGGACGCGTGGGGTTGGCCGCCGTGATCAGGATCCTCGTGCGACGGGTGTAGCGCTGGGCGGTTGTCCGCCGGCGTGGCGGGCGTCGGCCGCGGCGAGCCCGACGCGTAGCGCCTTCTGTGCACCGGGCGGCCAGGGGCCGGAGGCGGCCAGCGGGATCTCGGTCATGAACCGCCGCTCGGTCTCGGGGATCAGCGCGACGACGAGATCCGGGTCCGTTGCCGCTGTCGCGTACAGGTTCGGGCCGTCGGCGTAGAACAGGTCGACGGCGACGAGCCGCCCGTCCACCGTACGCATGACGTTTGTCGGGTTGTGGTCCAACGGCCCGCACCAGGGCAGTTCCCGTCGGGCCCGGTCGTGGATCCGGCGCACGACGTCGACGAGGTCGGCGACGTCCGGATCATGCCTGGCGATCGCCCGGTGGAACGCGACAGCTTCGTCCTGACTCACCGGTCGAAGCCATTCGAGCAGCTGAAGGTCACCTCCGCCGGGCAGACGGCGGTGCGCGAACAGTTCCGGCACCTGCCGGGTGTGCGCGGCCTCACGGTAGAGCGCTGCGGTGTACGGTCCCGTCGGGTCGAACGGGCTGATCCGGGCGGCCATTGTGCCGTCGGGCGAGCGGAGCGCGATGGCCCAGTCGCCAGCGCCAGCGGGCGTCCAGCCGGCGGCACGCAGCGTCTCTTCGGCCTGTCGATGGTTGGCCTGCCGGCCGAGCAGATCGAGCACCGCGTGGTGGGAGGCTGCGTCGGGTGCCGCCACGGTGTCGTGGATAGGTCACCGTAGGCACCGCCGGCGGGTTGTTACCGTCGGCGGGACAGTTGCGTACCGCAGTCACTGGAGGGCGCGTGCCGGGCCGATTCGTGTACTGGATGAACGTGTCCGTGGATATGAAGATCGAGCACGCCCCGGGTGAGAACGGCGGCGGCGACTGGATGCGTATCGGGGAGTCGCTGCACCGGGAGTTCAACGCGCGGGCGCGGGCGCTGTCCCAGATGGTGCAGGGGCGGAAGGTCTACGAGATCATGGAGGCGTTCTGGCCGGGCGCGCGCGACGACGACTCGCTGCCGGACTTCCTACGCGAGTACGGCGAGATCTGGACGTCGGTCCCGAAGGTGCTGGTGTCGCGTACCCGCGTCGACGCCGGACACGACACCCGCGTCGTCGGCCGCGACGGTGACGCCGTGGCGGCGCTCGCCGAGCTACGGGCGCGGGCCGACGGTGACATCGGCATCGGTGGGGCCACCGTCGCCACCCAGTTGCTGCAGGCCGGCCTGCTCGACGAGTTGATGCTCTTCGTCCATCCGGTGGTCCTCGGCGCCGGCCGGCCGTTGTTCGACGGCCACGACTGCCCGGTCGAGCTCGACCTGCTTGAGCACCGCGCCTTCGAGCAGGGCGTCACCCTGCACCGGTACGCCGTTCGAGGCGCCCGCCAACTGGCATGACCTGTGGTTTTGCTGGTCGCCGCAGGTCGGCGACACCTCCGTACCGAAACTTGAATGATTCCAGAAAACGGCCTATCGTGGCCCGGTGACATCCGACCTCGAGGCGCAGTTGAGGGCGGCCTCGTTGCGGGTGACCCGACCGAGGCTGGCAGTCCTCGCGGCGCTACGCGACCGCCCGCACGTCGACACCGACACGGTGCTCGACCTGGTGCGTGCCGACCACCCGACGGTGTCCCACCAGGCGGTCTACGATGTGCTGCGGGTCCTCACCGACGCCGGGCTGGTGCGGCGCATCCAGCCCGCCGGCGCGACCGCCCGCTACGAGCGGCGGGTCGGGGACAACCACCACCACGTCGTCTGCCGCTCCTGCGGCGCGATCGCCGACGTCGACTGCGCCACCGGATCCGCCCCCTGTCTCACCGCCTCCGACGACCACGGTTTCACGGTCGACGAGGCGGAGGTCGTCTACTGGGGCACCTGCCCCGGATGCACGACCGACAACGCCACTTCGTTATCGGCCAATCCGGAAGGGAACTGATGAGCGACACCCAGAACACCGGCCCCACCAGCGCACAGGGTGTGGACAAGATGGCAGCGTCCGGCTGCCCGGTCGCCCACGACTCGGTGACCGCGCACGGCAGCGAGAGCGAGAACCCGGCGATCGACTCACCAACTCCCAAAACGGGCGGGCGGCCGCGTACCAACCGGGACTGGTGGCCCAACCAGCTCGACCTGTCGGTGCTGCACGCCCACTCGCCCAAGGGCAACCCGCTGGGCGCGGACTTCAGCTACGCCAAGGAGTTCGCCACGCTCGACGTCGAGGCCCTCAAGCAGGACATCACCAAGGTTCTCACCACCTCGCAGGACTGGTGGCCGGCCGACTTCGGTCACTACGGCGGGCTGATGATCCGACTCAGCTGGCACGCCGCCGGCACGTACCGGATCGAGGACGGCCGGGGCGGCGCTGGTGACGGCGGGCAGCGCTTCGCCCCGCTCAACAGCTGGCCGGACAACGCCAACCTGGACAAGGCCCGCCGGCTGCTGTGGCCGGTCAAGGCCAAGTACGGCCAGAAGATCTCCTGGGCCGACCTGCTGGTGCTGGCCGGCAACGTCGCCCTGGAGTCGATGGGCTTCAAGACCTTCGGCTTCGCCTTCGGCCGGGAGGACGTCTGGGAGCCGGAGGAGATCTTCTGGGGCCCGGAGGACACCTGGCTGGGTGACGCCCGCTACCTCTCCGAGAAGGAGATGTCGGCTGGAGTCGGCGCGACCGAGATGGGCCTGATCTACGTCAACCCGGAGGGCCCGCGCGGCAACGCGGACCCCCTCGCGGCGGCCCACTTCATCCGGGAGACGTTCGCCCGGATGGCGATGAACGACGAGGAGACCGTCGCCCTCATCGCCGGCGGCCACACCTTCGGCAAGACCCACGGGGCCGGTGACGCCGACGCTCACGTCGGCCCGGAGCCGGAGGGCGCGCCGATTGAGGCGCAGGGCCTGGGCTGGTTGAGCACGCACGGCAGCGGCAAGGGCGGCGACACCATCACCAGCGGCCTGGAGGTCACCTGGACCGACAAGCCGACGCAGTGGAGCAACCGCTTCTTCGAGATCCTGTTCGGGTACGAGTGGGAGCTGACCACCAGCCCCGGTGGGGCCAAGCAGTGGGTGGCCAAGGACGCCGAGGCGATCATCCCGGACGCGCACGACCCGGCGAAGAAGCACAAGCCGACGATGCTCACCACCGACCTGTCGCTGCGCTTCGACCCGACGTACGAGCAGATCTCCCGCCGGTTCCTGGCCAACCCGGACGAGTTCGCACTGGCCTTCGCCAAGGCCTGGTACAAGCTGCTGCACCGCGACATGGGCCCGGTCAGCCGGTTCCTCGGTCCGTGGGTGCCCGAGGCCCAGCTGTGGCAGGACCCGGTGCCGGCCGTCGACCACGAACTGGTCGGCGACGCCGACGTGGCCGCGCTCAAGGCGAAGGTCCTCGACTCCGGGCTGAGCACCGCGCAGCTGGTCAGCACCGCCTGGGCGTCGGCGGCGAGCTTCCGCTCCACCGACAAGCGTGGCGGCGCCAACGGGGCCCGGATCAGGCTCGAACCGCAGCGCAGCTGGGAGGTCAACCAGCCGGAGCAGCTGGCCACGGTGCTCAGCACCCTGGAGGGCGTCCAGCAGGAGTTCAACGCGGCCGGCGGCGCGCAGATCTCGCTCGCCGACCTGATCGTGCTGGCCGGCTCGGCCGCCGTCGAAAAGGCAGCGCACGACGCCGGGGTCAAGGTGACCGTGCCGTTCCACCCGGGCCGCACCGACGCCAGCCAGGAGCAGACCGACGTCGAGTCGTTCGCGGTGATGGAGCCGCGCGCCGACGGGTTCCGTAACTACCTGCGGCCGGGCGAGAAGACCCAGCCGGAGGTCCTGCTGGTCGACCGGGCGTACATGCTCGACCTGTCCGCCCCGGAGATGACCGTGCTCATCGGTGGTCTGCGGGCGCTCGGGGCGAACGTCGGCGGCGCGCAGCACGGCGTGCTCACCGACCGGCCCGGCGTACTCACCAACGACTTCTTCACCAACCTGCTCTCCCCGGGCACCCGGTGGAAGGCGGCGGAGTCCGGCGAGCACGTCTACGAGATCCGCGACCTTGCCACCGACGAGGTGAAGTGGACCGCGACCGCGGTCGACCTGATCTTCGGCTCGAACTCGCAGCTGCGTGCCCTCTCCGAGGTGTACGCCAGCAGCGACGCCGGCGAGAAGTTCGTCGCCGACTTCGTCGCCGCCTGGGTCAAGGTCATGGAGCTGGACCGGTTCGACCTGTCCTGAGCCGGCATGTTCGACAGACGTGGCCCCGCTGGCCGGTACCGGCCAGCGGGGCCACGTCGGGTTCCGGTCCGAGGTCAGCGGGGACACCACTGGTTGGCGTAGCCGTCGACGGCGCCGCAGGACCCGATGCCCTGCGGGTAGGTGAAGAAGCCGGTCGGGTCGTACTTGCGCTTGACCTCGACCAGCCGCGGGTAGTTCCCGCCGTAGTAGGCGTGTCGCCAGTCGGCCAGGTGGGGATCCGGCAAGTTCTGGTACGCCCCCGCCGGAGGGTGGCCGGCGAACACCTCGTCGAAGAACTCGGTCAGCCAGAGTTCGTTGGCGACGGCGACCTCCGGCGGATCGTCGTCTGCCCAGGTCGCCTCGGCGGCCATGATGAAGGTGACGTCGCGGTGCACGAACGCGGTGGCGTCCGGCTGTACCTCGTTCACCTGCCCACCCAGGCAGAACAACGCGATCCCGGCCCCGTCCGGGTTGCGGCTGCCCGGCCACCGGTGCAGGCCGTCGAGCACTGCCTGCAGTTGCCGCCGGTTCAACGACTCGGGCAGCGCCGCCGACTTGACCGCGAACTGCTGCGCCGGGGTGTTCGCCGACAGCAACACGCTCGCCTCGGCCGGCGACACCGCCCGGACGCCGTCCCGGTTGGCTTCACGTTCGGCCGGCGTCCCGACGCGCAGTACCGGCTCGAGGATCTCGGTCAGCTCGTCGACGGTGCCGTAGAACTGGCCGAGCGCGTCGGCGTACACCTGCTGCTCGCCGGCGGCCAGCGTGGTGCCGGCACCGATGCGGCAGTCCAAGCGCCGATCGCTGCGGTAGGCGGTCGCGACGTCCTGCAAGGCCAGCATGGCCGGGGTGACGCTGGCCGCCGACCAGCGGAACCGAAAGAACGACACCAGACCCTGCAGCTGTACGTAGCGGAAGGTGAACGAGGTGTTGACGCCGAAGTTGTTGCCGGCGCCGCCCCGGCAGGCCCAGAACAGGTCCGGATCGTTGGTCTCGTCGCAGGCCGTCACCGTGCCGTCGGCCAGCACCACCTCGGTCGATACCAGCCGGTCACAGGTCAGGCCGAACATCTTGTCGCTGAAGCCGATCCCGCCGCCGAGCACCAGCCCGGCCACACCGACCGTCGGGCACCGTCCGGCGGGGACGAAGACACCCTGGTCGCGCAGGATCGGCAGCAGGTCGGCGTTGACCACGCCGGCCTGCACGGTGATGGTGCCGGCATCGTCGGTGACCTCGACCGACCCGTACCGCCGCGGCGGTGCCGGCCAACGGTTCGGCGTGACCTCGATCCCCCGCAGCCGGCTCATCACCATCAGCAGGCCGGTCGTGGTGGAGTAGCCGGCGTAGTTGTGGCCGAGGCTGGACCGGGGCACCAGCGGCATCCCGACATCATGTGCCCAGCTGACTGCCACCGCGACGTCGTCGGGTGTGCCGGGTGTCAGGATCGCGGCTGGTTGCACGTTGGCGTACCGGTGGTTGTACGGGATGCTGAGTGCCTCGTAGCTCGCCCCGCCGGGGCGGTACAGGGTGGCATCCGCCGACAGCTGCCCCTGCAGCTCGACCCACTGCCGGTCCGGCAGATCCCGCCACGGACGATCGTCCCGGCCAGCGCCGGGCCCGATGTCCGGGTCCTGGGGCCTGACCTGCGTCGGTTGTTCGGCCGGGGTACGCGTCGGCTCCTCGGCCGGCGTCGGTACGGCCGTGGCTGGTCGCCCGATCAGACCGACCGCTGGGACCAGCCCGGCGACCGCGCCTGCCCGCAACGCCGTACGTCTGCTCACCATCGTCCGTGCTCCCCCGCTGGCACCGTCCGGATCAGCCGGTCGGTTCCGCCCCGGCCACCGCACCGACCCTGCCACCGGTCAGGCGCCGCTCAGGTCCCTCAGGCACACGTCACCCATCCGGCGTACACCGGTTCTGGGTCATCGTGTCGGCGCGGCGGGCTGAGGGTGGTGCACCCTAGCTGGCGCGATAGGGTGCACCACCTTCGACCCGCCGCGTGACACGACGTCCCGACGGACGGCGGCGCGGCGTCAGGTGTCCTCGCGGAGCACGAGTACGCCGTACCGGTCCAGGCGCAGCGGCGCACCGGCGGTGACCCGTTCCCCGGTCAGCAGGTCGACCCCGGCGGCACAGGCCGGCAGCTCCACTTGCTCCTCGCCGTGGTTGAGCAGGAACCGGATCCGGGTGCCGTCCGGCGCGACCCGTACCGCCGACTCCAGATCCGGCACGTGTGCGTACGGGCCGAGCAGTCCGTGCCGGTCCAGGATTCGGCGTACCACCCAGAAAACCCCCGCCAGGTCGAGCCCGGCGGCGACGTACCACCCCTCGCCGGCGCCGAACCGGTTGCGGGTGACCGCCGGCGTGCCGGCGTAGAAGTCGGCCTGGTAGGTGCCGATCACCTCGGCGCCCTGCGGGATGACCAGCTCGAACAGCAGCGTGGCGGCGGAGACGACCGACCGGGCACCGTCCGCCGCCAGGGTGACCGGGTTGACCACGTCGGCCTCCCGGGCGTCCCATTCGTCGATCCGGATCCCCATCAGTTGGGCCAGCGGCCCCGGCACATCGGCCAGGAACGCCTGATCGTTCTCGTCGACCCGCCCGGAGAGATACGTTGCCAGCACGGTGCCACCCCGCTGGGCGACCCCCTCCAGGCGGGCGGCGAGATCGTCTTTGACCATGTGCAGAGCCGGGGCCACCACGACGTCGTAGCCGGTCAGCTCGGCGGTCACCGGCGCCACGTCGACGTCCACCCCCGCGTCCCACAGTGCCCGGTGATAGGCGAGCACCACCTGCTGGTAGCGGACCAGCCGGGACGGACCGTCGGAAATCTCCAACGCCCACCAGCTGTCCCAGTCGAAAAGCACCGCCACCCGGGCCGGGGTGCGGGCACCGAGCGTCACGCCGCCGAGCTGCGCCAGCTCCGCACCCAGCTCAGCGACCTCGGTGAAGACCCGGGTGTCGGATCGGCCGGCGTGGCCGATGACCGCCCCGTGGTACTTCTCGCTGGCCCCCCGGCCGGCGCGCATCTGGAAGAACAGCACCGCGTCGGCGCCGTGCGCCACCGCCTGCCAGCTCCACAGCCGCATGACGCCGGGCCGTTTCAGCGGGTTGACGTCGCGGCAGGCGGTGACGCTCGGCGTCTGCTCCATCAGCCAGAACGGCTGGCCGCCTTTCAACCCGCGGATCAGATCGTGGGTGAACGCCATCCGGGCCGCCGACCGGTCGTCGGGTGGGTAGTTGTCCCAGGAGGCGAAGTCGAGATGCTCGGCCCACCGGTGGTAGTCGATCGGCCGGTACATGCCCATGAAGTTGGTGGTCACCGGGGTGTCCGGGCTGGACTCGCGGATCGCCGCCTTCTCGTCGACGAAGTTCGCCAGCATCGCGTCCGACATGAACCGCAAATAGTCGAGGGTGATGCCCTGGAACGCGGTGTGGTCGGGCCCGCGCCAGTGTTCGGTCAACGCCGACGGCGGCTCGATCTGCCCCCACTCGGTGAAGGTGTGCGACCAGAAGGTGGTGTACCAGGCGGCGTTGAGCGCGTCGAGGCTGCCGTACCGCTCGCGCAGCCAGAGCCGGAAGTTGGCGGCGCACAGCTCGCAGTAGCAGGCACCGCCGTACTCGTTGTTGACGTGCCAGGCGACCAGGCCGGGGGTGCGCGCGTAGCGATGCGCGACCCGCCGGGCCAGCTCCGTGGCGAGTCGGCGGTACGTCGGTGAGCTGGGGCAGGAGTTGTGCCGTTGGCCGAACCGGTGCCGGCGGCCCTCGAAGTCGACGCGGGTGACGTCGGGATGGGCACGGGCTATCCAGGCCGGATGCGCTCCGGTGCCGGTGGCCAGGCAGATCTGCCGGCCCTCGGTGACCGCCCGCTCGACGATGCGGTCCAGGGTGGAGAAGTCGTAGACACCGGGACCGGGCTGGGTCAGCCCCCAGGTGAAGACGCCGACCGTGACGGTGTCGATCCGGGCCGCGTCGAACAGCCGGTAGTCGTCCTTCCAGACGTCCTCGGGCCACTGCTCCGGGTTGTAGTCCCCGCCGTACGGGATCTTCGCGACGTCGGGCAGCGTCACCTGGTGAACTCCTTCTCGATCGCCGTGATCATCGATCGGCTGGTGCGCAGCAGCAGCAACGCCAGCACCGAGCCGGCCAGCGCCAGCACCGCCTCGGAGGCGTACGCGGTAATTCCGGCCGCCACGACCCCGAGCGCCAGCACTCCGAGGGAGGTGCCGGGCGTACGGGTCAGGAAGTGCGCGGCGAGCCGGGCCACGTCGCGGGCGCGGAACGCGAACAGCGAGGTGATCACCAGCGCGATGCCACCCCAGACGGTCGCCGCGACCGCGACGAGGACCAGCAGCGCCGCCCACCAGCGCGGCACCCCGGCCGCGTCGAAGTAGGCCAGGTTGACTGCGACGATGGTCAGCCCGGCCAGCAGCGGCAGCCAGATCCGCAGCACCCCGCCGAGGTTGGCCCGGTAGCCGCGCCGGAAGTCGACGGCCGGGTTCAGGTCGGTGATGTCGGGACGGTGCCGGGCGATGGCGTACAGGCCGGCGGACAGCGCCGGGCCGACCGGGACGGCGCAGGCGGCGTAGAGCGCAATGTTGCTGGAGTCCCGGGCCAGCAGCAGCGCGGGCACCAGACCGGGCAGTACGCCGGCGAGCAGCAGCAGCTCGACGACGGTCAGCCGGTAGACTATCGCCGCGACCCGCGACAGCGGGCCGGTGCCGAACTGCCGCTGCGCGGCGCCGAGGTCACTCATCGCGGCCGCCCTGCCCGAGCAGCCGCCGATCGTCGCACCACGGCGGCGTCTCGTCGACCACCGGGGTGATCTCGACCAGGGTGACCTCGTGCCGGGTCAGGGTCAGGTCGACGTCGACCCGGCCGTCGACGACCGGCAGCGAGCGGTGGGTGCGGGCCGGTTCGGCGGCGGTACGCAGCGCGTCGAGCTGCGCCGGCCGGGGTGAGCGGGGGCGGCCGAGCTCGCACCAGGCCCGCCAGGCGTTGCCGGCGTCGTCGCTGACCGACGAGCGCAGCAGGAACACCGAGCCGGCTGGTGCGGTGGCCGGGACAGACAGGTCGACGGTGTGCCGGTCCGGTGCCGCCGTGACGTCGGCGACGTCGACCGGCGCCCAGGCCAGCACGGTGACCCGGCCGGTGTCGTCGTCGCGGGTGATCAGGTGGTCGGCGCCCCGGGCGAGCACCTGACGGCCCATCCGGGCCATGAACGCGTACAGGTGGTAGGTGGGTTTTCTGATCTGCCTATGGGTGAGCAGACCGAAGCCGCCGTGGAAGATCGCGGCCGGGATGCCGACCTCCTCGAAGACGTCGCTGAACGTCCAGTAGGAGAACGAGTCGACCAGGTCGCCGCCGGCCGCGACGACCGGGGCCAGGTAGGCGGCGTGGAACGCGGTGTCGTGGACCGGGTTGTCCGGCCGGTAGGAGGAGTTGAACTCGGTGATGTGCACCGGCAGGTCGGCCAGGGCGGTGCCGGCCAGGTGTTTACGCGGGCTGGCGAACTGTTCCAGCAGGTGGCCGGCGGGCATCAGGGTCTGGTAGGTGCCGAACGGCACGTGCTGGGCCGGCCCCGAGGTGTACGCGTGCCGGCTGACGAAGTCGATCGGCACATCGCGGTCGGTGACGTACTCGGCGAACGGCACCAGCCACTCGTCAGCACCGGGTGAGATCGCCGGCCCGCCGACCTGCAGGTCGGCGTCGACCTCCTTGACGGCGTGCGCGGTCACCTCGTACAGCCGGTGGTAGGCGGCCTGGTCGGCGCCTTGCCAGAAGATGTCCAGGTTGGGTTCGTTCCACACCTCGATCGGCCAGCTGCGGACCTGCGCCAGGCCGTACCGGTCGACGAGGTTGCCGATCGTGGCCCGGACCAGGTCGGCCCACTCGGACTCGCAGCGGGGCGGGGTGACGTTGCCGCGCCACCAGAAGACGGTCTGGTCGCCGGAGGCGAGTGCTCCGGGCATGAAGCCGAGCTCGATGAAGGGGGCGATGCCGAGGTCGAGGTAGGTGTCGACGATCTGGTCGGCGTAGGTGAACGAGTGGTGCACGCCGCGTCGGCCGGCGTGTTCGTACGGTCGGTGGATGCCGACGCCGTCGCTGAGCAGCCCGTGCCCCCGGATGTAGCGGAAGCCGATCTCCCGTTGGACCAGCGCCAGGGACTCCTGGTAGTCGCTGCGCAGCGCGAGGTCGAGCCGGCCGGTGCCGACGCAGGCCCGCCAGGCGTCTGGCAGGGTGCCGGTGCCCTGCTGCGGTACGGCGATCCGGGTCATCTCTGCTCCGCTCCTCATGATGGTGCCGGCTGTGCCGGTCACGTCCCTGCCACGGACGCGACCGGCACCCCCCAGGTGGTCAGCCGTGCTCTTCCTGGTATCGCTGGTACGCCCCGTTGACCAGGTCGATGTACTGCTGGGCGTTCTTGCCCTCGACCTCGGCGACGTAGGCGTCCCATTCGGACAGGTCACGCTGGCCGAGGATGAACTGCAGGGTCTGCTGCTGGACGTAGTCCTTCAACGGGGTCTCCCACAGGGTGGCCTGCTCGCGCTCCTCCCCGCTGAACGGCCTCGGCGGCGAGACCGGCAGGGTCTCCTTCTGCCCCATCGCCTCCTGGAACTTCAGCTCCTCTTCGGAGAAGGTCGACTGCAGCAGTTCGGTGGTGCCGCCGTAGGCGAACACCCCGTTGCTGAAGCCGAAGTCCTTCTGCAGGTGCTTGCTGGCGTCGGGGTTGATTCCGATGAAGTCGATGTCGGAGTCGAGGACCCACTTGTCGGCGGCGTCCTTGGTGTAGGTGACGCCTTCGACTCCCCACTTGGCGAACTCCTGGCCTTCGTCGGAGTACCAGAGCCAGTCGATGAACTGCATCATCGCGACGAAGTTCTCGCTCTCCCGCGCCTTGCTGGAGATCATGATTCCGTTCTCCAGGCGGGAGCCGGCCTTGACCGAGCCGACCGGGCTGTCCGGCCGGGTGATCTTGGCGATGGTGGCGTTCGGGTTGTTCTGTGCCAGCGCCGGCCGGTAGTCGTTGACCAGGGTCTGCGCATTGGTGCTGATGACGAACGACTTGCCGGTGGCGAGCTTCTGGATCGCGGTGTCGTCGTCCTGGGTCAGGCTCTCCGGGTCGAAGAGACCCTCGGCGACCAGCGAGTGCAGGAACTCCACCATCTCCTTGTACTCCGGCATCGTGCCGGTGAAGACGAACTCCTGGGCCTGCCGGTTGAACGAGGCGTTCTGGTAACCCCAGCCGCCCATCGTGTCGTAGCCGTACGACGGGCCGATGATGTTCTGCAGCGCGCCCAGCGGGGTGGGGATGCTCCACCGGTCCGACATCGGGTAGACCTCCGGGTACGCGGCCTTCATCGCCCGCAGCATGTCCCGGAACTCGTCCCAGGTGGCCGGCTCCTCGAGGCCGAGCTCGGCGAGGATGTCGGTGCGTACGGCGATGGTGTAGTCGGTCCAGACGTCCTCGTGCAGACCGGGCAGCAGGTAGTACTTGCCGTCCTGCTGGCGCAGCGAGTCGATGTCACCCTGCAGGTTCCACTTGGCGACCTTGTCCTGGAAGTGCGGCATCAGGTCGACGTAGTCGCTGATCGGCAGGATCGCTCCGCTGGAGACGTACGCCGATTCCTGGCCGGGGTAGGTCTTCGGGATGATGAACGGCGCGTCGCCGGCGCCGATCAGCAGGCCTCGCTTCTGCTCGTAGTCGCTCAGCGGCACCTCGACCGTTTCGAGCGACACGTTGGTGCGCTCGGTCAGTTCGTCCCAGAACATCCACTCCTTGTCGATCTGATAGTTGGGGTGGTTGTTGTAGAGCAGCGAGAAGCTCAGCGCCTCGGTGGCGGTGAACTGGTCACCGAGGCCGTAGCTCTCCATGGCTCCGACCCTGTTGCCGTCCAGGTCCGCTGTCTCGGTGTCGCCGTCGCTGCCACAGGCGGCGATACCGAGTGTGAGGGCAAGGACGCCGGCGGCGACCGCTGCGTGGCGGTGCCGAGATCGTTGGAACATCGGACTTCCTTTCGTGTGCGGAAGGCATTCAGTCGAATGGGGCGGACCTGTCCGCAGCGCTACCCCTTGACCGCGCCGAGCATGATGCCCGACACGAAGTAACGCTGAATGAATGGATAGACCATGATGATCGGTAGTACGGTCAGGATGATGGTGACGGCCTGGATGTTCGCGGCTGCCTGGGCGAGGCTGTCGCTGCTGCTTCCGGTGGAGGTCGCGGTGGTTGCCCCGGCGATCAGATTGCGCAGGTAGACGGTCACCGGAAAGAGTTCGGAGCGGTCCATGTAGAGGAACGCGGTGAACCACGAGTTCCAGAACGAGACCGCATAGAAGAGCACCATCGTGGCGATGATCGCCTTTGACAGCGGGATGACGATGCGCCAGAGGATGCCGTACGTGTTGAGCCCGTCGACGGCGGCAGCTTCCTCCAACTCGGTTGGCAGGCTTTCGAAGAAGGCCTTCATGACCAGCAGGTTGAACACGTTGATCGCGTTCGGCAGCACGATCGCCCAGATGCTGTTCTTCAGCCCGAGGCTGGTGATCAGCACGTAGTTGGGGATCAGGCCACCGGAGAAGAACATGGTGAAGACGGCGATACCGACCAGCGCGCCCCGACCCTTCAGATCCTTTTTGGACAGAACGTAGGCGTAGCAGGTGGTTAGCACGATTGAGATGACGGTGGCGGTGACCGTGTAGACGATGGTGTTACGGTAGTTGGTCCAGAACATCGAGTCGGACATCACCAACCGGTAGGTGTCCAGGTTGAACCCGCGCGGGATAATGTTGACCTGGCCGGATCGGATGTAGCCCTCGTCGCTGAGCGATCGGGCGACGATGTTGGCGAACGGGTAGAGCGTGACGATCACGACGCCGGTCAGGATGATGCCGTTGACCGCCCGGAAGATCTGGTAGCCGCGGGTGTCGTCGGGCCGTCGGGGGCGGCGTCGGGTCGGTTGGAACAGCTTGCGGGAGGCGTCGACGGTCACCACAGGCTTGTCCCCACCGTGCGACGGGCGATCAGGTTGGCGGACAGCACCAGGGTCAGCCCGATCAGCGCCTCGAACAGGCCGATGGCGGCGGCGTAGCTGAAGTTGCTGGAAACGACACCCATCCGGTAGAGGTACGTCGATATGACGTCGGCGGTGGGGTAGGTCAGCGGGTTGTACAGCAGCAGGATCTTCTCGAAGCCGACCGCCATGAAGGTGCCGATGTTGAGGATCAGCAGGGTGATCATGGTGGGCCGGATGCCGGGCAGCGTCACGTGCCAGGTCTGCCGCCACCGGTTCGCCCCGTCGATCCGGGCCGCCTCGTAGAGGTCCTCGTCGATCGTGGTGAGGGCGGCCAGGTAGAGGATCGTCCCCCAGCCGACGGTCTGCCACACCTCGGAGGAGACGTAGATGGTGCGGAACCAGCCCGGCTGCTGCAGGAACGGGATCGCGTCACCGCCGAACGCCCGGATGATCGAGTTGACCGTGCCGTCGACCGAGAGGATCTGCATCACCATCGCCGCGACGATCACGATCGACAGGAAGTGCGGCAGGTAGGACACCGACTGGACGAACCGCTTCACCCGGCGGGCGCGGACCTCGTTGAGCAGCAGGGCCAGCACGATCGGCAGTGGAAACACCACGACCAGGGTGAGCGTGCCGAGGATCAGGGTGTTGGTGAAGACCTGCCAGAACGTGGGGTCGGCGAGGAACATCCGGACGTAGCGCAGGCCGACCCAGTACTCACCGAAGACGCTGCCGCCGGGCTGGAACCGGCGGAACGCGATGACGTTTCCCAGCATCGGCAGATAGCGGAAGATCAGGAAGAAGACCAGCGGCAGGACGACCAGTGAGTAGAGCTGCCAGTCGCGGCGCAGCGCCCGCCGCCAGGTACGGGTCCGACTCCGGCCGCGTCGCGGTAGGTCGCCGACCGGCGGCAAGGGCACCTGCGCCTGCGGCGACGCATCGACCGTGCTGGGTGTGCTCATCCCAGTTGCCACCCCTCACGTCCGGCCCGCCACCGGCCCCCTGCCGGCAGCAGGGAACGCCTCGCGGGACACGTTCCTCGAAACTTTCGGAAATATGTGCGTTACCTTGCGGGGAACCTAAACTCCCCGGCATGGTGTGTCAAGGGTCACTGAACCGGACCTTCAACTGCATAGAGTGCGCTTGACGACGCCCAGATGTCACCAAAGCCCTACTCATCGCCACCCCTGACACACACTGACCCCGGGTTACCAGCAGGTTCAGCACCGGAAGTTTCGGTTACCTTACGTGAGGTACGCATGACAGAAGCGCCGCCGCTGCCCCCAGCACCGTCGACTCCCACACCCGTCCCGACCACCGACCCGCCGTCTCCGACGACCATCGCCACCATCGCCGACGAGGTCGGCGTCTCGATCACCACCGTATCCAAGGTTCTCAATGGTAAGGCAGACGTGGCGCCGCAGACCCGGGCCCGGGTGGAGGCCAGCCTGGCCCGGCACCAGTACCGGCGGCGGGCCCGACGCCCGCCGATCCGGCACGACCAGATCGACCTGGTCTTCCACGAGTTCGACTCACTCTGGGCGATGGAAATCATCCACGGGGTGGAGACCATCGCCAGCGCCGCCGGCATCGGTCTCAACCTGACCCAGCTCGGCGGCCGGCACAGCCCGTCGGAGGACTGGCTCGACGGCGCGGTGGTCCGGCGCCCGCTCGGCGTGCTCTTCGTCCTGTGCCACCTCACCGAGCGGCAGCAGGAACTACTCGCCCGCCAGCTCATTCCCTTCGTGGTGATCGACACCGACAGCGCCACGTCGGCGTCAGTGCCGACCGTCGGATCCAACAACTGGAACGGCGGGCTGATCGCCACCCGGCACCTGCTGCAGCTCGGGCATCGACGGATCGCCATCATCTCCGGGCCACGGGACGTACTGTGCGCTCAGGCCCGTACCGCCGGATTCCGGTCGGCCCACGACGAGGCCGGCCTGCCGGTCGCGGCCGACCTTGTCCGGCACGGCGACTTCTACGTCGACGCCGGCTTCGCCCACGGGATGGCACTGCTGGACCGCCCGGACCGGCCGACCGCGATCTTCGCCGGATCCGACATGCAGGCGCTGGGCGTGCTCCGGGCAGCCCGCCAACTCGGCCTGGATGTCCCACACGACCTGTCGGTGATCGGGTACGACAATGTGCCGGTCGCCGCCTGGACGGTGCCCGCGCTGACCACCGTCAACCAGCCGCTGCGCGACATGGCCGGCACCGCCGCGCAGATGTTGCTGGACCTGGCCCGCGGTGCCGAGTTGTCGACCAGCCGCATTGACCTGGTCACCGAGTTGGTGATCCGGGAGAGTACCGCCCCGCCACCGCCTGCCTGAGCATTTGTCCACCGTGCATCTGTCTCCTGGGAGATTCAATGCCCTCGTTTGATCTGCCGTTGCCGCAACTTGCGACGTACAACCCATCTGTGGTCGAACCAGCCGACTTCGCGATGTTCTGGAAGTCGACCCTGGACGATGCCGCCAGCCGTGAGGTGCTGATCGACGTCCGCTTGGAGCCAACGGACCTGCGCCTACTGGACACCTGGCAGGTGACGTTGCGCGGGTTCGGCGGCGACCCGGTCAACGCCTGGTACACCCGCCCGGCCGGGGTGGACAGGCCGCTGCCGGCGGTCGTCGAGTATCTCGGCTACGGGCGGGGCCGGGGCCTGCCGCATGAACGGCTGATCTGGCCGGTCGCCGGCTACGCGCACCTGTTGATGGACACCCGCGGCCAGGGCGACCAGTACGGCAACGGCGGGGACACCCCGGATCCGCACCCCGCCACGGCCGGCGGCCCCGGGCCGGTGACCCGGGGGATCCTCGACCCGGCCGACTACTACTACCGCCGGCTGATCACCGACGCGGTCCGCGCGGTGGCTGCGGTGCGTGCGCTGCCCGGCGTCGATCCGTCCCGGGTGGTCGCGGCCGGCAACAGCCAGGGCGGCGGGCTCGCCCTGGCGGTCGCCGGCCTGGTCGACGACCTGGCCGCGCTGATCTGCACCGCGCCGTTCGGCTGCCACTGGCAGCGGGCGATCGAGATCACCGACAACGAGCCGTACGGCGACATCGCCCGGTACCTCGCCGTGCACCGCGACGCCGAGCCGGCGGTACGCCGCACCCTGTCCTACTTCGATGGAGTGTTGTTCGCCCGCACCGCGGTGGCTCCGGCGCATTTCGGTATCGGGCTGCGCGACACCACCTGCCCACCGAGCACGGTTTTCGCCGCGTACAACCAGTACGGCGCCGGAAACGGGCGTTTGGAGCCACCGGCTCGGGAGATTCACCCGTATCCGTTCAACGGCCACGAAGGCGGTGAGTCGGAGCAGGTCCGCAGACAGTTGCGCTGGCTGCACGAACTGTTCCACTGAAACCGTCACCGGACCGGAGCAACAGTTCCACTCGAACCTCTGCCAGCTAGTCGAAATCCCGTACCATTGCATCGCCGAATGCGGCGTTCATGAAGACAATTCGACGCTCGACCGCGTCCGACGGCTGCATCGGCAGGTTCCGGCGCACCTCATCGAGGATCAGGTTCGACCAACGCGGGACGTAGAGCTCTTCCTCCGCGAGCCGGAGTAACAGATTACACAGAGCATTGGGGATGAGGACGTTGGCATCCAGGATAGCGGTGAGCGGCACGCTACGCGACGTCACGCTCGTCAGAGTTTGCCGGAGTGCCGTACATCCCGGAATCCACCGCATCCGCAGTCATCTCGGCTAGCAGTTGGCGTCGCGCGTGGCTCCGCTGTTGCTTGTAAGCGAGCAGACCACCTAGCGGAATCCGCCGGGAGGAGTTGGGTCTGGAATAGGGGATCTCCCCATCGTCCAGCAGCTTGATGAGAGTCGGCCGGGACACACCGAGCAGCTCAGCCGCTTCTCTTGTGGTCAACTCCTGGTCGACCGGCACAATTGCCACGCCCCTCCCAGAGGCAAGCACCTGCACCAGACGCGCGAATACCTCGCGCACCGACCCGGGAAGCTCCGTCTCGATGCCGTCGCGAACCAGCGCCAGCTCACGTCCCTCGGCCGTCTCGAGCAGATCAGCAAGTCGCGCCAGCTCCGCGCGCTCGTCCAGACCGGGCACAATCGCATCCCCGTTCATGGCCCTCCTCTACGCTCTCAGACCATCAGCATCGCGCGAAAGCGCAAGAAGTGCAACCCAAAACCGACATATATGCCGTTAGTCGCGCAGGGCGTCGTCGAGGCTGGTCTCGGGTGGGCCGGGCAGCGCCGGATCCCGGCCCACCAGCACGTCGTACGCGGCCTTGACCGAGGCAAACCGTTCCCGGAACGCACCCCAGCGCCAGGCCCGCTCGAAGCGGCGTACCGAATCGTCACCGACGCCGACCGCGTCCACGCCGACCCGCCGGCAGACCGTGACCGCCCGCTCGATGTGGAAGCTCTGCGTCACCACGATCGCCTGCTCCACGCCGAAGACGCGGCGCGCCCGCAGGCACGAGTCGTAGGTGTCCAGACCGGCGTGGTCCTGCACGATCCGGTCCGCCGGCACGCCACGATCGATCAGCCAGCGCCGCATCGCGCCCGGCTCGTCGTAGTCCCACTCCCGATGGTCGCCGGAGACCAGCACCGCCCGGACCCGGTCGGCTTCGACCAGCCGCCGGGCCACCTCCAGCCGACCGGCCAGGAACTCCGACGGCGTGCCGTCCGGCCGGACCTGCGCCCCGAGCACCAGGGCGACCGGAGCGGCCGGCACGTCGGCCAGCTCGTAGACATGCTCGGCCGCCGACGCGCGGACCCAGTAGCCGCTGCCGGTGACCAGCAGCGCGACCGTGACCGCCGCCGCCGCGCAGACAACCAGTTTGCGGCGCAGCCACCTGGTTCGACGGGTCGGATGAGCCGGGGCGTCGTCCATGCCGTAATTATGGTCGACGGGCACGTCGCGCCCGCCGCTGGACACCGGCCGCGACAGGGAAGAGTGTGGAGCACATGGTCATCGAGCTGGGTCTGGCCAGCCACCCCGAGGCGCCGCCGCAGGCACCGGCCGGACGCTGGTGGCGGACACCACGACGGGTACGGCTGGCCGCCGGCCGGGCCCGTCCGCTCGCCGCCGTCGCCGGCCTGGCGCTGCTGGCCGGCCTGTCCGGCGCGGCCCCGCCCAGCGGCCCGCTGCTCGTCCAGGTCGCCAGCCATCAGGTGAAGGCCCGGGACATCGTGCTCGCCGGGGACCGGCTGCTGGTCACCTCGGCTGCCGCGCAGGGCGCGGCGACCACCTGGCAGTTGTCCGCGTACGGCGTACCGGACGGCGCGCTGCGGTGGACGGTACCGTTCGACTCGGCGAGTTGGCGGCTGCGCCAGGTGCGCCGGACCGGTGACGTGGTGCTGGTCGACCCGAGGTCCGGTCCCGGCACCGGCTCGACGGTCATCCTGGACGCGCAGACCGGGCAGACCCGGTGGGTGGCACCGGACGGGCTGGTGCTGACCGACGACGGGCGTACCGCGCTGATCGACGAGCCGGACGACGCCGGCGCCACCTCGTCGACGCTGCGTGCGGTCGACGTGGCGACCGGCGACGAGCTGTGGCGGGCCGACCTGTCCGTGCCGACCGAGGTGCTGGCCGGGACCGCCGGGCAGGCGCTGCTGGTCGGCACCGACGGCCGGGCCCAGGTACGCGACGGGCGCGACGGCACGATGCTGCGTACCGCCGATCTGGGTGAGGTGTCCCGGCCGGACACCATGGCCGGCACGCTGCTGCTGCGCCAGTGGCGCGGCGGTGAGCTGGGGGTCACCGGCTACGACCCGGCGACGTTGCGGCAGCTGTGGCACCGGCCGGTGCGGTACGGACCGGGCCGGATCACCGGGTGCGGCGAGCTGATCTGCTTCCCGGACGACACCCGGATCGAGGCGGTCGACCCGTTGACCGGCCGGACGGTGTGGCGGGTGCCGGCTGACCTGGTGGTCGACTTCGACAGCTACCTGGTGGCGTACAGCGTCTCGGCCGACGGCGGGTCCGGCGCCGCAGCGGACGGCGACGGTCGCGGGTATCCCGCGTCGGTGGCGGTGGCGGATGCCAGCGCCGAGGCAGGTTCGGGCAGCGGGCGGATCATCGACCCGCGGACCGGGCGGACCCTGCTGCCGTTGAGCGCCTGGGAGATTGAGTTGGAGGGGCGCGGCGACGCGACGTTCGTCGGCTACCGGCAGCTGACCGAGACCGGACCGGCGTGGCTTGCGGTACTGGCGCCGGCCGGTCCGGAGACGGTACGCATGGTCGGTAGCGTTCCCGGACCGGTCGGCGGCTGTGTCGGCGACCGCGGCACGATCGTCTGCCGGCTGGGTGCCGACGCGATCAGCATCTGGCACTACGAGCTCTGACCCGGGGGGCCGGGCCGGCCCGGGTCAGGCGAACCGACCCGGGCCGGGTAGCCGTTCAGGAAGCGGCGTCGACCTTGTCGGCGGCTTCGGCGAGTGCGGCGACGTACTCGTCGAGGCCCCAGGTGACCGACAACGCGGTGGGCGGCGACACCGAGGCGATGAACTCGGCACCGACCAGCGAGGCGACCGCCCCGGACCGGATCTGCGGCATGGTCTGGGCGGCCTGCGAGGACAGGAACGCGTCCTGTTCCTCCTGAGTGGTGGCGAACGACACCAGCACGTCCGAGGTGAGCTGGTCGAGTTGCTCGTAGCTCATGGTGAAGTAGAACGTCGACTCGTCGGTGCCGAGGTCGTTGACGCTGGGCGCGCCGGTCATCCCGAGGTCGAGGGCGAACTCGACCCGCGGGTCGGCCTCCTTGTAGACGTAGAAGGTGCCGGCGGAGTCCCAGACCATGGCGACGCTCTTGCCGGCCAGTTGCGGGTTCTCCTCAGCCTTGTTGGCGACCCGCGCGTCGATGTCGTCCAGAAGCGCCTGTGCTTCGTCGCTCTTGCCGAGCGCGGTGCCGACGGTGGTGATCAGGTCACGCCACGGGGTGGCCCACGCCTCGCCCGGGTGGGCGACCGTCGGCGCGATTTGACTGAGCAGGTCGTACTGTTCCTGGTCGATGCCGGAGTAGACGGCGAGGATCAGGTCCGGGTCGGCTGCGGCGATCTCGTCGAACGGCGGATCCTGGGCGTCCGGCAGTACGGTGGGCACCTCGGCGCCGGTCTCGTCGAGCTTCTCGGCGATCCACGGCAGTACGCCGTTGGCGTCACCGCCGTAGCTCTGGAACGGGATGGCCACCGGCACCACGTCGAGCGCGATGGCGGCGTCGGCGCTGCCCCATCCCCAGGCGACCACCCGGGTCGGAGTGTCCTCGATAGTGGTCTCACCGAGGGCGTGCTCGATGGTCACCGGGAAACCGGCCGAGCTGCCACCGGTCGCGGGGTCATCGGCGCTGGAGTCGTCGCCGGAACCGCACGCGGTCAGGCCGATGGCGAGGGCAAGCGGAGCGGCGAAAAGGACGCGGCTGAGTTCTCTGCTGATCACTGTCTCTCCTACGAGCGCGGGGTCGTCCGCGAAGGTCAGCACATGCAACCACGGCTAAGTTAGGTTTGGCTAGCCTATGTAATCCTGGTTACCGAGCCGTGATTCCGGCCGGCGGTGGCGAGCAACCACAGCAGGTACGGCCCGCCGATCACCGCGGTGACGATGCCGACCGGGGTCTTGATGTTGCCGGGCAGCAGGTGCTGGGCGACCAGGTCCGCCCCGGTCACCACCACCACTCCGACCAGAGCGGCGGGCAGCAGCACCGGGGCGCCGGAACGCATCATCCGCCGGGCGATCGGCATGGCGACGAACGCCACGAACGCGATCGGCCCGGTCACCGCGGTCGCCACCGCGGCGAGGGCCACCGCGATCGCCAGCAGACTGATCCGGCTGCGCTCCAGCCGCACCCCCAGGCCGGTTGCGGTGTCGTCGCCGAACTGCAGCAGCCCGAGCGCCGGACGCAACGCCAACAGCGCCGGGGTCAGCACGCCGAGCAACGTCGCCAGGACGGCGATCTCCGGCCAACGGGCGCTGCCCAGGCTGCCGACCATCCACGACAATGCCATCTGCGCCTCGCGTACCTCCCCCCGGGTCAGCAGGTAGCCGAGGACACCGTGCGCCATGAACGCGGCGGCGATGCCGACCAGCACGAACCGGTACCCGGTCAGCCCGCCCCGCCAGGAGAGCAGGTAGACGGCGGTCGCCGTACCGGCCGCACCGACGAACGCGGCGACCGACACGCCGAGGCTGCCGGCGCCCAGCATGACCAGCGCGAACACCGCGGCGGCGCTGGCCCCGCCAGTGACGCCGATGATGTCCGGGCTGGCCAGCGGGTTGCGCAGCAGGGTCTGGAAGATGCCACCGGCCAGGCCGAACGCGGCACCGGCCAGAATCCCGGCGACCAGTCGGGGCAGCCGCAGGCTGAGGATGATGAAGTCGTCGCGGCCGTCGCCCTGCCCGATCAGCGTGCGGAATACCCCGTCCACCGAGATCCGGTAGGCACCGAGACCGAGGCTGAGCAGGGCGAAGACGGCGACGACCCCGACCAACCCGGCCAGCACGACGGTGGTCCGGCGGCGTTGGCGACGCCGCAGCCGGCCCAGCGCGGGAAGCCCGAGACCGGCGGTCACACGCTGGCCAATCGGGAGCGGCGGACCAGGGCGATCAGCACCGGTGCGCCGAGGAAGGCGACGACCAGGCCGGCCTCGACCTCACCGGGCGGGGCGACCAGCCGGCCGAGCACGTCGGCCGCGATCAGCAAAGCGGCACCGAGCACCGCGCTGTACGCGAGGATCCACCGGTAGTCCGGCCCGGTCACCCAGCGGGCGGCGTGCGGCACGACCAGCCCGACGAAGACGATCGGTCCGGTGAGCGCCGTCGCCGAGCCGCAGAGCAACACGGTCGCGGTCATGATGACCGCCCGGTCCCGAACCACGTGCTGGCCGAGCCCGTGGGCGACGTCGTCGCCGAGGCTGAGCGCGTTGAGCACCCGGCCGGAGACCAGCGCCAGCAGGGTGCCGACGGCGATGAACAGCAGCACCGTACGGGCGGTGTCGAGGTCCCGCCCGACCAGCGAGCCGACCTGCCAGAACCGGTAGCGTTCCAGGGTCTGCAGGTTGGTCAGCAGCACCAGGGTGATCAGCGAGGTGAGCACGGCGGTGAGCGCCGAGCCGGCGATGGCGAGTTTCACCGGAGTCGCGCCGTCGCCGCCCATCGACCCGATGCCGTAGACGAGCAGCGCAGCGAGGGTCGCGCCGCCGAACGCGAACCAGATGTAGCCGGCGGTGGTGCCGATGCCGAGCCAGGTGATCGCGACGACGACGGCGAGCGAGGCTCCGGCGTTGATGCCGAGCAGCCCAGGGTCGGCGATCGGGTTCCGGGTCAGTCCCTGCATGAGCCCGCCGGAAAGTCCGAGTGCCAGACCGGCGAGCAGTCCGATCACGGTCCGGGGCAGCCGCAGGTCCCAGATGACCACGTGGTCGTTGACCGCCGGGTCGCGGTCGACCAGCGCCTCGACCACCACCGGCAGCGCGATGTCGCGGGATCCGAGGGCGAGGCTGGCGAAGACGGTCAGGGCCAGCAGCAGTACGGCAACGAGCAGCCCACCAAGCCGCCGACGTGTCGTAAAGCTACGACCACTTTGGGTAACATCCCGTCCGACACGCTCACCCCGACCGGCCCGAAGTGAGGTAAGCATCGCCTAAGTATGCAGGGAAAGCTCCACCGGCTCATCGGCGGGCAGGTCCACCGCCCTCGCACCGTACGGGCTGCGTACTGCCACCTGTTGGCTGAGCGCCGAGCGGAGCCGGACCCGCAGCGTCGTGGCGTCCCAGGTCAGCTCCTCGACGGTGATCCGGCCCCGGCAGGTAACCCCGCGCAGGGTGCCGCCGGGCAGCTCGCCCGGCCAGGCCGGCAGCAGGTGCAGCGACCCGGGGCGCGAATCGACCAGCATCTCGATCAGGACGCCGGGCAGCGTGTGCACGGCGTCGGCGTTGTACGTCTGCAGACCCGGGTTGTGGGCGCTCATCAACGACCGGAAGAACATGTCCGCGCAGATGATCTTCCGCAGGTTGGCGGCGGCCCGGTCGGCGTCGCGCAGCCGGGCGGCGACCAGCGCACGGTGCAGGCTGCCGTGCGCGGACAGGTTCTCGTCGCCGCGTACCGCCAGTGCCCGGTGGGCCGCGCGGGCCAGCTCCGGGGTGCCGTCCGGGGTGATCTCGTGCAGCGGCCAGACCGGGTAGAGGTGGCTGATGTGCCGGTGGTCGTCGTCGGCGCGGTATCCGGGCCACGCCCACTCGGCCAGCGCGCCCCGCTCGTCCACCAGGTATCCGGGCAGCCGCGCGGCCAGATCGGCCCACCGGGGCGCACCGGTCAACCCGCCCGCGACCCGCATCGCGTGCCGGGCGGCGGCGATGTCCATGGTGGCGTTCACCGCCGGGTAGACCGGCTCGTCGTGCTCGTCGGGCGGCCCGGTCTCGGCGGAGAACGACGGCACGATCATGTACCGGCCGTCGTCGTCGACCCGGGTCAGAAAATCCTCGAAGAACTCGGCCGCCTCGACCAGCCAACCGGCCACCTCCCCCAGCGGCTCCCCGGTGACCAGGTGGTGCTCCCACAGCGGGTACAGCAGCCAGTGCGCGCCGGGCAGCCAGGCCGGCCAGGGCCACTCGTCGCAGAAGTGGAACAGGTGCCCGTGTTCGCCGTCGGTGCGCCCCGGCGCGAGCAGGCCTCGGCCGCCGTACACCGCCCGCGCGTTGCGTCGCCAGTCGTCGACCTGGCCGGCGATCAACCGTCGGTGCGCAGCGGTCACCTCCGGCAGCGCGCCGATGTTCGCCCCGGACAACTGCAAATTCAGGTTGGCGTCGGTGGTGAAGTCGCCGGCCCAGGCGGCGTCCCAGGAGCCGAGCCAGAGCCCGGTCAGCCGGGGCGGCAGCACCCCGCTGGAGCTGATCAGCAGGTACCGGCCGGCGTGGAACAGCCGTTCCAGCAGCGCCGGTGACAGTCGCTGGTCGTCGGCGCGCTGGGCGTCGAGCAGCTCACCGACCGGACGGCGCCGGTCGGCCTCGTCGACCCGCAACCGCAGCTCGACCCGCTGGTACATCGGCCGGTGCAGGGCGACGTGCCGAACCAGCAGCCGCTGGTAGTCGGCGCCCGGCTGCTGATCGGCCAGCCCGGCGAGCCGCGCGTGCAGCACCCCGGTGCCCCAGCCCGGCGCGTCGTAGCGGTCCAGCACGGTCAGCGCCAGCGCGTCCCCGCCGATCAGGATCCGGTCGCCGAGGATCTCGGTGTCGCCGGTCACCAGGGTCAGTCCTTCGAAGCCGTACGCCCCGAGGCCGGCCGGATAGCTGCCCCGGACCCGCAGGAACGCGTACCCGTCGCGCCGGTAGGCGGTGATGTCGTAGCTGACGTCGGCCGGCCGGCCGGGCAGGTCGCCGGTCGCGCCGAGCAGGCATGGGCCGGCAGCCAGCCGGACCACGGCGACCCGGTCCGCGCGGGAGACGAAGGCTTGCCGGGTTCCGCCGCCGGCCCACCGCACGGTGATCTCACCGGTGGTGAAGTCAGTGGTACGCAGGTAGTCGGCGGGCAGCGGCGCCGGCTCGGCGGCCCGGCCAGCCGGCGCGTCGACGGTCAGGTCGTCGACGGTCAGGTCGTCGACGGTCAGCGCGTATCCGGGGTGGAACGACTGGGTCCACTCCAGCTGCCGGCCGGCGGCGAGCAGCCGACCGGCCTCGGTCCGTCGGCCGGCCAGGATCAGGTCCCGGACCTGCTCGATGACCCCCGCCAGCTCCGGTGGCCGCAGGCCGCGGGTGCCGTTGGGCAGCACGAACCGGTGATGGTCGACCACGATCCGTTCGGCGGTCGGGTCGCCGTACACCATCAGCCCGTACTCGCCGTTGCCGGTGAGGAACGCGTCTTCCCAGCGCGCCGCTGGCGCCGTGTCGTCGATCCGGTGCATCGGATCGACCTTAGCCAACGTCTTCAGCCGTACGCGAGGGTCAGCTTCGCGTACAGGTCCTCCAGCACGAACCGGGAGTCCACGCGGTGGTAGACCCGAATCGTCCGCGAGCGGTCCTGCCGGTGCCGATAGCTCAGATCGGGCCGGACGATCGGTGCCGGAATCTGGCGGTGATCCATCCAGTGCTCGTCCAGCAGCACCCCGACGGCAGGGGAGTCGCCGAGGACCCACGACTCCCCTGCCGGCCAGTTCGCATTGTCACCCATCGCGTCGTTGAATTCGACGAGTTGCCGGAACAGGTACGCACCGACCGGCCCACGCGGCGCCACCCGGACCGCGAGTTCGCTGAGACCGACCCGCATCATGCCGTACGCCGCGTTGGGGATCTGCCACAGCTCCACCTCGGAGTCGAACACCTCGTTGGCGGCGTCGACGTCGTTACCCAGGTTGAACTCGGCACCACCGTCCGGGTACGGGCCACCGCCGATCCAGACGGCGGTCAACCGCCCGGCAATCCTCGGCTCGACCCGCAGCGCGGCGGCGAGATCGGTCAGCGGCCCGAGAAAGGCCACGAACAGCGGCAGTGGATCGTCGCGCATGGCTTCGGCGACGATCAGGTCGACCCCGGGTGCTCCGCCGACCGCGTCCCGCAGCGGACGGCTGACCCCAGCGGCCACCGGCGGCGGAGCCGGCAGTCGCATCAGCTCCAGCAGGTGGTGGATCTCGGCGACGCTGGCGGCAGCGGTGTCCAGGCCGTTTCGGACGCCGAAGTGCGCGCCGACCAGCCCGCGCACGTCGAACCGGGGGGTGAGCAGTGCGTGCACGATCGCGTACTGGTCGTCGGCCTCATTGCGCGCGTCGCTGTCGACCACCAGCCGGATCCGCTTGGACCGCGGCACGGTGAGTGGATGTCGCCGAGAGTCCATCTGGACATAGTGTCAGCCGGCGGCCCGAACCGTAACTGGGTCGGGTAGCCGTTGTGGACGGGACGGGGCAGAGAAAAGCAGGTGCGTTCGAGGCGAGATCAGCCGCTGCGGAGTGTGGTGCTGACGACGGCGCTAACGGGGCGCGGTACCGCACCGGCGGAGCAACTGTGGCAGCCGCCGGGCGCGGCCGGCGGGCAGGTCGCCGCCGCAGAACCACCATCATGATCAACCTGCGCCGCTGGCTGCAGACCACTGATCGGGACGGTGTTCTGACCGTCACCGGCCGCCGACCCGCAGCGGTTCGGACCGGTCGGCCGGCCGGTCCGGCTCACGCAGCTCGGTACGGGCCAGCGCGGGCAGGCCGTGCCGGCGGCGGGCGGCCATCCAGCCGAGTGACCCGGCGACCACGACGGCGGCGAGGGCCACCAGCAGCGGGATGTCCGGCACGCCGAGCAGTTTCATGGCGCTGGCCAGCAGTACCAGGGTCAACGCCCGGCGGACCAGGCCGCCGGGTGCCCGCGACGACAGTTGTGCGCCGAGCCACGCGCCGGGCACCGCGCCGAGCAGCAGCGAGGTGGTCAGGTCGAGGCGGAAGTCACCGAAGAGCAGGTGCCCGACGGCGGCGGCGATCACCAGCGGTACCGCCTGCACCAGGTCGGTGCCGACGAGAAAGGCGGGCCGCAGCAGCGGGTAGAGCATCAGCAACGCGATGATGATCAGCGAACCGGAGCCGACGCTGGTCATCCCGACGATCAGACCGCCGACGGCACCGATCAGCACGGTGGGCAGCGGCCGGGCCCGCAGCGCCGGCTCGGCCGGTGCGGCATCATCCGCGCGATGGTCTGCGGCGCCGGCCCGGCGGCGGGTGGCGTGCTCGGCCATCCGGGTGTAGGTGCGGAAGACCAGACCAGCGGCGGCCAGTACCAGCGCCACCCCGAGCGCCACCTTGATGCCCTGCTGCAGTCGCTCGCCGTCGCCGAGCGAGCGCAGCAGCAGGACGCCGGCGAACGCGCTCGGCACGCTGCCCAGGCAGAGCCAGCCGACCAGCGACCAGTGCACGGTACGCCGCCGGATGTGCACCAGCCCGCCGACCGGTTTCATCACCGCGCTGACCACCAGGTCGCTGGAGACGGCGGCGAGCGGCGGCACGCCGAAGAAGATCACCAGCATCGGGGTCATCAGCGCCCCGCCGCCCATGCCGGTCAGCCCGACGATGATCCCGATGCCGCAACCGGCCAGCACCAATACCCAGTCCACCCTGTCGAGGGTGCCGGACCGGACCGGCAATGTCTAGCATGTCGATCGGAATTATCAGGTCGATAGGTGAACCGAATCCGGGCAGTTCGCGGTCAGCGGCTGGCCGGCAGTGCCGGGGCGACCGGCACCACCGGGCCGACCGGCCCGGTCAGCGGGCGGTCGGCAGCGCGTTAGCGGCCACCACCCGCCGGTACCAGTGCGCGCTCTCCTTCCAGGTACGCCGCATCGTCTGCCGGTCGACGTGCACGATGCCGAACGTCTTGCCAAACCCGTGCGCCCACTCGAAGTTGTCCATCAGCGACCACACGAAGTACCCGCGCACGTCGGCGCCGCCGTCGATCGCCTCGGCCACCGCGGTCAGGTGCCGGTGCAGGTAGTCGACCCGGCGCGGGTCACGGACCCGGCCGTCGTCGTCGAGCACGTCGTCGAACGCCGCCCCGTTCTCGGTGATCATCATCGGCAGCCCCGGGTAGTCGCGGTGCAGCCGCAGCAGCAGCTCGGTCAGCCCGGTCTCGTCGATGTTCCAGCCCATCTGGGTGTACGGGCCGGGCTGGGTGACGAACTCGACGTCGGTGACACCGATCCACGGCGAGGCCGCCCCGTCGGCGTGCCCGTCGGCGGTCGACCGTGGCGACACCCCGTCCCACTGGCGGACCAGCACCGGGTTGTAGTAGTTCACCCCGAGCAGGTCCAGCGGGGCGTGCGCGGCCGCCTCGTCGCCGTCGCGCACGAACGACCAGTCGGTCACCGCCGCGGTGTCGTCGATCAGGTCCCGTGGGTACGCCCCGTCCAGCATCGGCCCGAGGAACGCCCGGTTGGCCAGCGCGTCGATCCGGCGTACCGCCTCGGCGTCGCCGGGCGACTCGCCCCGCACGTGGTGCAGGTTCAACGTCACGCTGACCCGGGCCGCCGGGTCGATGCCCGCCCGCAGCGCGCGTACCGCCAGACCGTGGCCGAGGTTGAGGTGGTGCACGGCGGCCAGCGCGGCGGCCGGCTCGGTACGCGCCGGGGCGTGCACGCCGGAGCCGTAGCCCAGGTACGCCGAGCACCACGGCTCGTTGAGGGTGATCCAGGTGTGCACCCGGTCGCCGAACACCTCGCCCATCCGGCCGGCGTACTCGGCGAACCGCTCGGCGGTGTCCCGGTGCGGCCAGCCGCCGGCGTCCTCCAGCTCCTGCGGCAGGTCCCAGTGGTAGAGGGTGGCGACCGGCGCGATCCCCCGGGCCCGCAGCCCGTCGACCAGCGCCGAGTAGAAGTCCACGCCCCGCTGGTTGAGCTGGCTGCCGGCCCCTGGCAGCACCCGGGACCAGGAGATCGAGAACCGGTACGCGCCGACGCCGAGCTCGGCGAGGATGTCCAGGTCCTCCTCCAGCCGGTGGTAGTGGTCGCAGGCCACGTCACCGGTGTCGCCGTTGGTGACCAGACCGGGGGTGTGCGCGAAGGTGTCCCAGATGGACGGTGTGCGGCCGTCCACCGCAGCGGCCCCCTCGACCTGGTACGAGGCGGTCGCCGTACCCCAGAGGAAGTTGCCGGGAAAGACAGGGCCGGACGGTAATGATACGGACATGTCGGGATTCTCCTTACGCGCTGAGCACGATCTCAATCTGGCGGGTGTCCGGGTCGGCGGTGACCCGACCGCCCCCCTCGGTGGCCTCCGGGCAGGGCCTGTACCGGACACCCGCGTCGGCGACGCCGCACGATCAACAGGCTCCAGCATGCCTGCTGGTCGCCGATCCGACGCGGCCGGACCCGGCGACGGACCTGGCAACGGACCCGGCCGGCCGGTGAGCGCCGCAGCTGGCGGCCGCCGGGAGCAGCAGCCGGGAGACCGGCCGGACAGCCCTGACGCCGACCATCGGCGGTAGATCGCCCCGAACCTGGGTACGCCTTTCGCCGTGACCTTCGGAGCCTGGCTGGCGCATGTGCGGGGCGGTCGGCTGCTGCACCCGCGCGGCTGCTCGTTCACCGGCGAGGTCCAGCTCTGGGGCCCGCTCGCCGACTGGTTCCTGCCAGCGGGGCGCTGGCCGGCCGTCATCCGGTTCTCCCGGGGCACCCCGACCCCGCCCGGCTGGCCGGACATCCTCGGCCTTGCGGTCCGGATCCAGGTCCCGGACCGCCCGGTCGACCTGCTGGTGTCCAGCGCCGGCCGAGCGCCGGTCCTGCGCCACCTTCCGCTACCCCGGCGCGACTTCGCCACCACGTACGGCAGCATCCTGTCGTTGCGGCACGGTCGGCACCGGATCTACCTGGCCGCGTTTCCGGCCGCCCCGGGTCGCCTCGGCGGCGCGGTCGAGCAGCTCGCCGAGGTCGCCGCCCGTCGCCCAATCGCGCTGCGGCTCGCGGCGGCCACCGCCACCAGTCACTGGCGGACGTTCGGTCGGATCGACGTCGGCGAGCCGCTGCCGTCCGCCGTTGACGCCGCCCTCGCCTTCGACCCGACCGGTCACCCTCCGCTGCGGCTGCGAACGGGTGGGCTGATCCAACGGCTCCGTACCGTCACCTACGCCGCCTCCCGGCGCGCCCGGGGCGCCCGCACCGACGACAATCCGATTGTCGCCGCCGGTCAGCGGCCGCTAGCGTGAGCGGCACCGTGACGACCGAGGAGCGACCGATGCGACCGCTGGCGAAACCTGCCACCGCCCGACGAGGCTGAGCCGCGCCCACCGGCAGTCCCGCTGATCCTCGCCGATCCCTCCGGCGATGCACGCCGGTCCCTTCCCGGTGCCGCCGGCCGGCACCGGATCACCGTCGCGTTTCCCCTACCGAGGAGTTTCCGATGAGTCATGCCCTGCTGCCCGGGACCCGGGCCCCGGTCAAGGTCTGGACCGATCCGGCGACCATCGAGCCGCACGCCAGCCAGCAGCTGCGCAACATCGGCACGCTGCCGTGGGTGCACGGCGTCGCGGTGATGCCCGACGTGCACTACGGCAAGGGCGCCACCGTCGGCTCGGTGATCGCGATGCGTCAGGCGCTGGCCCCGGCGGCGGTCGGCGTCGACATCGGCTGCGGCATGTCCGCGGTGCGGACCAGCCTGACCGACGCGCAGTTGCCGGACGACCTGGGCGCGCTGCGTACCGCGATCGAGGCCGCGGTCCCGGTCGGCTTCCAGGCCCGCGACACCCCGGTCGACCCGCGCCGGGTGCACGGTCTGCCGACCGCCGGCTGGGACCGGTTCTGGTCCGGCTTCGCCGGCCTGCACCCCGGGGTCGCCGCGCTGGAGTCCCGGGCGCAGCGTCAGCTCGGCACGCTCGGCGGCGGCAACCACTTCATCGAGGTCTGCGTCGAGCAGGGCGGTCCGGACGCCGGCCAAGTCTGGCTGATGCTGCACTCCGGCTCCCGCAACATCGGCAAGGAGCTGGCCGAGCGGCACATCGCGGCGGCCCGGAAGCTGCCGCACAACGCCGACCTGCCCGACCGCGACCTGGCGGTCTTCCTCGCCGACACGGCGGAGATGACGGCGTACCGGCGGGACCTGGCCTGGGCGCAGGAGTACGCGGCCCGCAACCGGGCGGTCATGCTGGCGCTGCTCTGCCGGGTGCTGCGCACGGCGGTGCCGGCGGTCCGCTTCGACGAGCCGATCTCCTGCCACCACAACTACGTGGCCGAGGAGGTCTACGACGGGGTGCCGCTGCTGGTGACCCGCAAGGGGGCGATCCGGGCCGGGCGGGGCGAACTGGGCATCATCCCCGGGTCGATGGGGACCGGCTCCTACATCGTGCGGGGTCGGGGCAGCGAGGCGGCGTACTGCTCGGCGTCGCACGGTGCGGGTCGGCGGATGTCGCGGTCGAAGGCGAAGAAGACCTACACCGTCGACGACCTGGCCGAGCAGACCGCCGGGGTGGAGTGCCGCAAGGACGCCGGTGTGGTCGACGAGATCCCGGCGGCGTACAAGGACCTGGACCAGGTGCTCGCCGAGCAGGCCGACCTGGTCGAGGTGGTGGCGCACCTGCGGCAGGTGGTCTGCGTCAAGGGTTGACCACCGGATGGGCGACCGGGGCGCGCACCGGGGCGGGCCGACCCTCCCAGCAGGGTCGACCCGCCCACGATGTTTCCTGTCGACAGTGGTTGCTATCGACGGTCGGTCGGGGTCATGTTCGACAGGTGACCGTCGGCCAGGTCCAGTTGCCGCCGTGCATGATCGTCACTCCGAAGTTGTTACCGCTACCGTTCGGCCTGGCGGTGATGTTCCCGGTCGTGCCGCTGACCGAGGCGTTCCAGCTGTTCTGCAGGCTCTGTCCGCCGTGCAGGCTGAGGGTGACCGTCCAGTTGCTGACGTTCTGCACCGAGACGTTGAGGTTGAACCGGTCGCCGAACTGCTGGCCGGCCGACAGCACGGCGGTGCAGTTGCTCTGGCCCGGGTCACCCGGGTTGCCAGGGTTGCCGGTCGGGGACGGTCCGGGGTTGCCGCTGCTGCCCCCCAGACGTTGATGTCGGAGCTCCCCTGGCTCTGGTAGCCCTCGGTCGCCATCACCTGGTAGCTGTGGTTGGAGCCGGGCTGTATCCCGGCGCGCGCCCAGGCGTCGAAGTGGTTGGCGGTGGTGATGGTGCCGCCGGTTCGCTTCTGCTGCCGGACGCTCCAGTACTGCCAGAACGTCTGGGTGCCGTCGATCGACGGCGCGTTGAGCGCGCATCTGCTGGCGTCCGGTGTCGTGCCGGGTGCCGAGGGTGGGACGCACGCCGGTTGACCGGCCCGACTAGCCTGCCGACCGGGACGAGACGGGGGAGGTCGCGGTGGGTGACACGGCGGTGGGTAGCGCGGCGGGTGACCGGGCGTCCGGGTGCCTGTTCGGGCTGGCGTACGGTGACGCACTCGGCAAGCCGACCGAGTTTCTGACGGTCGCCGAGATCCACCACCGGTACGGCCAGGCCGGGCCGCGTGAGCTGACCGGCGAGCCGGCGCTGGTCACCGACGACACCCAGATGACCCTCGCGGTCGGCTGGGCGCTGCATGACGCCCCGGCCGCCACCCCGGACGGGCTGGAACCGCTGCTCCGGGCCCGGTTCCTGGCCTGGGCGGCCAGCCCGGACAACAACCGGGCCCCGGGGATGACCTGCCTGCGGGCCTGCGGCGAACTGGCCACCGGGGTGGCCTGGCAGCAGGCCACCGTAGCCGGGTCGAAGGGCTGCGGGGCGAACATGCGGGTCGCCCCGGTCGGTCTGGTCGACGCCTACGACGACGACACCGTGGCCGGCGTCGCGCAACTGCAGGCCGGGCTGACCCACGGACACCCGACCGCGCTGGCCGCGAGCGAGTTGACCGCCGTCGCGGTCCGGCTGCTGCGCGCGGGTACGCCGCTACCGGCGCTGCCGGGCCTGCTGCGTGAGCACTGTCGCGGGCAGCGGGAGGTGTACCGCGACGACTGGCTCGGCCCGCTGTGGCAGCGGCCGGGAACGGACAGTCCGACGGGGTTCATCTCCCGGGGCTGGGATGAGTGTCTCGACGCACTGGACCGGCTCGACTCGGCGTTGGCGGCCGGGGACGACGGCGGCGACGCCTGCCGGGTCACCGGGGAGGGCTGGATCGCGGAGGAGGCCCTGGCCACCGGGCTGCTCTGCGCGCTGTGGCATGCCGACGACCCGGTGGGCGGGTTGGCCCGCGGGGCGGCCACCTCCGGTGACTCGGACTCGATCGCCTGTCTGGCCGGGGCGTTCCTCGGCGCGGCGTACGGAACGGCGGCCTGGCCGACGACGTGGCCGGACCGCATCGAGTACGCCGACCAACTGCACGCCCTCGGCCAAGCCTGGGACTGACTGGGCCGAGCAGCATCGACCCACTGCACCACCAGCAGCACCAGCCAGCCACCCGGCAACGTCAGCTGCACGGCCGGATGAACCCGCAAGCTGCGGAGTTCCCGGGCCGGCTGCCGACGCCGACGGCTGACCGGGCCCGGAGACTCCGCTCCTACCGCCAAGCACCGGCCTGGCGGACGGCCGGTGTCACGACACGCAGCAGTCGCGGTCGACGGCGGACAGCGGCGACGTCCGCAGGATCCGGACCTGGCCCAGGTCGCCGCCGAGCGGGTCGGCGAAGCTTCCGTTCGGCTCCGGCAGCACCTCGACGACGAGCACGCTGACCGGTAGCCCGGGCGGCAACCCGGCCGCCTCCAGTGCCGCCCGCACGTCCGCCCCCGACCAGGTCGTCTCCCCCTCCACCGGCAACGGCACCGAACGTGGACCGGGCTGTCGTCGGGGTAACCACAACGGGCGCAGGCCGACCTGCACGTTGCGCCGCGTACTCGCGTCGGCCTGCATCACCCGGGCGTAGAGCACCGCCCACAGCTGGGTGTTCGGCGGGTCCGGCAACACCCGGCGCAGCCCGAGGTACGGGACGGCGTACGGGGCCCGGACCCGCACCGCACCGTCCGGTTCGGCGAGCACCGTGGCGGCCAGCTCCGGTGCCGGATGCGCCACCCCTTCCAAGGTCAGTGGCTCGCCGTACCGGCCCTGGGCGGTGGACCAGAGCGGATCGTCGAGCGGGCCACAGTCGTGGCCGACGCGGATCTCGTAGGTGTAGAACGAGAACAGCTCCGGCGAGCCGGGGTCGGTGTTGGGCGGCAGCGGCACCAGGAAGTGCCGGTCGCTGTCGGCCGCCGGTTCGAGGCGCTGCATGGTGGCGTATCCCGCCAGGTCCTGCACCTGGCCCGGGGTGATCACCCGGACCGGTTCCGGGTCCAGCGGCAGGGTCGGCACGGTGGCCGGGTCGGCGACCGGTTCGGTGTCGGGCAGCAGCATCGGGTCCGGGGTGACGGTCAACGGCCGGACGAAGTAGGCGTCACGCGGGTCGGCCAGCGGTTCGACGAACTCCAGCCAGAGTCGCCGGATCCGGGGCGTGGTCGCCGCGTACGACGCGTCGGTGCCGTACGGGGTGAGCGCGATGCCGGCGGCGACCACCCGGGGCACCTGCCTCGGCGGCGTGACGATCGGCAGCGTCGACGAGATCACCTGCCGCACCACCTCGCCGGTTTCGAGGCGGAACTCCAGGTCGTAGTCGACCTGCGGCTCGTACGGCAGCCCGTCGGGACCCAGCGGTGCCGCCACCGCGTCGAGGAAGACCATCCGGACGAAGCCGCGATCGGGGTCGCCGGTGCCGGCCTGCACGTTGACCGAGTCGACCAGTTCGATCACGCCGACGTCGGTGACGGTCTGCGGTGCATCGGGGGCGTCCGGCAGCCGTACGGTGCGCCGCAGCGTCAGCGTCGGTGAGCCGGCGCCGCGCCACGTCCAGTCCCGGTCCACCACCGCCTGTACGGCGTGCAGCCACCGTCCGGCGAGTTCGGTCGGATCGGTGAACTCGACGCTGCCGCCATCCGGGGCGAGGTGGTGGCCGAGCCCGGCGCAGCCGAACACCACCCACTCCCCCGGCGCCCCGAGCAGAGTCGGGCCGTCGGCGACCAGGTCGAGCGCGCCGGCCAGCCGGCCGAGCAGCGCCGGGGTGGGCGCGGTCTGGCACCGATCACCATCCACGCGCTGTCCAGCGGGTGTTCCCGCGGGTCCGGGGCGTACCAGCGGGCGGCCAGGCCGGTGACCCGCAGCAGCCAGGTCGCCGCAGTGGACGCCTCGCCGAGAATCGCCGGGTCGGTGACGACGACGACCGGCAGGCCGAGCCCGGCGTCGCGGATGGTGCCGGTGCCGGTGAAGTCGGTCAACGGGTTGCCGGCCGGGTCGGCACCGACTCCGGTGGCGTCCACGGTGGTCGGTTCGACGGTGTAGCCGAGCATCAGCGTCCAGAGCTGTTCGACGAACGTCCGGTCCCCGGTGGCCGGGCCGAACCGGAACTGCTGTCCCCAGGCCGTGGCGGCGCCGGGGTCGCCGACGATCTCGACTACGCCGGACCTGAAGCGGAAGGTCACCGAGGTGGGCAGGGTGCTGGCGGTCCCGGCGCTGTGGCAGCCGCCGACGCCGCCGGCCGGCGGCGGGTCGGGTGCGGGGTCGAGTCGCAGTACGGCGCTCAGCGGCGCGGGCACCTCGACGACGTCGCCCGGTACCGTCGCGGTGCCCAGCGTCAGCGTCCCACCGGTGACGAGCAGCCCGGCGTACGCGTCGACGGGCAGCCCGCCGAACAGGTCGCCGCGGATCCAGACGGTGCCGGCTTCGATGTCGACGACGGTGCCGGTACGTTGCACGGTCGGCGGCCGGGCCTGGGTGACCACGAACGCGGGTGCGGCGGCACCGGCCTCGCGGACCTGGAGCCGGCGGGCGGCGACGAACGTTTCGTACCAGACGTCGACGCCGCCGGGGGTGCGGTACGGGCCGACTCTGCGGGTCGGGGTCAGCCCGGTGCGGCTGTCGACGAACCGGCCGGCGAGGAGCTCTTCGCGTTCGTCACGGCGGTGCACCAGCCGGGTGTCGCGGGGCAGATCGGCGGTGGCACGCTGAGCGGCCGACGCGGCAAGACTGGTCAGGACGGTACGGACGACGGGGAGATCTCCACGGACTGGCTCTGACACGCGCTCCTCCTCGGAGGCTGCTGCAGCCGGACTCGGACCGGTCTGCAGCGTGCGCCACGTCACACTCCGTGTTCAATCAGATCTTGGATAGTTACCGACCTTCGGAGGTCAGCGCTGGCCGTCCGGATGAGCCCGGGCCACGGCCGTCACCCTGTGACATCCCAGTCGGCTTCGTCGGCCGACCGGCCCACGTCGGTCGGCGGCCGGCCGGCGGCCCAGCGGATCGCGCCGAGCAGGTGGGCGCGGAACGCCGGTTCGGCGTACGCCTCGACGGTGTGGCCGCCGCCGGTGTAGAAGGTGCGGCCGCCGGCGTACGTCCGGCACCAGGCGTGCGGGTGCGGCTGCCCCATCTGCCCGCCGGTGTAGCTGGTTTCGTCGAGCACCGCGAGGATCCGGGCGTCGGTCGGCCGGGTCCGGTAGTCGTACCACTCGTCGGTGCGCGCCCAGCGGGTCGGCAGGTGCGCGGTGGCCGGGTGGGTCCGGTCGACGACCTCGACGGTGGCCGGCTGCACCGGCGGGTGCTGGGCGAAGTACGCCCCGACAAGTTCGCCGTAGAACGGCCAGTTGTGCTCGGTGTCGGCGGCCGCGTGCACGCCGACGAATCCGCCGCCACCGTTGATGTAGCCCTCGAACGCGGCCCGGCCGGCGTCGTCGAGCACGTCGCCGGTGGTGTTGAGGAAGACGACGGCGGCGTACCGGCTCAGGTTGTCCGGGGTGAAGACGGCCGGGTCCTCGGTGGCGTCGACGGCGAAGCCGTGCTCCGCGCCGAGTTCGCCGACGGCCTCGACACCGGCCGGGATGGAATCGTGCCGGTACCCGGTGGTGCGGCTGTAGATGAGCACCCGGTACCCGGTCTCGGCGCTCGACTCGGTGCAGCCGGTGGTCACCAGCGCCACGATACCGCCGAGCAGGCCGGTGCCGACCACCCGTCGGGTGAGGCCGGCACGGGGCCGGACCGGTTCGCCGGTCACCGGACCGGCTCCGCGACGGCGGTGGGCGCATCCGGCTGCGGCGGCAGACCGCGGGTGGACAGGAACGCCTGCCACTCGGCGGTGATCCGCTCGACGTCCCGGCAGACCAGCCCGAAGAACTCGCCCATCAACTGCAGCCGGTCCCCGGCGGGGGTGTCCGGCCCGAGTACGGCGGCACCGTGGGTCGCCGCGTCCGCCCAGGTCCGGAAGACGTGCACCCGCAGCGACCAGGCCCGGTACCACAGGCCGTCGTCGACGGCGTAGCGGTCGCGCCGCTGCCCCGGCTCGCGTCGCCGGGCGACGAAGCCGATCCGCTCCAGGAAGGCTATCGACTTGGAGATCGACGCCGGGCTGACCCGCAGCCGGTCGACCAGCTCGGCGGCGGTGAGTGAACCGCCGTCGCTGACGAAGAGGCTGACCAGCACCCGGGCGGTCATCCGGGGGAAGCCGGACTGGATCATCAGGGCGGCGAACTGCTGCTCGAAGGCCTGCACGGCGGCCGTGTCCCGGCCGTACCCGGTGGCCTGGTCGGCCGGTGGCCGTGTGACCGGGCCGGTACGGCGGGCCCGGTGCGCGGTGGCCCGGTGCGCGGCGGTGGCCCGGTAGCCGCCCGGCCCGCCGTTGCGCCCGACCTCCCGGCTGATCGTGGAGGTCGGCCGGTCGAGCCGGCGGGCGATCTCGGCGTAGCCGGCGCCGTCGGCGAGCGCCTGCTCGATGCGCTGCCGGTCCTGATAGGTCAACCGTCCGCCGGGCATCCGCCCCCCGCCCTCCGCTGCGTTCGGTCTCAATTCATTGCAACACATCCTGACTGATCGTTGCGTTGACCGCAACCGCCATTGCAACGCCAGGCCCGATTCAACGCGTGATGCCCGCTGGTGACGGGCTCTTCACTGACCACCTTGCGAACGCTACGTAGATTTCTGGTCACGGAAACAGCGATCGAGGTCGGGGTCCTGACCAAGCGGTACGGCCGCAGCACCGCGCTGGACGGGCTCGACCTGTTCGGTGCGCTGCTGCAACTGCCGCAGCCGCTGCGCGATCTCTCCCCGTTCACGCATCTGCCGAGCCTGCCGGGCGGGCAGGTGTCGGCCGTACCGCTGGTCGTCCTGGCGCTGCTGGCGGCCGGCTCCGCCGCCGGCATGATCGGGCTGCGGCGGCGGGACCTGCCGGTCGGCTGACCGTGTGCGAGGGTCAACCGGCGGCGGGCAGGTGGACGAGGAACCGGCAGCCGGGGCCGGCGTTGGCTACCTCGACCCGACCACCGTGCGCCTCGACCAGGCCGCGCACGATCGCCAGGCCGAGCCCGCCGCCGGCCGGCGGCGGCTCGGGACGGGGTCCGGCCCAATTGGGCAGGTACGCCGGCCCGATCGGCGACCCCGCTCGGGGCGGGCCGGCGGGAGCGGGGCTGCGCGCTGTTTCGCCCCGGAACGCCACGTCGAACACCCTCGGCAGGTCCGCCTCGGGAATACCGCCGCAGGTGTCGTGCACCGCCAGCCAGGCGGCACCGCCGTCGCGGCCCGCACTGACCTGCACCACCCCGTCGTACGGGGTGAACCGGATCGCGTTGCGAAGCAGGTTGCCGATGATCCGGGCCAGTTCCGGCTCGCTGGCGGTGACCGACGGCCAGCCGCGTTCGGCGGCGACCAGCCGGATGCCCCGCGCCCGGGCCAGCGGCTCGGCCGACGCCAGGGCGTCGGAGACCACCTCGGCGAGGGGCACCCGGCGCAGCGACAGCCGCAACGCGCCGGCGTTGATCCGGGACAGTTCGAACAGGTCGTCGACGAGTTGGGTCATCCGGTCGGTCTCGGCCCGGATCCGCCGGTGGTAGTCGGCGACGGTGGCCCGGTCGGCGACGACGCCGTCCTCAAGCGCCTCGGCCATGGCCCGCAGCCCCGCCAACGGCGTCCGCAGGTCGTGCGACACCCAGGCGACCAGTTCCCGCCGGTTCGCCTCGGCCTGGCGTTCCCGCTGACGCAGCTGGTCGGCCCAGACCGCCTGCCGGGCCAGCCGGGCACCCAGCCACCAGCCGACGGCCAGGCTGACCGCTCCGGACGCGGCGAGCACCAGGAGCACCACGTCCCGGTCGTGGACGGACAGGAACATCGCCTGGGCCGCGCCGACGACGCCGGCGAGGACCGCCAGTACGGTGACGGTGAGCAGGACGGTCAGGTGCACGACGATGCTGTGCCGGCGCAGCAGCCGCAGCGCGACCGCGCCCGGCACACCGATCAGCAGTGACGCGCCCAGCCCGATGGCGAACACGGCGAGGACGTCGCCGGTGGGCAGGTCAGGCATTGCCGGCCGCCGGTTCGTAGCGGTAGCCGACGCCCCAGACGGTGACGATCCGTAGGGGTCGGGCCGGATCCCGTTCGACCTTCTCGCGCAGCCGTCGCACGTGGACTGTCACGGTGGACTGGTCACCGAAGTTCCAGCCCCACACCTGGGCGAGCAGTTCCTCCCGGCGGAACGCCTTCGCCGGATGGCGGACCAGGTGCAGCAGCAGGTCGAACTCACGGGTGGTCAGCGCGAGCTCGCTGTCGCCGAGCCGGGCCGACCGCCGACTGGTGTCCAGCGCGAGCTCGCCGTCGCGGACCACCGGCGGTTCACCGCCGACCGGGCCGGGGGGCGGCCCGGAGCGGCGGAGCACCGACTGTACCCGCAGCACCAGCTCCCGGGGCGAGAACGGCTTCGTGACGTAGTCGTCGGCACCGAGCTGCAGGCCGATCACCCGGTCGGCCTCCTCCCCAAGTGCGGTCAGCATGATCACGGGTACGCCGCTGGCCTGCCGCTGCAGCCGCCGGCACACCTCCAGCCCGTCCAACCCTGGCAGCATCAGGTCCAGTACCACCAGGTCGGGCCGGCACTGGTCGACCGCGGCCAGCGCGGCGACCCCGTCGGCGGCGCGGGTGACCTGGTAGCCGGCTCGTTCCAGGTACCGGCGGACCACATCGGACACGGTGGGATCGTCGTCGACGACGAGCACCCGTAGGGACGGTCCGCCGGTGGTGGGCGCGGCCATGGCTGTCAGGCGGTCAACTCGGCTGCCCCGAACGACACCGAGAAGCGTTTGCACCAGATGGAGACGCTGGTCAGGCTGGTCAGGTCGACGTCGGCGGGGATCTCGTACACCTGGTCACCCCGGTTGCCCTTGAGCCGGTCCAGCTCGGCCCACTGCCCGTCGTCGAAGACGAACCAGCCGTCGCGGCCGTCCAGCACCGGCTGGTCGGAGAGCCAGACCCGCAGGTCCGGGCCGTTGGAGGTGGCGAAGTCGCGGAACACGAGCTGACGGCGGCCGTCGGCCAGCTCGACGACCTGGGCGGTGCCGCTGGTCTCGTGCTCGTGGGTGACGAACTCGCCGGAGGCCAGCAACCGGTTCCCGGCCGGTGACGGGCTGGCCGGTGCGGCGCTGGGCGATGCGGACCCGGGCGACGCGGACCCGGAAGCGGCGGGGTCCGGTGCCGGGGTGCCGGTCGCCGCGATCTGCACCTGCGGCAGCGCCTCGTCGACCACGTCGTCGGTGAACAGTTTCCACGGCTGGTACCAGTAGCCGCCGAACGCGAGTCCGGCGGCTACGACGACGGCGAGCAGCCAGCTCAACGGGTTGGCAAGGAGTCGTTTCCACACGCGGATCAGCCTACGGCGGCAGCGCCCGGCCGACCGTAGTTGATCTCTTGCGAAAGTCTTACGGTCGGCGTACCGGCAGGTCAGCTGGTTGCGACGGCGTACGCGAGCAGCAGCAGCGCGACGGTGAGCTGCCCCGCGCCGAGCACGGTCAGGGTGTTGCCGACCGACCACTGTCCGGGGCGGCCGATCCCGGCGTGCAGAAAGAAGCCGCCGGACTGGCTGATCGTGCCGGCGGCCAGCAGCGCGCCGACCGCCCAGGTGTACGGGTCGGACAGTCCGGCGCGGGCGGCGATGCTCAGTGCGGTCAGGGTCAGCACCAGCAGCACACCGGCGTGGGCGTGGCCGGCCCGGAACAGCGACAACTGGAAGTCGGTCAGTTTTCGGGCGGCGGCCAGCCGCATCAACGAGTAGCCGCCGAACATCACCGTCGGGACGCTGACCAGCGCGATCACGGTCAGCCATCGGTCCGCCGTACTCATCAGGGGTGCTCCTCGGGGTCGGAACTGCACGCGCCCGCTATCTTGTCACTGACAAGATAGCCGCTCCGGGTAGCATCTTGTCAACGGAAAGATAACGGGAGGCGCGATGCGGCAACAGCCGTACCACCACGGCGACCTGCGTAGAGCCCTGCTGACCGCCGCCGCCGAGGCGATCGCCGAATCCGGGGTGGCGGCGCTGAGCCTGCGCGACCTGGCTCGACGGGTGGGGGTCTCGCACGCCGCCCCGACGCACCACTTCGGCGACAAGACCGGCCTGCTCACCGCGATCGCCACCGAGGGCCTCGACCTGCTGGCGACCCAGTTGGCGGCGGCCGGCGGTGACATCCTCGCCGCCGGCCAGGCGTACGTGCGGTTCGCCGCGTCCCACCGGGCGCACTTCGAGGTGATGTTCCAACCGAGCCTGCTGAACTTCGACGCGCCGGAGCTGGTCACCGCGCGACAACGGGCCGGCCGCGCGCTACGGGCCAGCCTGGACGACGCCCGGGTGCCGGCCGGCGACCGGGACAACGCCCGCCTGGCGGCCTGGTCGATCGTGCACGGCTTCGCGACCCTGTGGCTGTCCGGGGCGCTGCCGCACGACGCAGACGACGACCCGGCGGCGCTCGCCGGCCCGGTGATCCGACTGCTCTTCGAGCCCGCTCCTGATCAGCATACTTGACAGATTGAGTGCATCGCGTAAAGCTTGTCTCGCCTGTCAAGTAGACGGAGAAGCGAGGGGTCAGCGTGGCTGCATGGTCATTCGATGACATTCCCGACCAGACCGGCCGGGTCGCGGTGGTGACCGGGGCGAACACCGGCATCGGCTTCGAGACCGCCCGGATGCTCGCCGGCAAAGGCGCACACGTGGTGCTGACCTACCGGGACAAGGGCAGGGGCGAATCGGCGCTGGACCGGATCCGGGCCGGTCAGCCGGCCGGCACAGTGACCGGGGCCGAGCTGGACCTGGCCGACCTCGACTCGGTCACCGCGTTCGCCGACGCCTACCGCGCCGACCACGACCGGCTCGACCTGCTGATCAACAACGCCGGCGTGATGGCACCGCCGCTGGGACGCACCCGGCAGGGCTTCGAACTGCAGTTCGGCACCAACCATCTCGGCCACTTCGCGCTCACCGGCGAACTGCTGCCGCTGCTCGACGCGGCACCGGCGGCCCGGGTGGTGACCGTCTCCAGCCTGGCCCACTGGACCGGCGGCATCGACATCGACGACCTCAACTGGCGGCAACGCCGCTACCGGCCGTGGGCCGCGTACGGGCAGAGCAAACTCGCCAACCTGCTGTTCACCCTGGAACTGCAGCGCCGGCTGACCGAGGCCGGGTCGACCGTGCGGGCCGTCGCCGCCCATCCCGGCCTGACCTCGACCGAGATCGGCCGCCACCAGGGCCGGTCCACCGGCGAGAGCCGGTCGCGGGTCGAGCGGATGATTCGGATGCGACCACCGGCCGGGGCACTGCCCAGCCTGCGCGCCGCGACCGATCCGCAGGCCGCCGCCGGCAGTTACTGGGGTCCGGCCCGCCGGTTCGGCGCCTCCGGGCCACCCGCGCCGGCCCGCAGCTCCGCACGGGCCAAGGACACCGTCATGGCCAGCCGACTGTGGTCCGAGAGCGAACAGCTGACCGGGGTGGCGTACCCGTTCTCGGCACTGGGACGTACGGAGCGCCCGGCGTGACGCCGGGCAGTACCCGACGGGACACCATCGCCGACGCCGCGATCGACGTGTTCATCCGGTACGGGTTCCGGAAGACCTCGATGGACGACCTGGCCCGCGCGGCCGACATCTCCCGGCAAGGGCTCTACCTGCACTTCAAGACCAAGGACGAGCTGTTCGTCGCCGCCGTGGACCGGATGGTGACCGGCGTGTGCGCGGCGACCCGGGCGGCCTTCGCCCGCGACGACCTCGACCCGCCCGGGCGGATCCTCGCCGCGTTCGAAGCGTGCCAGGGCCCGTCGGTCGGGGCCGCGGTGCACGGCAACTTCGAGGAGCTGCTGAACACCGCGGCCACGCTGCGCTGCTCGCTGGCCGAGCGGATCGAGCGCGGGCTGGTCGACGGGGTCGAGCAGGTCCTGGCCGACAGCGGGGTCGCCGACCGCTGGCGGACAGCCGGCCTGTCCGCCCGGGACCTGGCCGAGCACCTGCACGCCACCTCGTTCGGCTTGAAACACAAGCTCTCGTCGGTCGACGAGTACCGAAACGGAATGCAGACCGCCGTGACGATCGTGTTCGCCGGCGGCGAGGCCCTGACCCGGGAGTGACGATGACACCGTGGACCTTCGACGACCTGCCGGACCAGAGCGGCCGGACCGCCGTCGTCACCGGCGCGAACTCCGGCATCGGCTTCGAGACCGCCCGGATGCTCGCCGCCAGAGGCGCCCACGTGGTGCTCGCCTGCCGGGATGCCGGACGGGCCGGCACCGCGGCCGACCGGATCCGCGCCGAGCAACCGGTCGGCACGGTGCGCTGCGCCCGGCTCGACCTGGCCGACCTCGACTCGGTGGCCGAGTTCGCCGAGGCGATGCACGCCGACCACGACCGGCTTGACCTGCTGATCAACAACGCGGGGGTGATGCTGACCCCGTTGCGGCGCACCCGGCAGGGCTTCGAGCTGCAGTTCGGCACCAATCATCTCGGCCACTTCGCACTCACCGGTCGGCTGCTGCCACTGCTGCTGCAAGCCGGCGCCAACGCCCGGGTGGTCACCGTCGCCAGCAACGCCCACCGCGCCGGCCGGATCGACTTCGCCGACCTGAACTGGCAGCGGCGTCGCTACCGGCGGTGGGCCGCGTACGGGCAGAGCAAACTCGCCAACCTGTTGTTCACCCTGGAGCTGCAACGTCGGCTGGCCGGAGCCGGGTCTCCCGTACTGGCGACCGCTGCCCATCCCGGGTGGACCGCCACCGACCTGGCCCGGCACACCGGTGGCTTCGTCACCGCCGTCAGCCGGTTGATTGCGATGAGGCCGCGCGACGGAGCGCTGCCGACGCTGCGCGCCGCCACCGACCCGGCGGTCGACGGTGGCAGCTACTGGGGGCCGGGCCGGCTGTTCGACATGGTCGGCCCGCCGGTCGCCGCGCGTCGCAGCCCGGCGGCCGACAACGCAGCCACCGCTGGCCGGCTGTGGACGGAGAGCGAGAAGCTGACCGGTGTCGAGCTCACAGTCGCCGAATAGCCGCAGCCGCTTGCGGCCGGGCCGCCAGGTCGGGCAGCAGCCGGTTGACGGCCGCCGACCTGCCGAACACGACACCCTGGAGCTGAGACCGGCGACGGTACGGACGAGACCGCCGACCTGGTCCACGTGACGCTACTCGGGCAGCGCATCCTGTCCCGCAGTCGCTGACCGGCTGTCGGTGTGAGTGGAGGCGCAGGTCGCCTGGCTGAGCGCGGTGACAGTCTGGATGACCGTCGGGTCGGTGGCCCGCGCGTCCGGGCGCACCGGGGTGCCCTTCGGGCCGAGCACCGTACCGCTGGGCAGGTCGGCGGTGGCGGCGGCGATGGAGCTGCGGGCGGCATCGGTCGCGCTGGCCCGGAACAGGTTGAGGTAGATCAGCGGGAAGGCCAGCCGGGCTGGCATCGGGAACAGGTCCGCGCGCATCGACCGGCCCATGTCAGTCGCGCTGGCCCCCGGGTCGGCGGCGAGCATCGTGACGCCGGTGCCGGCGAGTCGGTCGGCCAGACCCATCGTGTACGCGAGGTTGGCCAGCTTCGCCCGCCCGTACGCAGGAAAGCCGTAGTAGCGCCCGGCCATCTCGACCCGGTCCAGCGGGGTGCGGTCGGCGAGCCGGATCGCGCCCGAGGTGAGGTTGACGATCCGGCCGTGCCCGGCGGCAATCATGTCGTCGACCAGCAGCTCGGTGAGCAGATAGCCGGAGAGGTGGCTCATGGCGAAGGTCGCCTCGATGCCGTCGACAGTGTGCCAGTGCTGCCGGTAGATCCCGCCGACGTTGTTGACCAGCAGGTCGAGCGGGCCGGCGGCGCGGGTGTCGTCGGCCAGGGCGCGGACGGCGGACAGTGCGGAGAGGTCGGCCCGGATGAACCGGGCGGGTACCGGACCAGCGGCGGAGCGGGAGCCCGTGGCGGCGGCGCTCACCTGGTCGCGGGCGGCGTCGCCCCGCTGCTGGTCGCGCCCGACGATCGTGACGGCGTAGCCGTGGCCGGCCAGGGCACGGGCGGTGGCCAGGCCGATGCCGCCGGTGCCACCGGTGACCAGGGCCCGCTTCGTTGACTCAGTCATGACTAAAAAAATAGTACTAGCTACTGACCTTTAACAAGTGTGCCGCTGGATACAGTGGCGACGTGCAGGTCGAGCAGGACGTACTGCTGGCCGCCGTGGGTCGGCTGCGGGGGCGCTGGACGCTGCACATCGTGCACGCGCTGCTCGACGGACCGGCCGGCTTCAACGACCTGCGCCGGGCGGTCCCGGCGATCGGGCCGAGCACTCTCGCCCGCCGGCTCGGCGAGCTGGAGGCCGCCGGCATCGTCACCCGTACGGTGATCGACACCACCCCACCGGGCACCCGCTACGCGTTGACGCCGACCGGCACCGGACTGCGCCCGGTGCTCGCCGAAATGGCGGCCTGGGCCGGCGACACCAGCGACCCGGACACCCGCCACCACCAACTCGACGACCTGCTGTCACTGATGCAGGAACGCTGGATGCTTGAGCTGCACTGCGCACTGCTGGTCGGGCCGCGCCGCTTCACCGACCTGACCCGCGACACCGGGGTCAACCAGGTCACCCTCACCCAGCGCCTGGCAGACCTGGAGCGGCGCGGCCTGATCCAGCGCCTTGCCGACGGCAGCTACGCGTTCAGCGCCGTCGGCGATGGCTTCCACCGGGTCGGCGAAGCCCTCGCCCGTTGGGCAGCGGCTACATCCGGCACCCCCATCAGCTGACCGGTCAGCGGTGGTGGTAGGCCGTTGCTACCGTCAGCCGGCGTGGACGGGCACCGCGATCCTCGGCTTCCTGCTCCCCTGCTTCAAGGGCAGCCCACGCCGCCAGTGGTGGTACTCGGGCTGGAACTACCTGACGGTCGCCATCGTCGCCAGTCTCTGGCCCGGCGCAGCGTCGAACTCGCGCTGCTCGCGGCCGGCACCACGACCGCTGGCCTGTTCATGGCAGGTGCCGTCGCCGCGGTGACGCTCGGCGGCCTGCCGGAGCGCTGGCCGCCACCCGCCGCTGACCTGGCTCGGCCCGGCCCGGCCCGGCGCGGCACTAACCGGTTGTGGCCCGGCACGTCGGTCGACATAGGCCTGACGTGTTCGACGCGCTGACGTCCGGGTTGCTCGCCGGCTACGGCATCGCGGTCCCGGTCGACGCGATCGGGTCCTGATCGTCACCGTCTCTGCTCAGGTGTCGCTGCGGCACGGCGCGGCCGTCGCCCGACTGCTCGACCCGGCGACCGGCATCCTGCGGGCAGCCGCCGCCGTGGTGCTCGCCGCGAACGCGGTACGCGGAATCGTCGTAGCGATGCAGGCCCGTCGAGCGGCGACCGAAGCGCCGCAGTCGGCACCGGCGCGGTCGATCGCCCGGACGTACGCCGCCTTCGTCGGGCTGACGTTGCTCAACCCGATGACCATCGTCTACTTCGCCGCTCTCGTGGTCGGCCACCAGGGCGGAGCGGCAGATTCGACCAGCAGCCTGCTACTCGTCGCAGCGGTGTTCGTCGCAGCGGCCAGTTGGCAGGTCCTGCTGGCATCTGGTGGCGCGCTTCTCGGCCGCGCGCTCGCCAGCCCACGCGCCGGCTGGTGACGGCGCTGGTCGGCAACGGCATCATCGGCCTGCTCGCCATCCGCCTAGCCTGGCAGGCCAGCCTCGGCTGAACCGCCACACCGCCACTGCCGCACCGACCACCAGCAGCAGTACGGCCTGGGCGAAGGCCGGCCCGGAGGAGGCATCGGCGATCGGCCACGCCCACCAACGCACCAGACCACCGTCACCGGTGCCGAACAGCGCACTGACGATCACCGCGCCGACCGGCACCACCGCTGCAAGCCGTGCGCCGACGAACGGGGCGACGATCTGGGCCAACCCGAGGCAGCCGATGAGATTACGCAGGTAGCCGGGGCCGAGCTGCCACCAGCCGACCGCCGAGGCGACGCCGACTGCAACCGCGGTCATCAGCGTCATCGCCGCGGCGACACCGAGGTCGCGGGCGGCCACCGAACGTACCGCCGTGGTGTCCAGGTCACCGCTGCTGCGGTCGATGCCGTGCCAGAGGACGACGATCGGGACAAGCGGCAGCAGCAGGGCGAACACAACCGGCACCAGCAACGCCCCGGCCAGGCTGGGCAGCGGCAGCACCTCACCGCCGATCACCGTCGCGGCGGCCAGGCTCGCGGCGTACGCGACGGTCACCGTCGTCAGGGCGCGGGTACGCCACCACCAGATCACTGCGGATCGTCCGACGCGAAAAGTTCCGGGTCGAGGCGCGGCACGGTGGTGCAGTCAGCCATCGGCGCGAGGTTGGCTCGGTACCAGGCAGCCTGCCGGTCCTCGTCGAGCTGACGCACCCGTACCGCCAGGTCGATCAGCTCCGGCGGCGCGACCGGGCCGAGCTCCGACGCCGGTACGCCGGCCGCCAGCGCCATCCACACCAGCAACGCCGCACGATTGTGGGCACCGGGCCACTCCCCCTCGGCCGCGCAGGCGGGCACGGTGTCCGGGACGATGCTGGAGACCAGACTCAGCACCGCCGTCTGCGGGTCCGACTCGGCGGGCAGGACGATGAAGACAGCGTCGGCCGCGTTGCTCTCCTGGCTGGTCACCGTCTCGGGCAGCGTGACGCCGACCGCAGCGAGCCGGGGATACGCCGACGCCAGCGCCGGATGGATCGCATCCCGGGCCGTCTCCTGCTCCGGCCACAGGCACAGCGTGGGCCGTTGCCCGACGCACTGTGGCGCTCCGGCGCGCGGGCCGCCGGAAGACGGGCCGAGCGGTGCCGCCACGGTGACCGCGACCACTAGCAACGCGGTGAAGCTCAACGCACCGCCGACGTGAGCCGGGCGGGCGCCGGCAAGGGCGACCAGCGTGCCTGCGCCGATACCGACGGCGAACAGGGCGGCGGCCAGCAGCGCCCGCGCGTCCGGCTGCTGATCGATCGCACAGCAGCTTTCAAAGGACAGCCCGTTGATGTGGCGGATCCAGAACGGCTCGACGGCGGCCGGGTAGGCCAGCCAGATGTAGGAGCCGCCCAGGCTGACCGGCAACGCGAGCGCGGGCGGCAGCCAGCGACCGAGCCCGTATCCGACCACGGTGTGCCCTACCATCACCAGCAGGTAGACGCCGACCAGCCCGAGGTGCGGACCGCCGGGCGCGCCGACTGCGGCAGGGGCGGTCGACAGCACCGCCGCGACGACCCCGGCCAGCCCCATTACCAGCGTCGGGCCGACCGCAACGAAAACGACTGTCCACATCGGCCGAGCGATGGTCTGTGTGTCGATACCGCCGCTGCGGTGCCGCATCCCCTCCCAGGCGGCGCAGACCGCGCAGAGCGGCACCACGATGAACAGCATCAGGTTGGCCTTGGCAACCGCAGCCGTCCAGTAGCCGGGCGTGGCCGTTTCGACGACCGCCGCACCTTGGAACAGCACGAGGGCCAGCATCGGCACGGTCACGTAGGTCTCGGCGCGGCTACGCCAGGGGTAGATCGTCCGCATGGCGCCGTGCGCGTCCGCGCTCATGCCTCGGTGCCGATGAACTGCACGTAGGCGTCCTCGGCCTGCCGGGACGGCTCGACGCCAGGCCTGGCCCGCGCCAGGAATGCCGGCACCTCACCGTGGAACCGGATGACACCGTCGTCCAGCACTGCCACGTGCTGGTAGATGTCGCTGATGTCTTCGGTCTGGTGCGTCGACACGAGCAGGTCAACGTCGCCGACAACTGAGTTCAGCACCTCGCGCAGCACCCGCCGCTGCTGCGGGTCCAGCCCGGCGGCCGGCTCGTCCATGACGATCAGTTTCGCGTCGTGGACGAGGGTCTGCGCGATCCCGACCCGACGGAGCTGACCGCCGGAGAGCGCCCTGCTGGGCCGTTCCGCCAGGTCCTGCAGGCCGACACGGCCCAGGGCGCGGGCCGCGTTGACCCAGGCGTCACGGCGGTTGAGGCCTTTCAGCCAGCCGGCGTAGGCGACCTGCTCCCGCACCTTCAGGCCGGGCATCGCGGCGACGTGCTGTGGCAGCCAACCGACCGAGCGGCGGTACCGCGATCGGGTACGCCGGACATCGCTGACCAGGTCACCGACTCGCACCGTGCCCGCGTCGGGCTGCAGCAGCCCCACGATCAGCGACAGCAGCGTGGACTTGCCAGCACCGTTGGGGCCGAGCAGCACGGTCGCACCGGGCTCGAACTCGACGGTCAGGGCACGGAACACCGGGATGTCCTTGCGATACCGGAAAGAACAATCCGCGATCAGTACGGGCACAGGGTCAACCTCTGGAGGCATGAACACGGCAGACATGGGGCGGCAAGTCAGGACCTTATGGCTGACTTGCCACCCCATCCTAGATGATCAAGGCATCAGGTCAGTAGTAGGTGGTCAGCGAGTTTACGTTGACTCGCCAGCCGGAGGTCGATCCGTTGATCTTCTTGATGGTCCAGTGGTAGCTACCGACGTCGGTCATCCGACCCCAATTGAACGTTCCACACGACGAGGTGCGCTCGCCGTATGTCACATCGGGGAGCGGCCACGTCCTGTTACGAGCAAGGTCGAGAGTAGTGTTCTGGTAGGTTCCCGCTACCACCGAACAACCGGACCACACCGTACGAGTCGATGCCGAGTCACTGTTGTTGTCGGTCCAGTCCCGGGATGTGAATCCGGTAAGGGCATCGCTCACACTACTCGACCAACTTCCCTCAGCGCGCACCGGCGACACCAAGGTCAAACTGAGCACCAAGCCACCCACAGCAACAGTTACGACCTTCGCGAGTCTCTTCACTGTTCCCCGCTTACTTTGGAAGGACAACGAGAGCTGGCCAGCGGTTAAATTACTCGGCGCGGTGTCCACACATGTCAACACCCTTCGATCACCGTTGATCACTGGCCATCAGCGACGATCTCAAGCACTCGAGGCCTGGCCTCAGGGAACACAGGAAGACCGCCACATAGGAGCACACACGGTAAAGCCAAGGTGACAACAATCACATGTTGCAACCGTCCAATGGCTTGATGTTGCTTGCCGCCGCCGCGCCGATCATCACGATCCTGTGCGATGCCGGAAAGAACAGCCCGAGCAGTACGTATGCCAGGTCAGCGATCGGTCGTACCGTTATCCCATGGTCCACGCAGGACGTTACCTCCACATGAGCAATGCTCTCGGAGCGCCAAGGCACCAGGACCTCGGGGCGCGGGCCACCGCAGGTCGTCAGGTCGCGGGTGGGCGCAGACGCAGGGCGGCGACGGCGGCTGGCAGGTCGGCGGCGGTGGCGACCCGGCGGGTGGTCTCGGGACCTTCACGTACGTGCACCTCACAGTGGGACGCGGCGAGCGAGACGATCACCGTCTCGCCGGCGTAGTACCCCGCGAGCAACGACAGCAACGGCACCAGGTCGGCAGGCGTCACCCAGTCGCCGGGGTCGCCGTCGGCTGCCGGCGTCGGCACATCCTGCGGTACGCATTGCGGCACGTTCTGCGGTACGGCGATCGCGGTCGACGGATCGACCGGCACCGCCGAGCGGGTGGCGCCGCACACGTACTCGACGGCCTGGGCGAGCGCGTGCCCAAGGGTGGGCCGGTGCGGGTAGGCCCGCAGGCCGATCGCGGCACCGGGCGCGGCGAGGTACGCACCCCACGACACCCCCTGCATGCGGTACGGCGTACCGGCGTCGTTGCGGTGGTCGGCGACGGTGACGATCAGCGCCAGCCCCAGCCCGTACGCCAACGCGAGCACCCGCGCCAGCGGTGGCGCGTCCGGCTCGGCGGCGTGCAGCAGCACCCGGCCGCCGGGGTGCCCGTTGGCGACGTTCGCCAGGTACGCGGTCAGCAGGTCCTGCCCAGGGTGGTCGAGGGTGACGTGGCCGTACCACAGCTCCTGCACCAGCAGGACCTCGTACTCGTCGAGCGGCGCGAGCTGGTCCGGGCCGATCGGCTGGCCGCGTACCGTCAGGTCGCCGACGTGGAACGGGAGCCGGAACTGCGGCGGCACCTGGTGGATGGGTTTGCCGCCCGGCTGGCTGCCGATCTGCGGCACCACGGCGGTGGCTTCGTCAGGCAGTGCCCAGTTGAGGTGGCGGGCCCAGTGCTGCCCGTCGGTGACGGTGACGACGGCACCGTGCCGGATGCGCAGCGTGTCGCCGCAGCTGAAGCAGCGGCTGAGGCCGGCGGCGTACCGGCCGCTGCGCCCGGCACCGCCGCAGTAGCGGCACTCCGGGTCGGCGGCGGGCGCGCCGACGGTGCAGACGCAGCGGCGCAACCCCTGCTCCGGTACGCAGTACGGGCAGGGTTCGGACGGGATCGCCGGCCCCTGCCAGCTGGGCGGCGGCGGCTGCCACGAGCGGGCGAGCTTGTCGACCGTACGCCGGGAGATCTGGCCGGTGGTGCGTTCGGTGAGTTCCTCGACGACAGCGACCACCCGCAGGCTGGTGTGCCACCAGCGGCCGTCGCGCCAGATGGCCTGCGCGCCAGGGGTGGCCTCACCCGTGCCGACTGAGGTGCAGTCGGCGATCATGCGGCGTTCGAGCTGGTCCAGGTCGAGTTTCGGCGGCCCGATCGGCGGGCCGGGTCGGCCGGGGCGCAGGTAGTGGGCGGGTACGTCGACACCACGGTCGCCGATCCCGGTGGCGAGGCGGGTCGCGTCGGCGGCGACGATCGCCGCGTCGAGGCTGTCGGAGCTGCCGACACCGCTGGCGAACGCGTCGCCGACGCCGGTGTCGGGCAGTTCGAGGCGCAGCTGCCAGCCGTAGCGGTCGTCGCCGTACGGATCGGGCCGGGTTTCGACGACCAGGTCGAGGCAGAGCAGTTCGGCGAGGGCGCAGAGTCGGCCGAGGTGGCGGGCCGGGTCGGGGCGGTCCGGCGGGGCGGTACGGCCCAGCCAGAGCTGCCACGGGTGGTACGTGTAGTTGGCGATCGCCGCCGCTTCCAGGGCGTGCCGCCGTGCCTGCGGCAGGTCGGGTCGCCAGTCGCGGGGCAGCACCAGCCCGCCGACGAGAAGTTCCCGCTCGGGTGCAGCCGGGTCGTAGAGGTGGTCGGCGCCGACCCGGTCGGCCAGTTCGGTGACGACGGCGTCGAGGTCGAGCCACCAGCGGCCGGCGCGGTGCACCGGGTCGAGCGCGCCGGGCACGATGTTGACGGAGGCGACGGCGGCGGTGTCGGCGTTGGCGACGGTGTAGACGAGTTGGGCGCGGCGGCGGCCGAGCCCGGCGCAGCGGTCGCAGGTCACGCAGTTCGTGCCGGTGCCGAGACAGACCTGACAGTCGCGGTACGCCGTACCGCCCGGGTTGCCGGCGGTCAACTGGTCGTCGTCGACGATGAGATGGTCGCCGTACCAGGTGCAGCTGCACCGGTGGGAGGTGACGCCACCGCCGTCGCAGGTGGTGCAGTCGACGACGGTGACGCCAGGGTTGTCGGGCTCGGTCACCGGACGGCGGCCTGGTTGATCGTGGCCTGGTTCATCGCGGCCTGGGTGGACTGCCAGCGGCGCAGCGCGTCCTTGATCCGGTTGTTCTGCTCCCAGGTGCGGTCGAGTTCGGCGTAGAGGACACCGAGGTCGTAGGCGACGCGGTCGAGGAACGCGCCGACTTCGACCGGGTCGAGGCCGCGGGCCGTGACGCCGACCGGGCGGAACCGTTGGTTGCGCACCTGCCAGGGCCGGATCGGCCGGTACGCCGCCGAGCGCATGTTGGTGCCGGGCACCCGGTGCACGCCGGGGTCGCCGCCGGCCGGCCAGCGGCTGGGCGGGGTGGACGCCATCCGCCGGCGTCCCCAGCGGACCCGCATCCGTTGCCAGATCCTTCGCATCATCAGTGCTCCTCCCCTGTGTGGTGCGGTGATTGCTTTGGTGGTGTGCGTGGTGGATGGGGGTGGCCCTGCCCCTTGCCGACTCGGGCGGGGGGCACCCCCGCCCCGATCACCGCAGCCCTCCTTGGCGGTACGGCGACCGGGGCAGACCTTGGTTCCGCCGCGTGAGCTGCGGAAATCCGGATCAGGCGCAGTCGCCGAGGTCAGCGGGCGCGCTGCCCGGCCCGGTCGCCCTCGGGGCAGCGGTGCGGGGCCGGACGTCGGCGTCACCGCGCCGGGCGTCGGGCATGAGCACCGGCGGCGGTACGTCGACCGGCACCTGCAGTGGGCCGGTTCCCGGGTCGTCCCAGTCCGACCCACACGACCGCCAACGGTCGTCATCCATCTGCGTCACGGTTAACTCCCCTCCTCCGAAGATGTGCGCGACTGAGAATCACCCATCCCCCTTACGGGTGTCAAGTGCATCAAGTTGACGGGGCTGCTAGTCGTCACCTCCGTACGTTCATTGACATGCGGTTGGCCGGGATGTCCGAGATCCAGCAGATGCTCGGTGGCGTCTCCCGCCAGCGGGCATCCGAGATCGTCAACCGTCCGTCGTTCCCCGCACCGCTGGATGTCCTCGCCACGGGCCGCATCTGGTCCCGCGACGCGGTCGCCGAGTGGATCCGCATCCACCGACCCACCCAACGCGAGGACTGAGATCCCCTCATCACGTCAGAGACAACTGGACGACCGCCCTCGCCGGCACCATGTGAACACCCGTGCGAAATTCGAGCCTTCGTGTGGCCATATGCAGCGTCAATGCCTGACCGGTACCGTCCAAGGTAGTCACTTGGGAGGGGTGCTCCGTGAACGGATCCAACGATGCTCTGGCCTCGCTCATCACCGAGGCGGGCTTCTCGTGGGCCGGGCTGGCCCGGCGGGTCAACGGCCTCGGGGCGGACGAAGGGCTTGCCCTGCGCTACGACTACACGGCGGTGCACCGTTGGGTAAAGCGCGGCGAACGTCCGCGACCGCCGGTGCCGACGCTGCTGGCACGGGCGCTCAGTGAACGTCTGCGTCGCCGGATCACCCCGGCAGACTTCGGCATGACCGACGAGGAAACCCTTGCCGCTCGCGGCCTGCAGTACGCCGACCATCCGCGTACCACAGTCGACACGATCATCGACCTCGGCAAGGCTGACGTCGCGCGCCGCAACATCGTCAAAGCCCCATTCGTACTCGCCGCGCTCGGGGCACCGAGCCGGGACTGGCTGCTCGCCACCCTCGACGAAACATCGACGGAGCGCGGCCCCCGGCAGATCGGGATGCGGCAGGTGGCCGGCATCCGGGAGATGTTCGCCCTCTTCCAGGAGCTGGACGTGATGCGCGGCGGCGGCCACGCCCGTACCGCCCTCGTCGAGTACATGCAGAGCTACGTCCTACCGCTGCTCAAGCGGGAGCACGAGCCGGACGTGCAGCAGGCGCTCTACGAGGCAGCCGCCGAGCAGTCGTACCTCGTCGGGTGGATGGCCTACGACGACGGCGAACATGGCCTCGCCCAGCGCTACCTCATCCAGGCGCTCCGGCTCGCCCAGGCCGCTAACCACTCCGCGCTCGGCGCGCACGTCCTCGCGGGCATGTCCGACCAGGCCAACCTGCTCGGTCACCCCCGCGAAGCACTGATGCTCGCCCGCGCCGGCCGCCGCGGACTCGCCGACGGCGACTCCGCCGCCTGCCTCGCCGACCTGCACATCCTCGAAGCCCGCGCCCTCGCGGCACTCGGCGAATCAGCACCGGCGGCCGCCGCCGTGGCCAAGGCCGAACAGACCTTCGCCCGCGTCGACCACGACGACGAACCCGTCTGGGCCAGATTCATCGACACCCCATACCTGTACGGCGAAGCCGCCCACTGCTTCCGCGACCTCGGGCAACCCGACGAAACCGTGCGCTTTGCCACCGAGTCCGCCGAAGGTGCCCGCCGGCAGGGCCGCGCCCGACGTGCCGCCCTCAGCCACGCCGCCCTGGCCACCGCCGACCTCGACCGGTCGGACGTCGAAGCCGCCGCCAACCGCGCCGCTCATGTCGTCGAGTTGGCCGCCTCCGTCAACTCGTCCCGCACCATCGGAACCGTCAAAGACCTGCAACACCGCATGAAGCCGTACGCCACCCTCCCCGAGGTACGCCACTTCACCACCCGCGCCACCGAACTCCTCGGCCTAGCCGCCTGACGAAAGCGCATGTCGCAGCCCTCAGCGGTTCAGCCACCAGGCAGGCCGAAGGCCAACACGTGCAGCAGGCCGACGATCGAGCCGGAGCCCAGGATCTCGTTCCGGTCGAGAAGCCCTCGGCCGCCAGCCGGTCTCCTCTTCGACCTCGCGTGCCACGGCCGTCTCCGGGCTCTCGCCCTCGTCGACGATCCCACCGGGAAGCTCCAGCCCCACTGGTCCGACACGAAGCGGTGCCGCCACAGCATCAGCACCTGATCGTGATCATTGACGACGACGCCGATGGCGGCGCGGAACAGCCGTACGACATGGTGCTCGAACCGCTCGCCGCCGGGAGGACTGGACGTCAACCAGGTCGAGGCTAATCCAGGGCCGGCGCTCGTACACGGCCCGTCGTCCAAACACGTGCCAGCGATGGGCGTCGGCCTGCTCAGGACTGCGGTCGCCGCCAGTCCGGCCCAGCAACGGCCGTTCGTCACCCGTCGCCTTACCCATGCCGGCCAGACTATCCATACAGCCCGAGAGAAGTGCAGCCCTCTCAGCCACACCGCCCGGGCTGCCGCCGACTCGACCGCCCGGCTCGGGTTCCTCCGAGGAATCCCATGGCGCTTCCGGAGACCTGATGCCACAGGTGCATCTTGATGCACCTGTGGCATCAGGCTCAACCAGTACCCCAGCCCAAAGGGGCGGCATTGCGCACACGGGATAGAGGCGCACGTCGCCGGCCCACCCCGGAGACGAATGACAGCCGCGTCCCGCGAACCCATGATGACGATCGATGCCGGCACAGGAGTGTCGTCGCCCTCTACTGCAGAGCCCTGACTTCATCTCCATCGCGCCACCGATTCTTGGAATCCGGACTTTCTTTGGGATCCGACCCGTCGCGCGAATCATTGACAACCTCACTGACCCGCTTGTCGAGAAGTCTGGTGACCGAGTATTGGGCGCCCCCGAAAGCGGCGCTCCAGCCAAGGATCTGTGCCCCTGTGTCGAGCTGCGTCAGCCCAGGAACGAACTCTCCCCGAACAAATACTATCCCGATGAGAGCGCATAGTGCACCAACCGGCAGTTTGAGAACAGTCGAGGCGAGCGACAGATCGTAGGGCACCGCCGACTCGCGAATTTTGGCTAGCATTGCAATGCCCACGAGAACGGCACCCATGAAACCGTACACCAGAACCAAAAGGACGTCGATACGGTCCGGCTCAGTCTGTGGATCGTCCGCTGGGACTTGACGCTCGGGGCCCTGTCCCGTCGTCGCCCTGTCATGCGGACAGACCAGATCGTCCGGGTAGCCGAAGCAGAGACTGAGCGTTTCCGGGGCACAGGCACCCCAAATGGCAAGCACGACAACGGTGGCCGTAGTCAACATTGTCGCGGACCACATTGCATTCCTCAGCCTCCGGATACGTGAGTAATACTTGTTCATCGCCAGATGCACGCCGACCAGGACGGCCTTCATGGCGCACCGGAGCTCCTCCGGTTGGCTTCCCCCTACCAGCCACCGCCCACATCGAGAGGATTGCCGCCGTAGCTCGACGACACGACAGTCGTCCGCCTTCAGACGACCTTTGGCCAACTCCAGGACGGACGGCAGCCAGCCCTGTAGATCCTTTGTATCGAGCATCTCCAGGATCAACAACTCGGCGGCCTGGATACTGAGCCATGCACACTCCATGGTTCCCTTGAGAATTCCGCGACGCCTGGCCGCACTCCGGGCCTTTCTGAGAGACTCGTATACGCTATGGAGTGACGCTCGCCTCATGTCGGCACAGTCCCTGACACGGATAAGTGCGGCCATGCTTTCGAGATAGTCAGCGCGCGCTAGAACGTTCTGACGCCATGTGGCACCAAAGAGGAATCCACGCAGCGGTGGCCCCTCCGCCACTCTCGGCGGTTGGGGACACTCCCGCCTTCTCGCCCTCGATGCCATGATGCGACGGTATGCGCTCAGGAGGTATGTCCGGACGACGTTCTCCAAACCCTGTGACGCATGCGCCCGATGGGGTCCCTGGAGTCTCTCTCCCTTAGCCCTTGGCTCTTCTGGGAGGCGGAAAACGGCTGCCAAGAGAACCGGTAGTGGCTTATGGTGCGGATGATGTAATCAGCTTCCACTGTGACACGACGGCGAATGCTGGCTCTCGGCACGATAGCCGTAGTCATCGTGGTCACCCTGACCGGGTGGCGGTGGTGGCGCCTGCGGTCGCCGTACGGGCCGGAGGTGTTGAACGCGACCGCGACGCTGCGGCTGGTCGACCAGGCGACTGCGGACGCCACCTTCAACGGTCAGCAGCTGGTGATTCCCACCGACGGCGCCCGGGTCTTCCTCGGCCAGGTGAGCTGGACGCCCCCATCACAGCCGAAATCCGGCGCGATGCTCATCATCGCGGCGCTCGGCAAACGGACTCGCACCCTGCCCGGCTTCATCTCCACCACGTCGAATCGACCGGACCGGGTCGGATCAGGCCCTCCGGCGATGTCCTCCTCGTCTCGTCGGGCGACGCCACGCCGGTCACGTACTCCTTCGTCCTGCACCCGGCACATCCGCAGACCCGCCGGAGTTCGCGATCGCGTCCGCTCCCGCCGCCGTCGACGACCTGATGGTCGCCCTGATCAGCGTCGGATCAGGCTGTTCGCCATGTCGATGACGGCTTCCTCAGCCGGCCGAGGCTGCCAGCCCAGCATCCGACGAGCCTTCTCGCTCGACGCCTCGCGTACCGCACCGAGCTCAGGCAGCACGAACGCGATCCGCGGGCTGAACCTGGCGGCGAGACGCACCGCCCAGTCCGGCAGTACCCGCGTCGAGACCCGGTCAGCCCCGTCACCGAGCCGGGTACGCAGCAACACCGCGATGTCCTGCATCGACATGGTGCCGGCGCTGGCCAGGAACCGCTCGCCGGCCGCCGCCGGATCGGTCATCGCCCGTACGTGCAGGTCCGCGACGTCCCGTACGTCGACCACACCGATGTGGATCCGGGCCAGGACGGGCTGGCGGCCGGTCAGCATCCGGTCGATCTGATCTGACCACAGGGACTTGTCCGGTCCGAGGGCCGGACCGAAGATTCCGACCGGATTCACCACCGCCAGCTCCATGCCTTGGCCGTCCTTACGCACGAAGTCCCAGGCGGCGCGTTCGGCGAGCAGCTTCGACTTCGCGTACGCGGAGACCTGGCCCTGTTCCGGATCGGTCCAGTCCTGTTCGGTGAACAGCCGCTTGTCTGCCGGGTGGCCGTACTTCACCGTCACGATCGACGACGTCAGCACCGTACGTTTGACCCCGGCCGTACGTGCCGCGCCCAGCACCCGCAGCACCCCGTCGCGTGCCGGCCCGATGAGTTCGTTCTCGTCGCGGGGCTCGGCCAGCGGCACCGGAGAGGCGATGTGGAGTACGTAGTCGCATCCGGCCACCGCCTCGGCCCAGCCGTCGTCGGTAGTGAGGTCGGCCACGGCGAAGCTGAGCGCGTCACCCGGTTCCGTTCCCCCCGCCTGCAGCATCGTGCGTAGGTCGGCGGCACGACCCGCCGAACGCACCGTGGTACGCACCCGGTACCCCTGCAGCAGCAGCCGTACGACACAGTGCGCCCCGACGAAGCCGGAGCCTCCTGTCACCAGCACCTGCTCGCCACTCATTGCCGACTCCCGACACCACTCGCGCTGTGGACGGGCATGGCGCCCCGCCCCGGACTGCGCCGAAGGTACCGGTGACACCTATGTCTGCGACCGGGCTGGGCCGATGTTCTCGGGCTTGCGACAGCACCGGTGGTCGCGGGATCGACGGATCACCTATCCTGCTGAGCTGCTGGTGCCCGCAGCCGGCGGCCCACCCCGCTCTCGCCGACAACCCCGGCGGCCCCGTGGCCCGGCAGTCCCGAGAGGGTTGCACGACCGGTGAAGATCGACCCGCGCGCCGTTTGGCAACGTGAGAGCAATCACGTGGGCAGTCGCTTTTTTCGATCCTGTGAACAGCCCCTGGCCACCCCGCCTTCTTAACATAGTTCATTCACGTTTCAAGAAGTCTTGGCATTGGCGAACGCCGACACCCGTGCTCTCATTGCAGCAGACGGGGCTCGAGCACTCAGTCCGGCCACAGCGCCCGGTGATCCCGGCAGCTGACAAGCTGGGCAAGCCGTCGATTCACCGGTAGTCCATGCGTCACCGCGCCCAGGAGGCCAGTTTCTCCTATGTCCAGACTGCACCGATACCGTCGCCAGGCATTCGCGACAGCCGCAACTTCCGCACTTCTGGTAGTTTTCGCCGCCACCCCTGCGATGGCACAACCGACGACTTCTCTCGCTCCCCTGCTGCCTGCCGAGAATGGTACGCCAAATGGTGGCTACATTGTCGTTCTCAAGGACCAGCCGCTCAAGGGCGGCGCGGCCAACGACCCTGTGGTGGTCGCCGAGCGGGTTGGTGGCCGGGAGGTCCACCCGTACACGACGGTGCTGAACGGATTCTCCGCGAAACTCGACGCCGACGCCCTCGAGGCGGTGCGCGCCAACCCGAACGTCGAGTACGTCCAGGCCGACGCGGTGATCCAGGCCGTCGAGCCCGTGGTGACCGGCGGTGGCGCGACCACCCAGCCCAACCCCCCGTCATGGGGTCTGGACCGCGTCGACCAGCGGAACCTCCCGCTCGACCAGGAGTTCAGCTACGACACCGACGGCACCGGGACCACCGTGTTCGTCCTGGACAGCGGGATCCGTACCACGCACGACGATTTCGGCACCCGGGCGCAGTGGGCCTACGACGCGGTCAACGACGGCAACAGTCCGGGCGACTGCCACGGCCACGGCACGCACGTCTCCGGCACCATCGGCGGCACGACGTACGGCGTCGCCAAGGACGTGCAGATCCGCGACGTGCGGGTGTTGGACTGCTTCAACTTCGGCACCGACGCGGACCTGATCGAGGGCATCGACTGGGTGGCGACGAACGCACCGCCGCGCTCGGTGGCGAATCTCAGCCTGCAGAACTACGGCAGCGTGGTGAACACGGCCGCCCAGAACATGATCGACGCCGGGGTGCTGGCGGTGTTCGCGGCGGGCAACAACAACAGCGACGCCTGCAACAACAACCCTCGGTCAGCGGACGGCATCGTGGTGGGCGCGACCACCATCACCGACGGCCGGTGGTCCAGCTCCAACTACGGCTCCTGCATCGACGTCTTCGCTCCGGGCAACAACATCACCTCGGCCGGCAACAGCGGCGACAGCGCGGTCGCCTCCAACTGGTCGGGCACCTCGATGGCCGCTCCGCACGTGACCGGCTGGGTGGCCCGCTATCTGGAGGCCAACCCGAGCGCGACGATGGCCCAGGCCAAGGCGGCGCTGCTGGGCGCCGCGACCAGCAACGTGCTGACCGGCATCGGCGCCGGGTCGCCGAACCTGCTGCTGTACGCCGACCCGGGTAGCACTGTGACCGACACCGTCGCGCCGTCGACCCCGGGCACGCCGGTGGCGTCGGGCGTGACCGCGACCTCGGCCACGCTCACCTGGACCGCGTCGACCGACAACGTCGGGGTGGTCGGCTACGAGATCGAGCGGGCCACCGGCGGCGGTGGGTTCGCGTCGGCCGGCACCTCGGCGACGAACTCGTTCACGGCGACCGGGCTGACCCCGGGGACCAGCTACCAGTTCCGGGTACGGGCTGAGGACGCCGCCGGCAACCTGTCGTCGTTCTCGTCGGCGGTCACCGTCAACACCCCGACGGGGGCGGGCACCTGCCAGGTCTCCTACGCGGTCAACAGCGGTGGCTCCACGTTCACCAGCAACATCGTCATCACGAACACCGGCACCAGCACGATCAACGGCTGGACCTTGGCCTTCGCCCTGCCCAGCGGGCACTCGTTCGGCAGCGGGTGGTCCGCCACCTACGGTACGAGCGGCCAGGACGTCACCGCGACCTCGTTGACGTGGAACTCGACGCTGCTGCCGCAGGGCACGGCGAGCATCGGGTTCAACGGCACCGGTTCCGGGACCGCGGAGCCGACCGCGTTCACCCTGAACGGGACGCCCTGCACCGTCGTCTGACGACGGGCCGGACCATCACCTGACAACTGAACGGTCAGGTTGATCAGCTGGTTCAGCGGGTCGGGCACCGGAGGCACCGGTGTCCGGCCCGCTGACGCCGTCGCCACCACCGCCACCGCCGCCGATGGCGTCGCCGGTTCCGCTGGTGCTGCGCAGGCTCCAGATGATCGACACCGCGATGGTGACGACGATGACCCCGAGGGTGACCGGGATGGGCAGCTTGCCGACCGGGGTCTCGGAGAGGATGAGCTTGACGCCGGCGAAGGCGAGCAGCACCGCCAGGCCGTAGTGCAGGTGCACGAAGCGGCGCAGCAGGCCGGCGAGGCAGAAGTAGAGGCTGCGGAGCCCGAGGATGGCGAAGGCGTTCGCCGTCCAGACGATGAACGTACTGGTGCTGATGGCCAGGATCGCGGCGATCGAGTCGATGGCGAAGATCAGGTCGGTGGCCTCGACCGCGATGAGGACGACGAACAGCAGGGTCGCGACGCGCTTGCCGTCGACCCGGGTGAAGAACTTCTCGCCGTGGTACGCCGGGTCGGTGGGGATGGCGCGGCGGACCAGGCGGACCACCGGGTTGCGGTCCGGTGGGGTCTGCTCGTCGTGCCGGAAGGCCATCTTGTAGCCGGTGTAGATGAGGAACGCGCCGAACAGGTACGCGGTCCAGAAGAATGCCTCCAGCAGTTCGGCGCCGACGAAGATGAACACCAGCCGGAACACGAGGGCACCGATGACGCCCCAGAACAGCACCTTGTGCTGGTACGCGGCCGGGACCGCGAAGTAGCTGAATACCAGCGCGAAGACGAACACGTTGTCGATGGACAGCGCCTTCTCGATTAGGTAGCCGGCGTAGTAGGTGCCGGCGACCTCGCCGCCCTGCCAGGCCCACAGCAGTACGCCGAACAGCAGGCCGGCGGCGATCCAGACGCCGGACCAGATGGCTGCTTCACGGAAGCCGATGACGTGGTTGTCACGGTGCAGGAACAGGTCGACGGCCAGCATCGCGGCGACCGCGAGCATCAGCGCGGCCCAGACCCACCAGGAAACGGTCAACGGACAGACCCTTCGCCCGGCCGACCCGTGGTCAGGGCCGGCGCTACTGGACGAAGGTCTCCCCGGGCCACCGGGTGGCGGCTGCGTCGCCGGGGCGCGGCAGATCCGGGCCCGTGCTGACGACGACGCGGTGGTACTCGGGTACTCCCCCTCGAACTACGTACCAGTATTCGCGAAGCGCGATTCGCGTGTCAAGCTCCGGGCAGCCAACCGGCACGGCTGGCGGATCGCCGGACCTGCGATCCGGCTTTCCCGTACTGTCCTACGTACATTGCGTCCGAAGGCTGTTGCCTTCGAAGAAGTGCGACGGCGAGGGACGCGCGATGAGCGAAGGGGACGGCGGGTCAGCATGTCGGTGCCAGCCTCAGCCGATCCCGGCGCACAGCCAGCCGCCCGGAGCTGGACCTTCCTCACGAACCATGCGCACGTGCTGCTGGCCGTCGCCCGGGACCCGACGGTACGGCTGCGCGACGTAGCCGCATCCGTCGGGATCACCGAACGCGCGGCCCAGAGCATCGTGGCCGACCTGGAAGCCGCCGGCTACCTGCGCCGTACCCGGGTCGGCCGCCGTAACCAGTACACCGTCGACCCGACCGGGCACTTCCGACACCCCGCCGAAGCCAACCGGCAGATCGGTGACCTGCTCGACCTGTTTACCCGGCAATCAGACCGACCCGGGCCGGAGCAGGCACGGCCCGATCCGCCTACCGGAGGCTGATCCGACTTCCTACCAAGGTCGTAGGTCGAGTGTGACCCTACGCCAGATGGCGCTGGCAGCACCCTGGTTTTGTTGGCCCTCGCCGGTACGGGATGGTTCGCTGTCGATTTCATGCTGCTCGCGCCGGACATCTCCTACTGACCGGTGCGAGCTGCCCGTCCCGAGGCCGGCCGGACTGCCCGTCGCGGCCCGCCCCGACCTGGAACAGAGGATGCTGCACACGATGTACGACCACATCGAGGACCGGCCGTTCGTCCGTGACTGTCTACTCGCGACCGGCGTCGCCGCGCTGACGTTCACGATGCTGGCGGCAGTGTTCTGGGTGGTGACGCCGCCGAGCGAGTTCGCGCTCACCGCGGCGCGGGAGTGGCTGCTGGTCTGTCTCGCCGTCGGGCAGGCGCTGCTGCTGTGCCTGCGCCGGGTCCACCCACTGCTCTGCCTCGCCGCCGTCGTCGGCGTCCAGGTCGTGATGATCGCGTCGTCTCCACCGGACGCGACGATCCGGGGATTCGCACCGTTCGTCGTGGCGTACACCATCGCGGGTCTGCCGCCGGCCCGGCGGTCGTTCGCGCTGCTCGGCGCGGCGGTGGCGGTCGAGGTGGCGGCGGCGGTCGGCGCCGCCGCGGTGAGCACGCCGGGCCTGTTGCTGCCGGCGGTCGGCCCGGCCGGGTCAAGCGTGCTGTCCTACCTCGGCGGCGCGTTCGTCGGCAGCTACGTCGCCACCCGCGGACGCTACGTGCGGTTGCTCCGTCAGCAGGCCGCCGAGTCGGTTCGGACCCAGCAGGCGAAGGTACGGGCGGCGATCGGTGTGGAACGCACCCAGATGGCTCGGGAGCTGCACGACGTCGCCGCGCATCACCTGTCCGGCATGGTGGTGCAGGCGGCGGCGGTGCAGCAGTTGATCGACCGGGATCCGGCCGCAGCGAAGGAGGGGGTGGCCTGGATCCGGACGCAGGGCAAGGCGACGTTGGACAATCTGCGGTTGGTTGTCGGGGTACTGCGTGCCGGCCCGGCGGACCCGGCCGACGGCGCCGGTCCGGGACGGGACGGCGAGGGCGCCGTTCCGGTGCCCGGACTGGCCGTGCTCGACGAACTTGTCCGCACCGCCCGGGGCCTGGGTACGCCGGTCGAGTTCAGCGTCAACGGGCCGCCCCGGCCGGTGTCGCCGATCGCCGACGTCGCGCTCTACCGCACGGTGCAGGAGGCGCTGTCCAACGCCCGGCAGCACGCGCCGGGCGCGCCGGTCCAGGTCACGCTGCATTGCCTGTCGCGTGAGGTGTCGCTGGCGGTGGTTAATGCCCCGCCGGCCCGACACCCGGAGCCTGCGGTACGGATCAGCAGCGGTGTCGGGCTGGTCGGCATGCGGGAGCGGGCCCAGCTGATCGGTGCCCGGCTCGCGGCCGGGCCGATCACCGACGGCGGCTGGTCGGTCGCGGTGATGCTGACGGACAACGGAGGTGAGCGGTCGTGACCAGGGCGGAAGCCGGGGCTGATGCCGGTGCCGGGACGATCCGGGTGATGCTGGTGGACGATCAGGCGGTGGTACGGGCCGGTTCCCGGGTGCTGCTGGAGCAGGTCGCCGACATCGAGGTGGTGGCGGAGGCGTCGAGCGGGTCGTCGGCGGTCACCACCGCCCGGCGGCTGCGTCCCGACGTGGTCTACATGGACGTACGGATGCCCGGCGGCGACGGGCTCACCGCGACCCGGCAGATCCTCGCCGACGCGGCCGGGTCGCCGCCAGCGGTCTTGGTGGTGACCACGTTCGACCTCGACGAGTACGTCTTCGGCGCGCTCGAAGCCGGGGCCAGCGGATTCATCCTCAAGGACTGCGAGCCCGAGGACCTGATCGACGCGATCCGCCGGCTGGCGGCCGGCTACGGTCTGGTCGACCAGACGGTGACCCGCCGGGTAATCGCCGAGTTCGCCCGGCGACGTCCGGCGGCACCGCCTGAGTCGGCAGCCGCGCATCAGTCCAGGACCGCGTCGGCCTCGATTTCGACCCGCACGTCGGGGGCGTACAGCACCTCGACGCCGATCAGCGACGACGGTGGGAACGGCTGCGGGATCGCAAGCTCGTCGGCGACCCGCGCGACGCCGGCCATCAGGTCGTCCATCTGCTCCGGGGTCCAGTCGGTGACGTAGAACCGCAGCCGGACCACGTCCGCGAAGCTCGCGCCGGCACCGGCGAGACCGCGCGCGGTGTTGCGCAACGCCTGCGCCACCTGGTCGGCGAGCTCGTCGGCGTCGCCGACCGGCTTGCCGTCGGCGTCGCGCCCGACCTGGCCGGCGACGTGCACCTGGCGACTGCCGGTGGCGATCGACACGTGGTGGTACGGGACGGGCTGGGCCATCCCCTCCGGGGACAGCAGCTGCACGGTGGTCATTGCGGGTTTCCCTTCGTCGAACACGGATGTCATCAGGTATCAGATGTCTACCTGGTATCCGAAGGGAACTTCAACGATACTAGGTGTCATGCCGGAAACCACCCTCGCGGAAGCCGACTCCCCGCTCAGCAGGGACCAGCGGGAGCTGCTCGACCAGGTGCTGGACAAGTGGTCGTTGCGGGTGCTCGAGACGCTGTGCGGGCGGCCGCTGCGGTTCAACGAGCTCCGCCGGGAGATCCCGGCGGTCACCCAGAAGTCGCTGACCGCCACGCTGCGCCGGCTCGAACGCAACGGCATGGTCGAACGGGTCGTCACCGGCACCCGCCCGCTCGCCGTCGAGTACCGTATCGCCCCGCTGGGCAAGACCCTGCAGGACCTCGTCGACGCCCTCTTCGGCTGGACCGCCGCCAACTACGCCGAGGTTGAACGCGCCCGCCGCCGCTTCGACGATGAGGTGACGCAGGCAAGCGTGAAGCCGTGACCGGCCGCGCCCCGCCGCCCGATGTCGAGGGTGAGCGCCTGCCACGAATTGACGACCGGACTGTTCGCCCTGCCCACCTGCGGCATCGTAGGACCTACCGGCAGGCACCGACGTACAAGATCACAGCGATTGCATCGCGAGGCGGTACGGGTCGCCGGCGTACAGGCGGTGCTGCGGGCCAACGTCTCGGAGATCTTCGTCCACCTGTCCCGACGCGAGCAGCGGCTGGTCGACGCGATGCTGGCCCAGGTCGACCGGGTGGAGCGCGACGAGACCGACCCGGACCGGCTCGAACAGCTCTACCAACTTGACCACCTCGCCGCCCGGATGGCACGGATCAACCAGAGCCTGCTGGTGCTCGGTGGTTCCGGTACTTCCCGGGTACGGCGGGAAGCGGTGCCGCTGGACAACGTGATCCAGGCCACGCTCTCCCAGATCGAGCGCTACACCCGGGTACGGATCGGCACGGTCGACCGGGAGCTGTCCGTCGCCGGCGCGGCCGTCGACGAGGTGGCGCACCTGCTCGCCGAACTGCTGGACAACGCGACGAGGTACTCGCCGCCGGAGGCCGAGGTGATGGTCAGCCCTCACCGGACATGCCCGGCCGTCGCTGGTCGGCGGTCGGCCGATCGTACCGGCGGCCTTCGGCGGCGACCGGCCGGTGATCAACGCCGGCCGGGCCACGGTGAATGCGCCTGCGCCGCTGTTCCGCCCGCGCACCCGCACCCGAGTCGGCACCGGCACCGCCGCCCGCGCCGTCACCCCCACCCCGCCGGTGCCGGCAGTGGCATCCGCCTCGGCGTCCGTACCCGCCCCCACGCGGCCGGTGTCCGCCCCACCGACGGCCGCGACAGTGGCCGTGGCGGGAACGGCGGTGGCCGAGGCCCGGCGTTCGGTCAACGGCTGGGCCGCCTGGAACGCCACCTACCCCGGCCGGACCCCCACCTCGATCGTGATGGCGTCATACGACGCGGCGGCCGTGCTGGACCGGGCGATCACCGCGGCCGGGATCAACCCGACACCGGCGGAGATCAACACGGCGATCGCCGGGCTGGGGCAGCTCACCAGCCCACGCGGGCCCTGGCAGTTCGCCAAGTCCACCCACGCCCCGATCCAGAAGTGGTACCTGCGCCAGGTCCGCCGCGACGGCCGGGCACTGGCCAACGTGGTGGTGTCCGAGCTGACCACGCTCGGCGGCTGAGCTGGTGGGTCGGAGAGGACAAGTCGTCCCCGACCCGCCGGCTCCTGGTGGCCGGGCTGCACGTCAGGCCGTGTGCCGCGCTGTTGTATCAGACCGCAGCGCAGGTCAGCGTCGGAACACTGTTGATGCCGTTCCAGGACCCGATGAAGCCGAACGTCGTGCCGGCACCGGCGCCGAGGCTGCCGTTGTAGCTGACATTGCGGGCGGTCACGTTGGACCCACTGTTGGTGACGGCAGCGTTCCAGGCCTGATTGACGGTCTGGCCGTCGGCGAAGCTCCAGGTCACCACCCAGCCGCTGATCGCCGAACTGCCGGCGGTGACCCGGACGTCACCCTGGAAACCACCCGGCCACTGGCCGACGACCCGGTAGCTGTCAGTGCAGGCTCCGCCGCCGGGCGGGGCAGTGGTCGGCGGGGCGGTCGTCGGCGGCGTACCGCCGAAGATGCTGGCCTCCTGGGAGGTGGAGCTGATGCCGTCCGGTCCGTTGAAGATCCGCTCACCCCAGGTGGTCATCTGGTTCGGGTCGAAGTTGAGCACCATGTCGAGGATCGGGTCGGTGTCGCCGCTCCACGACCAGCCGAGGTAGCCGAGGCCACGGGCCTGCGCCTCAGCCAGGATCGTGTCGTGGTCCACCTCTCCGGAGTTGAACTGCCAGCCGAACTCGCCGATCACCAGCGGCCACCCGTTGGCCTCGAAGTCGTCAAGGTAGCTCACGATCGACGAGGCGTTGCTGTAGACCGCGTACATGTGGATCGACAGCACGGTATTGCCGTGGCTGTCCGCGTCCAGCACCGTCTGGGCGTCCGCCCGCATGACGTTCTGCCAGTCCTGGCCCCAGTTCGGCGCGTCGACCATCAGCAGGTGATCGAAGCCGTTGGCCCGCATCCGCCCGATGGCGTCGACCGTGGCGGCGGTCCACTGGCCGGCGTCGACGTTGCCGATCGGCTCGTTGCCGATGTTGATGACGACGTAGTTCTCCTCGCCGACCAGCGCGCTCTTCTGGCTGATCCAGTAGTCGACGGCCTGGTCGAGCGAGGCGGCGGCACTTCTTCGCCGTACCCGGTGGTGTCGTGCACCTCGAGCACGCAGATCATCCGGTTCCGCTTGCACAGATCGATCACGTCGGCGACGTCGTTGGACGGACCCCAGCGCTGGCCGCTGCCCAGCACCACCCGTACGGTGTTGGCACCGAGCGCCTTGATGTCGGCGAACGAGTCAGTCTCGCCGGTGTACCAGACGTGCGGGTGGTTGACCCCGCGCTTGACCTACCTCAGGTTGAGCCCGGGAAGTCCCGGGGCGAGGCGCGCCTGCCCGAGCGCACGGACCCGGAGCGGGGGCGTGCGCGGCGCGCTGTTGCAACGTTTGTAAACCGGGGGTACGAGGACCGGCTCGGCGCTCTACGGTGTGCCAACAAGCTACGTCCGCACCCCGGCCGGAGGCAATAGCTATCAATCGATGCGTTTCGACGCGTCGGACGGCGGGACGGTCGATGCGCGGACCGCCAGCGTCGGGCGGAACCCGATCTCCCGGTGAGCGTGCCCCGGCCTGGCCTCGTCCAGCAGCAGTTCGGCGGCGGCCCGGCCCAGCCGATACTTCGGCTGGCTGACCGTGGTCAGCGCAGGCGCCAGCCGGCGGGCGAACGGCAGGTCGTCGTAGCCGACGACCGAGATGTCCGCCGGCACCCGGACACCGGCTGCGGCAAACCCGTCCAGCAGGCCCAGCGCCGCCGTGTCGTTGAGACAGACCACCGCGGTCACCGGCGGGGTCGCGGCGAGAATCAGCGCCGACGCCGAGGCGGCGGCTTCGACCAGCGGCGGCGGATGCAGCGGTACGCGGACGTCCAGCAACCCCGTCGCCGGGTCGAGACCGGCGGCGGCCAGCGCCCTGCGTACGCCGTCGCGACGGCGGGCCACCGGCCCGGCGTCCCGGGTGCCGCCGAGGAACGCGATCCTGCGGTGCCCCAGCCCGACCAGATGCTCACCGGCCAGCCGGCCACCGGCGACGTCGTCGACCGCGACCGCGCACAGGTCGAGCCCTGCGCGCGGATGGTCGATCAGCACGACCGCCATCCCGTGCCGACTCATCCACAGCAGCGGCGCCGGGTCCGCACCGACCGGCGCGATGATGACGCCCCGTACGGCCTGGGTCTGCAGCAGTTTCAGCAACTGCCGCTCCTTGGCCGGGCGCAGGTCTGTGCTGCAGGCCAGCACCAGACAGCCGTGCTCGGCGAGCTCGTCCTCGATGCCCCGGTTGACCTCGGCGTAGAACGGGTTGGCCAGGTCAAGGGTGACGCTGGCGACGATCGGGCTGGGCCGGCCGCGCAACTGCCGGGCCGGACCGTTCGGCACATAGCCGACGGACTCGATGACGGCCTCCACCCGGCGGCGGGTCGCTGGCGCGACGATCGACGGTCGGCTCAGCACGTTGGCCGCGGTGGAGACCGATACGCCAGCGGCCCGAGCGACCTCACGCATGCCGATCCGCCGTACCGGTACGTCCCTGGGCACCACGGTCCCCTCCCGCCCGTCGCTGGGTCATCGCAGGTGGCACGCCTGATGTTCGGACAGCTGCCGGTAGTCCGCAAAGTGAGTCCACAATAGTCAATACATGGACGGCCGCGACAGCCGCCGACCGGGTCGATGTCCGCCGACGAATATCCGCCCGGTGCCCGGGCACCCGGTGGCACGATGGCAGCATGATGACGATCGGCATGCTCGGCGGCATGAGCTGGGAAAGCAGCGCGCACTACTACCGGCTCGCCAACGAACTGGTCCGCGACCGGCTGGGTGGGCACCATTCGGCACGGTGCGTGCTCTACTCGGTCGACTTCGCCGACGTCGAACGACGGCAGGCGGTCAGTGAGTGGGACGAAGCCGCCGACCTGCTCGCTGACGCGGCCCGGCGGGTCGAAGCGGCCGGTGCCGACCTGCTGCTGCTGTGCACCAACACCATGCACAAGGTCGCCGATCAGGTCGCCGCCGCAATCGACATCCCGTTGCTGCACATCGCCGACGTCACCGCTGACGCGGTCCGCAGCCACGGGCTGCACACGGTCGGTTTGCTCGGCACCGCCTTCACCATGGAGCAGGACTTCCTACGCGAGCGGCTGGCCGGCCATGGCCTGACAGTCCTGGTGCCCGACGCCGCAGACCGCAAGATGGTCCACTCGGTCATCTACGACGAGCTGTGCCTCGGAGTGGTCAGCGAGTCGTCCCGGGCCAGGTACCTGAAGGTGATCGAGCGGCTGATCGCCGCCGGCGCGCAGGGCGTGGTGCTCGGCTGCACCGAGATCGAGCTGCTGGTCCGTCAAGAGGACACCCCGCTGCTGCTCTTCCCGACCAGCCGGCTGCACGTCGCCGCCGCCGTCGACCAGGCGATCGTTGCCGAAGCAACGGTCACCGCCTGAGCTGTGGCGGGTCCCGCCAGCGGGCGTCCCCCGGCGGGTCGACGCCCGCCGGGGGACCGGAACCGGCGGTTCAGACGGTACGGGCCAGTCGGTCGGCGAGCAGCTTGGCGAACCGGGCCGGGTCGTCCAGCTCACCGCCCTCGGCGAGCAGCGCGGTGCCGTACAGCAGCTCGGCGGTCTCGGCCAGCGCCGGATCGTCGGCGCGGGCACCGTACGCCTCACGCAGCCCGGTGACCAGTGGGTGGGTCGGGTTCAGCTCCAGAATCCGCTTGATCTTCGGCCCGTCCTGGCCCATCGCCCGGTACATCCGTTCCAGCGCCGGGGTCATGTCCGCGGCGTCGCCGACCAGGCAGGCCGGCGAGGTGGTCAGCCGGGTGGAGAGCCGTACCTCCTTGACCTGCTCGTCGAGCGTCTGGCCCAGCCAGGACAGCAGCGGGGCGTACGTTTCCTTCTGCTGTTCCCGCTCCGGGTCGGACTCGGCGGTGTCGTCGTCGCCGGCCAGGTCGACCTGGCCCTTGGCGATCGACCGCAGCTTCTTGCCGTCGTAGTCGGCGACCGACTCGACCCACATCTCGTCGACCGGGTCGGTGAGCAGCAGGACCTCGTACCCCTTGGCCTTGAACGCCTCCATGTGCGGGGAGTTCTCGATCATCGTGCGGGACTCGCCGGTCATGTAGTAGATGTCCTCCTGACCGTCCTTCATCCGCTCGATGTACCCGGCCAGAGTGGTCAGCTGCTCCGGATCGTGGGTCGAGGCGAACGACGAGATGTCCAGGATCGCCCGCTGGTTCTCGTAGTCGTTGAGCAGGCCTTCCTTCACCGCCCGGCCGAGCTGGGTCCAGAACGTGCGGTACCGGTCGGCGTCGTTGTCCATCAACTCCTTGAGCGAGGAGAGCACCTTCTTCACCAGCCGCCGCCGGATCAGCTGGATCTGCCGGTCCTGCTGCAGGATCTCCCGGCTGATGTTCAACGAAAGGTCCTGCGCGTCGACGACACCCTTGATGAACCGCAGGTACTCCGGGATCAGCGCCTCGCAGTCGTCCATGATGAACACGCGCTTGACGTACAGCTGCACGCCGCGCCGCGCGTCCCGCATGAACAGGTCAAACGGCGCCTGCGCCGGCACGAACAGCAACGCCTCGTACTCGAAGGTGCCTTCGGCCTTCATGTGGATGATGTCGAGCGGGTCGTTCCAGTCGTGGCTGACGTGCTTGTAGAACTCCTTGTACTCGTCGTCGGTGACCTCGGAACGGGGCCGCGCCCACAGCGCCTTCATCGAGTTGAGGGTGACCACCTCGCTGGTGGTCTCACCGTCGGATTCACCGGGACGCTCGGTGGTGGTGCGGATCGGCCAGGCGATGAAGTCCGAGTACCGCTTGACGATCTCCCGGATCTTCCACTCTTCGGTGTAGTCGTGCAGTTGGTCGTCCTTGTCCTCGGGCTTGAGGTGCAGGGTGACCGTGGTGCCCTGGGGCGCCTCGTCGAGCGTCTCGATGGTGTAGGTGCCCTCGCCGGACGACTCCCAGCGGGTCGCCTCGGTCTCCCCGGCCCGCCGGGTGGTCAGGACGACCCGGTCGGCGACCATGAAGGTGGCGTAGAAGCCGACGCCGAACTGCCCGATCAGCTCCTGCGCGGCGGCTTCCTTGGATTCCTTCATCTTGCGCAGCAGCTCGGCGGTGCCGGACTTGGCGATGGTGCCGATCAGGCTGACCACCTCGTCCCGCGACATGCCGATGCCGTTGTCCCGCACAGTGAGGGTGCGCTGTTCGCGGTCGGCCTCGACCTCGATGTGCAGGTCCGACGTGTCGACGTCGAGATCCTTGTCGACCAGCGCCTGCAAGCGCAGTTTGTCCAGCGCGTCGGAGGCGTTCGAGATCAACTCGCGCAGGAAGATGTCCTTGTTCGAGTAGATTGAATGGACCATCAGCTGCAAGAGCTGGCGCGCCTCGGCCTGGAACTCACGCGTCTCGACCCCGGTGCTCACCTGGATTCCCTCCTGGAGACGAATTGCCGTCGGAAGCATGGCTTCCACCGAGAATCGTACGGTCCGGGTCTGCCGGATACCCGGCCACCTCGGTCGCCTTGAGCGTCGCCCACACCCGCTCGCCGCGACGCAGGTCGAGGTGCGCGGCCGCCGCCGCGGTGACGTCCGCTCCGACCGGTAACGGCCCGGCCAACTCGACCCGCAGCCGGTCGCCGTTGCGGGCGACACTGCTGACGGTGGCCGGCCACGAGTTGCGCGGGCTGCCGTCCGGACGCTGCCGGTAGAGCGCCACCGCCGACGGTGGGAACGCCACGAACACGTCGCCGCGCTGTGGCTCGGCGGCGACCAGCCGGAAGCCGCCGGGCAGCGTGACGCTGCTCCCGTCCCCGCTGCCCCGGTAGAGGTTGAGCCCGACCAGCCGGGCCACGTAGTCACTGCGCGGGCGGGCGGTGACGGTGGCCGCGTCACCCGACTGCACCAGCCGGCCGTTCTCGACGATCACCAGCCGGTCGGCGAGCATCATCGCGTCCAACGGGTCGTGGCTGACCAGCACGGCGACGCCGGTGTGCGCGGCGAGGTGCTGCCGCAGGTGGGCGCGGGTCTCCGCGCGGGTCCGGGCGTCGAGCGCGGCGAGCGGCTCGTCGAGCAGCAGCAGTTGCGGGCGTACGGCGAGCGCCCGGGCCAACGCGACCCGCTGCGCCTGCCCGCCGGACAGTTCCCGGGGCCGGCGGCGGGCGTGCCCGGTCAGCCCGACCCGGTCCAGCCAGCCAGCCGCCGTGTCGCGCGCGACGCGACGCGGCACGCCGTGGCTACGCGGCCCGAACGCCACGTTGTCCAGCGCGGTCAGGTGCGGAAACAGCAGATAGTCTTGGAAGACCACGCCGATCGGCCGGTGCTCCGGTGCCACCAGCAACCCCGCGTCCGGCTGGTCCAGCGTCCGGTCGCCGAGGCGCAGGTGGCCGGCGTGCAGCGGCTGCAGTCCGGCGAGGGCCCGCAGCGCCGTGGTCTTGCCGGCGCCGTTGGGCCCGAGCAGCGCGACCACTTCCCCGGGGACGACGGTCAGCCGCAGGTCGAGGGTGAACCCGGTGCGGCGGACCACCAGATGTGCGTCGAGCGCCGCCGCCGGCCCCGGGTCGGGGACGGGGTCGTCGGCCCGTCGCCGCGTGGTCACCGCAGACCACCGACCCAGCGCTCCCGCAGCCCGGCGAGAATCACCACTGACACGGTCAGCAGCAGCAGGCTCAGCACGATCGCGGCGTCGAAGTCCTGCTCCAGGGCGAGGTAGACGGCGAGCGGCATGGTCTGCGTACGGCCGGGGAAGTTGCCGGCGAAGGTGATGGTGGCACCGAACTCGCCGAGCGCCCGCGCCCAGCACAGCACCGAACCGGCGGCGATCCCGGGGCCGACCATCGGCAGGGTGACTCGGCGGAACGTGGTCCACCGGCTGGCCCCGAGGGTGGCGGCGGCCTCCTCGTACCGGGGGTCGGCACCGCGCAGCGCGCCCTCGACCGCGATGATCAGGAACGGCATGGCGACGAACGCTTCGGCGAGCACGACGGCGGTGGTGGTGAACGGCAGGGTCACCCCGAACGCGCTGTCCAGCCAGCCGCCGACCAGGCCGCGCCGGCCGTAGACGAGCAGCAGCGCGACGCCGCCGACCACCGGCGGCAGCACCAGCGGCACGGTGACCAGGGCGCGGATCAGGCCCCGGCCGGGAAACCGGGTGCGGGCCAGCAACCAGGCCAGCGGTACGCCGAGCAGCAGGCAGAGCACGGTGGCGGCAGTGGCGGTCAGCAGGGACAGCCGCAGCGCGTCGAGGACGCCGGGCGCGGTGAGCCGGGCCGGCAGCTGCGCCCACGGGGTACGCAGCAGCAGGCCGGCCAGCGGCAGCGTCAGGAAGGCCAGTCCGGCCAGGGCGGGCAGGGCGAGGAAGACCGGCGGCCGCCGGTCGGTGCGGCGACGTCGCCGGCTGACGGCGGGCGGCGCGGGCGTGGTCACGGACGCTGGAAGCCGGCGTCGGTCAGGTCGGCCTGGCCGGCGGCGGAGCGGACGTACCCGACGAAGGCCTCCCCGGCCTGCGGGTTGGTGGCAGCAGCCAGGGTGACGATCGGGTATTCGTTGATCGCCTGGCCGGACTCGGCGAACTCGACGGCGTCGACCTCGTCGGCGGCGGCGGCCGCGTCAGTGCGGTAGACGACGGCGGCGTCCACCTCGCCGAGGCGGACCTTGGACAGCGCGGCGCGGACGTCCCGTTCGAAGGTTACCGGGACGAGGTCGCTGCCGGCGGCGTCGAGCGCGGTACGGGCGGCCGCCCCGCATGGCACCTGCTCAGCGCAGAGGGCGACCTTGACGCCGGACCTGGTGAGGTCGGCCAGCCCGGTGACGCCGGCCGGGTTGCCGTCCGGCACCGCGATGACCAGCTGGTTGCGGGCGAAGACGGCCGGTTCGCTGGCTGCCTCGCCTGCGGAGACGACCGTTGCCATGGTGGCCGGGCTGGCGGCGGCGAACACGTCGGCGGGTGCCCCGGCGGTGATCTGCTGGGCTAGCTGGGAGCTGCCGGCGAAGCTGAAGGTGACGGACACACCGGGGTTGGCCGCCTCGAAGTCGGCCCCGATTCGGGTGAACGCGTCGGTCAGCGAGGCGGCGGCCAGCACGGTGAGTGGGCCGGTGACGCCGGCTACGGCGTCGTCCCGGCTGTCGCCGGGCGCCGCCGCAGGGCCGGTGGCGCAGCCGGCGGCCAGCAGCGCGGTGGCGAGAACGGTGCCGTACGTCCGCCGGTGAGTCGTCGTCACGCGGACCAGCGTATATACCGCAGAAGCGAGGCCGGATACCGTCGCCAGGCAGCTGGCAGGTGCGATGACCTCGGTCCGACCGGTCCCACGCTGGCGAGTGCCCCGCCAGGTGTCGACGGCCGCCGCTCGGCGAATTCTGGCCGGACGTCGCCGATTTCCACCGATCCGGCGTCGTGAGCGATACAACCAGCCGGCCGTGTTGCCAATATCTGACACCGGCCTGACGTCGTCGCTGATTGTCGCTGCTCGAACTCCGGAGGTATAAACGATTCGCCGCGCCGCACACTGGCGGAGAGCCATGTCGTCGCGCCATTGCCCGCAACCTGACAGATCCTGATCTGGAGATCAGATGGCCAACTTCAATGCTCGACGTGACATCAAGATCAACGAGCAGATCATCTTCGAGCAGTCAGGCGGTACGGAGGATCTCGGCGGCGTCGTGGCGTTACAGGAGGCGTTGGAGCGACTGGGCGAGATGCTCGCCAACGCTCGGTCCCGAGGCGAACTGGCCGAGGCAGATTACGCTGCGGCGCAGCGCGAGTTGATCTGCGCACAGCAACAACTTCCTGCTGATGATCGGGAAGAGCAGCGTGCGCTGCAGGCCGCGCTGACCCGGATCGGGAAGATTCTTCCCGGTACGCTGGCGATCAGCGCGAACGTGGCGACGATCCTGGGTTCCTTCGGGGCATGAGCATGCCGACCGGGGCCTTCAGTCAACCCGTGCAGCAGCCACGGCAGCCGACCGACCGGAACCTGTACGCCGCTCGTGACATTAACATCGGCAAACAGGTCCTGATTGAGAACAAGACATATCAGGTCAACCCGCAGGCCTCTTTCGAGGAGCGGCTCGCGGCCGCCGAGCGGATGCTCCGAGGCGGTGTAGTCACTTCCGCCCGCGAACTGCTCCGAGATCTGATCACCTCGCCGCAGTCGTCCAACAAGGTGGTCTACTACTACCTCGTCGCGGTGCTGAGCGGCCGAACGGTGGACCACCTGTCTGATGATGAGTTCCGTACGATCAACGGACAGGCTCAGCTCACCAAAGACCGACCTCGCGACGAGTGGACCGAAGCACTGGAAACCGTCGAGATGATGGTCGCAAACTCAACTCAGCAGGCAGCCGACGAGTCCCAGATCAGCATACACCGCATCCTGGACCGCTTTCAGAAGCTTGACAGTAAACGACGAGAGGAAATAATCCGGCACCTGGACATGATTCTGTCCGGGCAGCTCCAGGATCTGCTGGATGCCAAGCTGGCTGGCGAGATAAGCACCCAAAGGATGGGAGACGGCCGCCGCGACCGGGTCTGGATGTTCTTTGAGCCGATCCCGCTGGCCCCGCAGCCGATGCCGGTCGCCCCGGAAAAGAGCAGACTCGACGCCTGGATCCGGCTTGGGCTGGGCCTCGCCGCCGTCGGCGGCGGCGTAGCCCTCGCCCTCCTGACCGCCGGAAGGCAGAGTCTCGGCGGCAGCGCCCTGGTCACGCTTCTTTGGCTTGCCGGCGGCGCGGGCATCGCGTTGTTTGGTCCCCGGCACGACTGGATGCGCCGCCGCCTCGCCCGCAGCGAACGAGAGTTTAGCTCGTACGCCGACACGCTACCGGCCGGCTGGTCCGCGCCACAGCCGTTCAGCTCCGTTCTCGAACGCCTCGTCAGCGACAGTTTCGCAAGCTTCCGCCCCCGAGAACGACTGTCCGACGTGCAGTGGGCCGGGCTAACTGTCGGCATCCGCGCCACCCTTCGTCGCGATCTCACGCTGTTGTACGGCTACCCCGACGCGGACGTGGCAAGGATCCGGTGGCTGGTGCGGTGGTACGCATGGCGCGCCGCCGACCAGTGGCGGCGTGGCAAACTGGCGGAGTTCCGCGAACGGCTACGTGTTCCCTTTTCAGTGCGTGTCGGTGTTTCCTCGGGATGGACAGCCTTCCACATCGCCACCGTTACCGCCGTGATTCTCGGAATGTTCGCCATGCCGTGGCACGCACTGCTCGCAGCGATGCTGCTCGTCACGGGTGAGTGGGTATCGTGGAAGGCGCTGCTGACCCTGCAGTCGGAGCGGATCCGCTACGCGGAGGAGAGCCGGGAGTCCACTGCCCGACTGGCTGCCGAGCGGACCGAGTTCGGCCGATGGTCGCAGGTGCTCGCCGACCGGCCGTCCGACGAGGAGATGGCCCGCTGGCTCGACTATGACAAGGTCTTCATCCGAATGGAGGTGATGCGCGACTACGGGTTGTCGAACCGCGACGTCATCACGCATGTGCTGATGACCCAGGAGGCACCGGACGCATTGCGCGCCCGGGTACTGCACGGGCCACCTCGTTACTCGAAGTACGAGATGATCCTCTTTCTATTGAGTCAACGCGGCGTCCGCCAGGTCGCCATGTCTATGGATTTCGCCACCGGAACGCTGAGCAACGAAAGCCGACAGACGTTCCGGTACGACATGATTGAGTCGGTACGGGTAGATGAATTCGGCCTCCGACTTTCCGACGGACAACGCAAGCTTCTCTCACCTCAGGAGGCAGGCGCATTTGGGCCGCACGTGAACAAACTCGTAACCCGCCAAGCATTTAACCTCAACCTCGCGGGGGGCCGCGAAATCAACGTACTGGTCGAGAACTTCGAGAAGGGTTTCCTGGGACCGGAGGAGAACCTTGCACGGCTGCGGCAGCTGGCGCTCAGTTCCTCCGGCATCAGCTCCGCGATCCGAATCCTGGAGTCGGTTTCCGCAGACGGACGGGACTGGATCACCGACGAGCAGCGGAGGCTGCGGCGGAGGCTCCAGCTCGATAGCAGCGGCGACACGGCGAAGGCCCTCCCGCCGTCCTCTGACGGCGACGACCGTGACGGCGGCCCGTGGTCCACTTGATGGTGTGACCGTCACGCAGACCGCCGAACCCCCCGTCGCCGACCGCCGGTTGCCCCGGCTCCGCCTGCTCTGGTCGTTCGCCCGGCCGCACCGCCGCGCGCTGGGCCTCGGCCTGTGCCTCGCCCTGGTCGGCTCCGCCGCCGGCCTCGCTACGCCCATGGTCACCAAATGGGTGCTGGACACCCTGACCGGGGCGGCGTCGCTGCGCGGCCCGGTGCTCGCGCTGCTCGGTCTGCTCGTCCTGGGTGTCGTGATCTGGCTGTGGCAGTGGATCCTGCTCGGCACCGTCGGTGAACGGGTGATCCTCGACGCCCGCCAGTCGATGGTGCGCCGACTGTTCCGGGCCACCGTGCCGGCCGTCACCGCCCGGCCCACCGGCGAGTTCGTCACCCGGGTCACCTCGGACACGGTGCTGCTGCGCGAAGCCGCCTCGTCGAGCGTGATCGGCCTGATCAACGGCTCGGTGAGGATGGTCGGCACTCTGGTGCTGATGGCAGTGCTCGACCTGGTGCTGCTCGGCGCCACCGTCGCCTCGGTGGCCGGGATGACCGTCCTGTTCAGCCTGTTGCTGCCGGGCATCGCCAAGGCACGCGAACGCGCCCAGGAGCACGTCGGCAAGTTGGGTGCGGCGCTGGAGGGCACGTTACGGGCGATCCGCACGGTCAAGGTGAGCCGGGCCGAGCAGCGCCAGTCGGAGCGGATCGTCGGCGAGGCCCGCGAGTCGGCCCGGCAGAGCATCGCGGCCATCCGCCGCGAAGCCCTCGCCTGGACAGTCGCCTGGGCCGGCATCCAGTTGGCAATCATCACGATCCTCGGTCTCGGCGCCTGGCGGGTCGGCACCGGCGCGCTGCCGGTCTCCAGCCTGATCGCGTTCCTGCTGTACGCGTTCGGGCTGATGGAGCCGGTCACCACGCTGAGCCGGCACCTCACCGCGCTGCAGTCCGGGATCGCCGCGGCCGGTCGAATCCGGCAGGTCGAGGCGATGCCGGCCGAGGCCGACCCGGCCGTTACCCCGGCACCGGGGACAAGCCCGCAGCCGGCTGCCCGCCGGGCGGGTCGGGCGACCGACGACACCGACCGGCCGGTACTGGAACTGCGGCAGGTCACCGCCGGCTACGGACCCGACCTACCGGCCGCGGTACGCGACATCGATCTCGCCGTGCCACGCCGTGGGCACCTGGCCATCGTCGGCCCCTCCGGCGCCGGCAAGACCACCCTTTTCTCGCTGATCCTGCGGTTTCTCGCACCGCAGCAGGGCGAGCTGCTGCTCGACGGTCGACCGTACCCGTCGCTGGGCCACGAGCAGGTCCGGAGCCGGTTGGCGTACGTCGAGCAGGACACCCCGGTGATCCCCGGCACCATCCGGGAAAACCTGCTGTTCACCCATCCGGACGCCACCGACGGGGAGATCCACCGCGCGCTGCACGCGGTCCGGCTGACCGAGAAGATCGACTCGCTCGGCGACGGGCTGGACACCCTGCTCACTCCGTCGTCGATGTCCGGCGGGCAGCGGCAGCGGATCGCGCTGGCCCGGGCGATCCTGCGGCGGCCGGACGTCCTGCTGCTCGACGAGGCGACGGCCCAGGTCGACGGACTCACCGAGGCGGCCATCCACGACTGCATCCGGGAGCAGGCCGGCAACGGCGCGGTGGTCACCATCGCGCACCGGCTCTCCACCGTCATCGACGCCGACACCATCGTGGTGATGGACAGCGGGCGGATCCGGGCGTACGGCGACCACGAGACGCTGTCGGCCACCGACGAGCTGTACCGCGACCTGGTGGAGGCGCTGCGGATCGCCCAGGCCGGCGGAGCGGCGAACGGTGACCGCGTCGGCGGGTCTGCGGACGGTGACCGCGCCGGCACCGGGGAGCTGGTGCCGAGCGACGTGGGCTGACCCGACGCCGAAAGCGACCGACGACGCCGGCGGGGGGGCACGGCGGGCTGCTCCGTTTCATGCGCACCGCCGGGGGTACCTCGTCGGCCGGGAACGGAGGTTGCCACGATGGCGGATCGGCAGGTACGCGCGGTCGACGCGCTGCTCGACCGGCAGGGCCGGACGTTCAGCGTCGAGGCGGGTATCGCCCTGGCCGACCGGCCGGCCCCGCTGTACCAGCTGCTGGTGCTGGCCACCCTGCTCAGCGCCCGGATCTCGGCCGGGGTCGCGGTCGCCGGCGCTCGGGAACTGTTCGCGGCCGGCTACCGCACACCGGCGGCGATGTGCGCGGCCGGTTGGCAGGACCGCGTCGACGCGCTCGGCCGGGGCCACTACCGGCGGTACGACGAACGGACCGCCACGATGCTCGGCGACGGAGCCGAACTGTGCCACCAGCGGTGGGGCGGTGACCTGCGGCGGCTGCACGCTGAGGGCGGTGACGATCCGGCCGTGCTGCGCCGGTTGCTGACCATGTTCCCCGGCATCGGCCCGACCGGAGCGGACATTTTCCTGCGCGAGGCGCAGGCGGTCTGGCCCGGACTACGTCCGTACCTGGACAAGCGGGTGGTGACCGGGGCCCGCAAGCTGGATCTACCGACCTCACCGCGGCGGCTGGCCGCCCTGGTGGGTGAGCGCGACCTGCCCCGGTTCGCCGCTGCCCTGGTCCGGGTCTCGCTCGGCGGTGACGCCGGACGGGTCAGCGGGCCGGGCGAGGGCTGACCGGGCCGGACGCCGACTCACCCGGCCGACGCCGGTCGAGTGTGCGCCGGGCCGGCGCGTCCCGGATCGGGGTGAGGATGTCGCCGATCAGCGCGGCCATCGCCGGGGACGGTTCCAGCTGCAGCTCCCGCAGGGCCAGATCGCGGTACGCGTAGAAGGCGTGCAGCGCCTCGTAGGCGTTGCCCTCGGCGAGATGGATCTGCACGATCAGCCGGTGTGGGGTCTCCCGCAACGGTTCGGCACCGACCGCTTCCAGTGCGGCCTGCAGCGCCTCGTCGTGCCGACCGGCGTCCAGATGGGAGCGGGCGATGTGCTCGAGCAGGTGCAGCCGCAGCTGCCGCAGCCGTTCCCGTTCCAGCAGCACCCAGTCGTCGTACCAGCCGGGCAGCAGGTCGTGCCGGGCGGCGGTGAGCACCGCGTCGGCCAGTCGCGGATCCCCACCGTCGCGCACCCGCGCGGCGGTCCGGACCAGGTCGTCGACGTCGACCTGGACCCGATGGTCGAGCCGGACGGTGTCGCCGGCGGTCCGCAGCGGGCAGTTCGGCTCCTGACGCAGCCGCCACAGTGCGGTACGCAGCGAGGACAGTGCGCGGTCCTCGGCGGCTTCCGGCCAGAGCAGACCGGCCAGGTGGGCACGGGTGGCGCCGGGTCGCAGCCCGATCACCGCGACGATCCGCTGCAGTCCACGGGGGATCAACACGGTCTCGTGCTGGTGGAGCAGACGGAAGCCGCCGAGCAGCAGCAGCCGGACTGATGCCCCCGCGTTGCCTGCCTCTGACGTCACGGCCGAACCTCCTGCACACGTCAGTCACCGGTCGCCGCCCTTGCATCACGTCATCGCGTCACGAAGATTATCAATCATGGTTACTCTCAGTCAACATTCAGTCGACTACCCGATTCGCTTGACCCACCGACCCCATCCCATCTGACCTGGCATTTTGCAACCCCGATGGCAGCTGGAGCGATACCGACGCACATCGAGAGCGATCACGCACTGTACTCACAGGCCGTGACCTCGGCGTCACCAGTGAACGGTGCCCCGGACGGCACGGACAACGCGCCGGTGACGCCGACGGCGGCAAGGTTGGCCAGGACCGGGCCCGACACCGCTGGGAGGAACCATGGATCGCTCGCTGATCATCGCCAAGGTGGTCCCCGACGCGGAGCAGCAGGTCGCGGAGATCTTCGCCGAATCGGACCTGACCGACCTGCCCCACCTGGCCGGGGTACGGCACCGGTCGCTCTACCGGCTGCACGACCTGTACGTGCATCTGATCGAGACCGCCGAGACCGGACCGGACGCGGTGGCCGCCGCCCGGCGACACCCGGAGTTCGACGAGGTCAGCCGCCGACTCGCCAGCTACATCAGCCCGTACCTGGCGACCTGGCGGTCACCTCGGGACGCGATGGCGCACCGGTTCTACCACTGGGACGCACCCACCGGTCGGCCCCGATGACCGCCGTCGCGGCCCTGGGCCGCAACCGCTGGCTGCGCTGCCACGCCTGCCGCGCACTGGTCTACCGGCGACGGATGCGCCGCAACCTGGAGGTCTGCCCCGAGTGTGGAGACCACCAGCGGTTGACCGCGGCGGAACGGATCGGACAACTGGTCGACCCGGACAGCTTCACCAGGCTCGCCGACCGCGCCGCCGAGGTGGACCCGTTGGGGTTCGTCGACTCGATGCCGTACCGGCGACGGCTGGCCGAGGCGCGGGCGGCGACCGGCATGGCGGAGGCGGTGTTGTGCGGCACCGCCCGGATCGGCGGGCATCGGGCCGTCCTGGCGGTGATGGACTTCCGGTTCCTCGGTGGCAGCCTCGGCTGCGCCACCGGCGAGTTGATCACCCGCGCCGCCGAGGAGGCACTCGCCGCCCGGGATCCGCTGGTGCTGGTCACCGCCTCCGGCGGGGCGCGAATGCAGGAAGGCGTCCTGGCGCTGATGCAGATGGCGACGGTCAGCTGCGCGATCGCCGAACTGCGCGCCGCCGGACTGCTCACCGTCAGCGTCGTCACCGATCCGACGTACGGCGGCGTCGCCGCCTCGTTCGCCACCAACACCGACCTGGTGATCGCCGAACGCGGCGCCCGGATGGGGTTCGCCGGCCCCCGGGTGATCCGGGAGACGATCCGCCAGGCGTTGCCCCCCGGTTTCCAGACCGCGGAGTTCCTGCTCCGGCACGGCCAGGTCGACATGGTCGTCGAACGCCACGACCTACGCCCCCGGCTGCGCGCCCTGCTCGCGCTGGCCGCGGGTGGCCGGGCCGGAGCAGGTCCGCTGGCCGAACCGACGGTGCCGGGATCCGGGCCGATTCCGCGCCCCAGGCCGACGCACCGGGCCGACGCGACGCCGACCGCCTGGCAGTCGGTGCGTACCGCCCGGGACCTGGCCCGGCCGACCACTCTGGACTATCTGCGGACGGCGTTCGACGGCTTCGTCGAGTTGCACGGCGACCGGCTCGGTGCGGACTGCCCGGCGATCGTCGCCGGACTGGCCCGGCTCGGTGACCAGCCGGTCGCCGTCATCGGGCAGCAGAAGGGCCACGACCCCCGGGAGATGCTGGCCCGCAACTTCGGCATGGCCAGCCCGGCCGGCTACCGCAAGGCGTTGCGGGTGATGGGGCTCGCCGCCCGGCTCGGACTACCGGTGGTCACCCTGATCGACACCCCGGGCGCACATCCGGGGGTCGACGCGGAGGAACAGGGCCAGGCCGCCGCGATCGCCACCTGCCTGCGCACCCTGGCCCGGCTGCCCACCCCGGTGGTCGCCGTCGTCACCGGCGAGGGCGGCAGCGGCGGAGCGCTCGCGCTGGCCGTCGCCGACCGGGTGCTGATGCTGCAGAACGCCGTCTACTCGGTGATCAGTCCCGAGGGTTGCGCCGCGATCCTGTTCCACGACCGGGCCGCCGCACCCCGGGCCGCCGCCGCGCTCCAGCTCACCGCGCCCGACCTGGTACGCCTCGGCGTCGCCGACGGCATCGTCGGCGAACCACCGGGCGGCGCGCAGCGGGATCCGGCCGGCGCCGCCGACCGGGTACGGGCGGCGCTGACCGCCGCGCTGTCCGACCTGCTCGCCGTGCCCACCACCGACCTGCTGCGTCGACGTTCCCGCCGGTTCCGCCGGTACGGGGCAGGCACCGTCGATGCCGCCGTACCGCAGCCCGACACCGACCGGACGATCCAGGTGATGCCGCGATGACCACTGCCGCCGCCAACGGAACACCGGCCGGGCCGGAGCCGGCCGGCCAGCTGCGCCGGCTCGCCGAGCAGACCCGGACGCTGGTCGGTGAACTCACCGGTCCGCTGCGCCGGGTCCAGGTCCGGCACGGCGACACGGTGATCGAGATCGAGTGGCACGACCGGACGACGTCGGTCGCGGCCACGCCGTCGCCCCCGGCCGACGCGTCGGCGACCGGACCGACCGCACCGGCGGCGGACCAGGCCGCGCCAGCGGCCGGGCACCGGATCGGATCACCGATCGTCGGCACGTTCTACCGGGCCGCGGAGCCCGGCGGAACGCCGTTCGTCGAGGTCGGCGACTCGATCGAGCCGGGTCAGGTGATCGGGATCGTCGAGGCGATGAAGCTGATGAACGAGATCACCACCGACCGGCCAGGTGTGGTCGTGGAGATCCTGGCCGGCGACGGCGATCCGGTCGAGTTCGACCAGCCGCTGATCACCGTGGCACCGGGCTGAGGAGGCGGTGACCGTGTTCGAGAAGATCCTGATCGCCAACCGGGGAGAGATCGCGCTGCGGGTCGCCCGGGCCTGCCGGGAACTTGGCGTACGGACCGTCGCGGTGCACTCCACCGCGGACCGCGACTCGGCGGTGGTCCGGTTCGCCGACGAGGCGGTACAGATCGGCCCGCCGCCGAGCCGGGCCAGCTACCTCAACGCGGCGGCGATCGTCGAAGCGGCCCGGCGCACCGGTGCCCAGGCCGTCCACCCCGGATACGGCTTCCTCTCCGAGGACGTCGACTTCGCCGAAATCTGCGCGGAGAACAGCCTGGTCTTCATCGGGCCGCCGCCGCAGGTCATGCAGGCCCTCGGGGACAAAGCCAAGGCCCGGGACGTGTTCGGGGCGGCCGGCCTGCCGCTGCCGCCGGGCAGCCGGGAGCCGGTGCCCAGCAGTGCCCACGCCGCCGCAGTCGCCGCCGAAACCGGCTATCCGGTCATCATCAAGGCGGCGGCCGGCGGCGGTGGGCGGGGAATGACAGTGGTCACCGACGAAGCGGACCTGGCACCGGCGTACCACCGGACCCGGCAGACCGCCCGGGCGGTCTTCGGCGACGACCGGGTCTACCTGGAACGGTTCCTCACCCAGGCCCGGCACGTCGAGGTGCAGGTGCTCTGCGACGGCCACGGCAACGGGGTGCACCTGGGCACCCGGGACTGCTCGGTGCAGCGGCGGCATCAGAAGCTGATCGAGGAGGGTCCGGCACCGACGCTGCCGGCAGCAATGCTCGACGAGATGGCCGCAGCGGCGCTGCGCGGCGCGCTCGCGGTCGGCTACGTCGGCGCCGGCACCTTCGAGTTCCTGGTCGACGAGCACGACCAGTTCCACTTCATCGAGATGAACTGCCGGATCCAGGTGGAGCACCCGGTCACCGAAATGATCACCGGGGTGGACCTGGTGCAGGAACAGATCCACATCGCCTGCGGTACGCCGCTGCGGCTGCGCCAGCCGGACATCCGGCCCCGGGGCGTCGCGGTCGAATGCCGGGTCAACGCCGAGGACCCGCAGCGCGGGTTCACCCCGACCCCCGGCCGGCTGGACCGCTTCGAGATCCCCGGCGGCCCGTTCACCCGGGTCGACACCCACGGTCACACCGGGTACGTCGTCGGACCGCACTACGACCCGCTGCTGGCCAAGGTGGTGGTCTGGGCACCGGACCGGGAACTGGCGCTCAACCGGATGGAACGCGCGCTGAGCGAGTTCGAGGTACGCGGGCCCGGCGTCCACACCACCATCCCGTTCCTGCGCCGGGTGCTGGACGACGCCATGTTCCGCAAAGGACGGCTCTCGACCGGCCTGGTCGGCCGGCTGCTCGACGAGCCGTCGCAGATCCGTACGGCCTGACCACACACGCCCGAGGAGGAGCGGATGAGTATCACCGATGATCAGCAGAAGGTCACCGCCGCGGACATCACCGCGATCCTGGTACGCAACTGCGGGCTCGACCCGTCCGGTGCCGCCGACGCCCCGGCATCATCCCTGGCCGAACTCGGCCTGGACTCGCTGGCATTGCTGGAACTTCAGGCCGTGGTGGCCGACCGGTACCAGGTGCGGATCCCGCCAGACAGCGCGGACCTGACCATCGTCGAGATCGCCGAGCTGGTTGCCAGCGAACTCACCGGCGACGACGACGCCGGAGCTGCCTTGGACACCGGCCCGGCCACAACGGCCGCGGCGGACGCCACCGGACAGCCCCCCGGACACACCGAGAACAGCGTGGTGATCGCCGCCCCGTTGGACCTCGTCTGGGCGGTCACCAACGACGTCGACCGGTGGCCCGACCTGTTCACCGAGTACGCGTCGGTGCAGATCGTGCACCGGCACGGGGACACCGTGCGGTTCCGGCTGACCATGCACCCGGACGAGAACGGAACGGTCTGGAGCTGGGTCAGCGAACGCACCGCCGACCGGAGCCGCCGCCGGGTGCTGGCCCACCGGGTGGAGACCGGACCGTTCGAGTACATGCGGATTCGCTGGGACTACGCCGAGGTCCTGGGCGGCACCCGGATGACCTGGGTGCAGGACTTCGCAATGCGACCGGCCGCGCCGCTCGACAACGCCGGCATGACCGAACGGATCAACACCAACAGCCGGATCCAGCTGGACATCATCCGCGACCGGATCGAAACCCTGGCCCGCACCGCAGACCCCGTCGGAGGCACCCCATGAACGATCCACGGCTCGTCGCCGCCCGCGACCTCGCCGCCGACCGGCGACGCGGCGGCGAACTCCGGGTCCTGCTCGGCCCACGCACGGTCGGCAGCACCTCCGGCTTCCTCGGCCTGGCGGTGCTGCGCCCCGGCGAACGCATCGCCGAGCACTACCACCCCTACAGCGAGGAATTCCTCTACGTCGCGCGCGGTGAGATCGTCGTCGACCTGGACGACCTGCCGGTGGCGGTGCACCGCGCCGAAGGGCTGTTCGTGCCGATGAACACCCGGCACCGGCTGCGCAACGTCAGCAAGGCACCGGCCGAAGTGGTCTTCCACCTCAGCCCGCTGGCGCCGCGCCCCGAACTCGGCCACGTCGACACCGAAGGACCGGCGGTGCTCGGTCCCGGTCCGGACGCCGCCGCCGGCCCGGGTCCGAACGGTGCCAGGCCCGGCCGCCGGCCGGTGCCGCGCACCCGGACCACCACACCCAACGGACACCGGCCGTGACCGCGGCCGGGTCGCCCCGGCGTACCGTCGTCACCGGGGTCGGGGTGGTCGCCCCCGGCGGCACCACCCGGGAGGCGTTCTGGGCGACGATCACCGCCGGGCGTACCGCGACCCGCCGGATCACCGTCTTCGACCCGTCCCCGTTCCGGTCCCAGATCGCCGCCGAATGCGACTTCGACCCGGCGGACGCCGGGCTCGGCCCGCGCGAGCGGCGACGGGCCGACCGGTACGTCCAGTTCGCCCTCGCCTGCTCGATCGAGGCGGTCGCCGACGCCGGGCTGAGCCTCGACGACGCCGGCCGGCAGCGGGCCGGGGTGGCGCTCGGCTCGGCGGTCGGCGGCACTGTGGCATTGGAACAGGAGTACGTGGTGGCCAGTGACGCGGGCAGCCACTGGCTGGTCGACCCGGACTGCACCATGCCGTACCTCTATCAGGCGCTGGTGCCCAGCAGCCTGGCCGCCGACGTGGCCTGCCGGCACGGGCTGCACGGGCCGGCGCAGGTGATCTCCACCGGCTGCACCTCCGGCATCGACGCGATCGGCTACGCCCACCAGTTGATCGTCGACGGGGACGCGGACGTGATGCTCGCCGGCGCCGCCGACTCGCCGATCTCCCCGGTCACCGTCGCGTCGTTCGACGCGATCGGGGCGACCAGCCCGGACAACGACGACCCGGCGCACGCCAGCCGGCCGTTCGACAACGACCGGCACGGATTCGTACTCGCCGAAGGGGCCGCCGTGCTGATGCTGGAGGAGCTGGACCACGCGCGGCGGCGCGGCGCGCGGATCTACTGCGAGATCGGCGGATACGCCACCCGCAGCAACGGCTACCACATGACCGGGCTGCGCCCGGACGGCGCGGAGATGGCACTGGCCATCGTGGACGCAATGAACCAGGCCCGGCTCAACCCGGACGACGTGTCGTACGTCAGCGCACACGGCTCCGGCACCCGGCAGAACGACCGGCACGAGACAGCCGCGTTCAAACGGGCGCTCGGGGACGCGGCGTACCGGGTGCCGGTCAGTTCGATCAAGTCGATGATCGGGCATTCGCTCGGCGCGATCGGCTCGATCGAGATGGCGGCCTGCGCGCTGGCCATGGCACACGGGGTGGTCCCGCCGACCGCGAACTGGCGCACCCGCGACCCGGAATGCGACCTGGACTACGTCCCGAACACCGCCCGTGAGCTACCGGTCGACGTCGCGTTGTCGGTCGGCAGCGGATTCGGCGGATTCCAGTCGGCGATGGTCTTCGCCCGACCGGACAGGACAGTACGGTGAGCGCCGACGGCCCCCCGGCCGCGCTGCCCGGTCAGCGGGCCGCGGTGCCCGGGCGGCGGGCGGTGGTCACCGGGATCGGCGTGGTGGCGCCGACCGGGCTGGGTGCCGACGCGCACTGGAAGGCGACCCTGGCCGGGCAGGTCCGCACCGGGCGGATCACCCTGTTCGACCCGGCGCCGTACCCGGTCACCCTGGCCGGCGAGGTGGCCGACTTCGACGCGCTACAGTGGACCGACAACCGGCGGGCGGTGCAGACCGACCGGTGGACCCATCTCGGTTTCGCCGGCACCCGGCTGGCGCTGGCTGACGCCGGGCTGCCGGACACCGCCGACGACCCCGACCGGTACGCGGTGGCGCTGGCCAGCTCGTCCGGGGGCAACCTGTTCGGCCAGCGGGAGCTGCAGCGGCTGTGGAGCCGGCCCGGCCGTACCGTCGGGGCGTACCAGTCGATTGCCTGGTTCTACGCCGCCAGTGTCGGCCAGCTCTCCATCGCCCACCAGTTCAAGGGCGCCTGCGGGGTGCTGGTCGCCGAGGCGGCCGGTGGGCTGGACAGCCTGGCGCACGCCGCCCGGACCATCCGCCGGGGCGCCGACGTGGTGCTGGCCGGTGCCACCGAATGCGCGCTGAGCCCGTACGCGCTGGCCTGCCAGCTGCGGAGCGGGCTGCTCAGCACCGGCACCGACCCGGAGTCGGCGTACCTGCCGTTCGACGTCGACGCCGCCGGCTACCTGCCGGGTGAGGGCGGCGCGGTGCTGGTCGTCGAGGAGCTGGGGCACGCGTTGGCCCGGGGCGCCCCGGTGATCTACGGCGAGGTCGCCGGCTGGGGTGCCAGCCACGACGCCCGGCACACCGACCGGCACACCGGCGGGGACGCCGACCAGTACGCCCGGGCGATGCGCCGGGCGCTGGCGACCGCCGGGGTGGCTCCGGCGCAGGTGGACGTCTGCCTGCCGGACGCGCTCGGCGTACCGCGTTTCGATTGGGCCGAGGCGCGGGCGGTGCGGGCGGTCTTCGGCCCGGCGGCGCCGCCGGTGACCACGCCGAAGCCGTTGACCGGGCGGGCACACCAGGGCAGTGCGGCGCTGGATGTGGCGACGGCGCTGTTGGCGCTGCGGCACCGGCTGCTGCCGCCGACCGCCGCACCGCGCCGCCCGGCACCCGGCTGCGACCTCGACTTCGTCCGTACGCCACGGGAGTGCGCGGGGCACGCCGCGCTGGTCGCCGCCCGTGGCTTCGACGGCTTCAACAGCGCCCTGCTGCTGCGCCGCGACCCGGACTGGGAATGATCAACTATTACCCGTGCGGCCCGCTCCCGACCGCCCTAGGAACCGTCACGGCGAACCGTCGGCCGGCAAGCGCCTCGGGGATCAGTAGTATCACTCGGTGCCCCTTCATGTCACCCATCGTGATCTTGTGAAGAGCTTCGTTCGGCTGCTCGAGTCCGCAGAGGTCACCGCCGGCCAGGTCTCGAATCTGCTCCAGTTCTATGCCGTGGAATGTGGACTCAAGGCCGCAGCGCTGCGGCGGAGGAACCTACAGCGGACCGATCAGTTGCCCTCGGACCTGCTCAGCCATGACCTGCGGCGGCTCGCCAAAGAGCTCCGGCTCACGCCAGCCGCGTACCAGCGGCTCGTGGACTGCAAGCGCGTCGCCGTAGCGAACGCGCCCGCCCCGCCCGTTGCGGTAGCACAGCTGCATGAGGCATGGCGATACGGCGCGGGCCTGGATGCCGGTGGCGAGCGGAGCTGTGTGGCAGGCTTGGTATCCCTTGGCCAGTGGTGTCGGAAGGAGCTGGGCCGGTGAACGAGCGTTTGGACGTTTCTGGTCCCTCGCATCCTGACCACCTGTTCACCTGGCTCGATGTCAACCTGTACTTCGCCGCGCTGGCCCGACAAGGCCGGTGGCCGGGATGGCTGCGGGAGATCGACGCCTACTGGGACGGAGTGCGGGTCTCCGTCGCCCCGCTGACGCCGCCCGACGATGTCTGGCATTGGCTGCGCGAAGTGCTCGGACCACTTACCGTCGAACCCGCTCGCGGGTGCCTGCTACTCGATGACGCTGGCGAGGAGCGACCGCTCGCGGTGAGTATCGATCAGGACGACCCGCCCGCGCCTGGCGATCGGCGTCCGCGCTGGACGGATCGGCGGGTGGTCGCGGAGCTGGCGAACCCGCTGCCCGTTCCGACAACGCCATTGCCGCACGACATCCCGATCGTGGCCTTTCATTCATTCAAGGGCGGCGTCGGTCGAACTTTGCACTGTGTGGCGGCGGCTCAGAAACTTGCCTCAAGCGGGCAACGGGTACTGCTGATTGATGCCGATCTCGAAGCACCGGGTATAACCTGGATGATTGCCGAGTCGATTCGCATCGACTTTGCCTACGAAGATTTCCTCGCCCTCGTGCAAGGTTCGGTTGATTCATCATTCACGGAGGCAATCAGCCTCGGCCGGAAGTTCTTGGTGAACCAGGAAATCGACGGCGTGGTGGTGATGCCGGCCCGCCGAGATCACAGCCGGATATCACCACCGCAGATTGAGCCGGTCGACCTGTTGACCCCCGATCGCAGTCCTTACGTTCTTTCGAATGCACTTGCTCGACTCGGCCACGCGCTCGGTGCCGACGTCATCATGGTCGATCTGAGAGCCGGCGTGAGCGAACTGAGCGCACCCCTCCTACTGGATCCGCGGGTATTCAGGGTGTTCGTCACGACCATCAGCGACCAGTCGGTCAAGGGTACCGAACGAGTTCTCGCCGAGCTGGCGCAACGCGCACCTGCCCGCATGGAGAACGACCCCGACTGCGCACTTCTACTCACGCAGTTCAGCGGGCAGGACCATGGCGATCGGCTGGCAGAGGTAGCCGCCGACCTGCGGCGCGCCGCCTACGCCGTATCGTCAACGAGCCAAGCAGCTTCCACGGTTGACGCCGACATAGCGATTCCTTCAATGACAAGCGAGTTCAATCCGATACTGCTAAATCTTCCAGCCTCGTGGGAAGCCGTCACCGGACTGGCCGAACGCGCCAGACTCGCACAGCCGCTGACCCCATTGATCGATTCGTTGCCCCGCTTGAACCCCGGTGCGCCTGTGCCAGCAGAACCTGAGCCCGCCGATCTCGACGCGATCAGGTCGAGACTCGCGGCGGTCGCGGGAAACTTGGTCTTCGCAGAGACTTCTCCAGAGGTTGACTTCCTAGTCACCGACGCACTACGCAACCTCGCCGAAGCACACCGGACCGAGCCACCAATCGAAATCGTCGTCGGCGGAAAAGGTGCCGGGAAGACCTTCACGTACCTCCAGCTGTGCCGGAGGACGACATGGGCTGATTTTGCGGCTGCAGCCGGAGTCGACGATGCGACCCTGCGAATCCCAACAATCCCTGTCCTGGCGTCAACAAATTTGGGCGATCAATCGGCCACAGCGATCAACGAGAGACGCATCGCGGAAGCCAACAGGCTTACCGGCGGCGTAGCGGCCGGATCGCAGGCGGTCCGCGAAAACGTCGAGGACGCCCTGTCCGGCGAGCTGACATCGGGAGGTTGGCGGCGAGTATGGCTCACCTGCTTTGCCCGCGCAATCGGCCTGGACACCACCCCCGAACAGGTCGAGGAATCATTGGCCTCCTTTGCCCGCTCCAATTCAGTAATCTTCGTCATCGACGGGCTTGAGGACCTGTTCCCGGAGTTCGTCGAGGACAGCCGTCAACAGCGAGCCCTGCGCGCCCTGCTAGTCGACTGTCCGGAGTGGCTCCGCACCTTGCGGGGACGCCCACTGGGAATGGTGACCTTCGTCCGACGGGACCTCGTACAAAAGGCCATCCACCAGAACGTGGCACAGTTCGAGAAAAGATATGAGAAGTATGCACTGCGCTGGAACAGAGAGGAGGCGCTCAGACTGGCGGCATGGGTATGTCAGAGGGCCGGCGCGCTCACCGCATCCGCAGACAGCGTCCGCACCGCCACCGCCGATCAACTCTCCGACCAGATGAGCACTGTATGGGGCGACAAGATGGGGACTCCGAAATCAAAGGAAGCTCGATCAGATGTGTGGTTCTTCGCGGCACTTTCTGACTTCCGCCAACAGATCCAGGCCCGCGACATCGTCTCCTTCCTATCCGAGGCGGCCACCGCATCGACGGGCACCGACCGATGGTCGGATCGAATACTGACACCGGTCGCGATGCGTAGCGCACTACCTCGATGCAGTAGCCAGAAGATCGAAGCCATCAGTCTCGAAAACAGGCCGGTCGGTGCACTTTTGGACCGTCTCAGGTCGCTCGACGCCGATCGCCGCAAGCTCCCCTTCACCCTGGAATCTGTCGGTCTCACCGCAGAGCAGGCACAACTACTCGACGCAAACGGCGTGGTCTTCCGCGAGGCGGACCACTACTGGATTCCAGAGATCTTTCGCCATGGCCTTGGCTTCGACGTCGCGGGCGGCCGCCGCCCACGCGTCATCGCGGTGGCAAACCTGGTCCGCAGGCGCAACGACATCTTGGGGTAGACCGGTCCGGCCCGCCACTGCTCAGCCTCAGGCATCGACTGCCTCCCCACGCGCGCCCCCACCCCCGTGCTGAAGGGTGGGCACTGGCCCGCATCCCGGTGACAGCCGCCGTACTGCGCGGCCTGCCGGCGTCGGCCGCGCAGCCTGCCGGACGTCGCCGGCTTCCTGGTGCTGTCGGTGCTCACTCCCAACGTGCACGGACCATCGGTCTACTGCAGCTTGGATGGAAACTGCGGATCGACCGTGAACGCGAATAGATCCGTCGGGCAGGGGTAGGGCAACCCTGGACGGCGCCACGGACAACTGGACGTGACGCGGACGACCACCGGGGAGGCGACATGCGGATCGGCTACAAGCTGGCCACCGAGGCGTTCGGACCGGCCGACCTGATCGCTCAGGCTGTCCGGGCCGAGCAGGCCGGGTTCGACTTCGTCGAGATGAGCGACCACTTCCACCCGTGGCTGGACTCCCAGGGCCATTCGCCGTTCACCTGGAGTGTGCTCGGTGCGATCGCCGCCCGTACCGAACGGATCGGGCTGGCCACCGGCGTGACCTGCCCGAGCCTGCGTTACCACCCGGCGATCGTCGCCCAAGCCGCGGCGACCGTGGCGCTGCTGTCCGACGGCCGGTTCACCCTCGGCGTGGGTGCCGGCGAACGGCTCAACGAGCACGTCACCGGGGAACCGTTCCCGAGTGTGCACGGGCGGCACGAGCGGCTCCGCGAGGCGCTGGAGATCATCCGACTGCTCTGGTCCGGCGGCTACCACTCGTACCAGGGGAAGCACCTGCAGCTCGACGACGCGCGAGTGTTCGACCTGCCGCCGACCCCGCCGGTGATCGCGGTGGCCGCCAGCGGCTCGGAGTCCGCCCGGCTGGCCGCCGAGCTCGGCGACGGACTGTTCGCCACCGAGCCGAAGGGCTCGATCGTCGAGCACTACCGGCGGTCCGGCGGCGCCGGGCCGCGCTACGCCGAGGTGCCGATGGCCTGGGCGGTGGACGAGGAGCAGGCGGTCAAGGCGGCCTGGGAGTCCAGCCGTTGGGCGCTGACCGGCTGGAAGGTGATGAGCGAGTTGCCCAACCCGGTGAACTTCGAGGCGGCCTCGGCGATGGTCGACGCCGACGACATCGCCGCACACTTCAGCGTAGGGCCGGACCCGGCGGTGCACCTCGAGGCGGTCAAACCGTACGTCGATGCCGGTTTCGACCACATCGTGCTGCAGAACGCCGGGCCCGACCCGGACGGTTTCCTGGACTTCTTCGAGCGAGAGCTGGCCGACCGGCTGCGGGGGCTCGACCGGTGACGGCGGCCGGCTCAGGCGTCGGCGCCGCGGTTGTCAGGCGCGGGCCGGGCCGGAATAGTCGGGGGCGACGTAGACCGGCAGCCGCTCGCCCTGGCTGCGGGCGTAACGGCGGGTGTAGGTGACGGGCTTGACCCCGGGTCGGAGCGGCACCGTGTACTGCGTTGGCAAGGTGTCCGCGGCAGCGGCGAGGCGGCGGGGCGTCACCTCGCGACGTTGGTCATGCCACGGGCCACCCAGGAAGAGAACCTTCATATGCCGATCCTTGCCGGTTCAGCCAGCCCGCGCCTCATCCGTACGCACAATAACTATCAAATCCCGCCGGATCCGTCCGCCGCAGCCGGCCGGCCGGTGACAGCCCGTCCGGCCGGTGAAGCTCGGTCGGCTCAGCTGCCGGTGAACCGTGCCGGCCGTTTTTCCAGGAACGCGGACATCCCCTCCGCTCGGTCGGCGGTGGCGAACAATCCGTGAAAGACCCTCCGTTCGAACAGTAGCCCCTCACGCAGTCCGACCTCCTGCGCCCGCTGGACCGCCTCGCGGGCGGCGGTGACCGCGAGCCGGCTGTGCCCGGCGATCACCGCCGCCGCCGACCGGGCCTCGACGAGCAGTTGGTCGGCGGGCACGATCCGGGACACCAGGCCGCACTGCTCCGCCTCCCGGGCCGGCATCATCCGCCCGGTGAGGATCAGATCCATCGCCTTCGCCGTGCCGACCAGCCGGGTCAGCCGCTGGGTGCCGCCGATCCCGGGGATCACCCCGAGGGTGATCTCGGGCTGACCGAACCGGGCGTCCTCGGCGGCGAACACCAGGTCGCACATCATGGCCAGTTCGCAGCCACCGCCGAGCGCGTAGCCGGCGACCGCGGCGATCTTCGGTGTCCGGAACGCGGCGAACTCCTCCCAGCCGGCGAAGAGATCGGCCGTCATCGCCTGCACCGGGCTCATCGCCGCCATCTCTCGAATGTCGGCGCCGGCGGAGAAAAAGCCGTCCGACCCGGTAATCACGAAACAGCCGATGTCCGGGTCCCGGTCCAGTGGTCGCAGGGTCGCGAGAAGTTCGTCGCAGAGCGCGGTGGTGAGTGCGTTGCGGGCCGCGGGCCGGTGCAGCCGTACGGTGACCACGGCACCGTCCCGCTCGGTCGTCAGATGCATGTCGGTTCCTCCAGTCGGATTCGCAGGGTCGTCGGTCGGATGGTCCGTTTTCAGTCGGCCCAGTCCGGTTTCACGAGTCCCAGATCGCGCCGTAGGCGGGGATCCCCCGGCGTTCCAGCCCGTGGACCACCTGCCGGGTGAGCTTCTGGTTGGCGATGCAGATCACCGCTTCGGCGCCGGTGGCCTGCCATGCCTGGTAGGCCAGGGCCACCATGTCCGGCTTGCCACGCTGCGCGGTGTCCCAGATCGTGGCGTCGGGCTGCACCCGCAGGATCTCGTCGACCAGCTGGTCGCCGTAGGTCGTCCGCGGGCTGCGGGTGGACCAGACCAGGTGGGCCGGCACCTTGCCGGCCAGCAGATGCGGCAGCACCGGCCCGATGCCGCTGCCGGTGGCGACGTACACCACCCGGGTGAACAGCGTTTCGATGTTGGCCACGCCGGCGGTGGTGATGCCCTTGACCCAGATCCGGTTCGGCAGGTCGTCGATAAGGGAGCCGGTCCAGTCGCCGGCGCGGGACACCGTCAGCCGGAAGCCGCGCTCACCGGGCGCCGGCACGTTGGCGAACGAGTGCCATTCGAGCAGCGGACGACGGCTGATCGCGGTGGACGATCCGGCGAACGGGGTGGTGTGACCGAACGTCAGCATGGCCACGTGGCTCGACGGCCGGTCCACCTGCACCGGCACCCGGCGCAGCCGCAGCCACGGCAGGGCGACGCTGACGGTGAGCAGTGCCAGGGTCCACAGCGCCGGCGAGCCGAGCAGCGCGGCGGCCAACGGCCTCCCGTCGCGGGCACCGTCGACCACCAGCACCGTCTGGGCCCACAGGAGGATCAACGCGGCCCACCCGCCGAACCGGTGGACCCGCTCGAACAGGTCGTGCCAGCGGCCACGAACCGGCGGCAGCGCGGTCGTCACCATCGCCAGCAGCAGCGCGACCAACAGGTAGGACAGCACCAGTACGGCGGTGACGGCCCGGCCGGCCAACGCCTGCCGGGTGAGTTCGGCGACGTACCCGGCGAACCAGGCGGTGCCGGCGAGTGCGCCACCGACGTGCAGCCCACCGAAGTGGTAGACCTTGCCCAACCCCCAGCGCACCCGCAGCGGCCACCGGGTCGGCGCCCGGGTGGCCAGCCAGAACAGCAGGTTGATCATGTACTGCTGGCGGATCAGCACCGCCAGGGCGACGTTGGCCAGGGCGGCGTACGACAGGTTCGCCAGGCCGCCGTCGGTCGCCTGCCACCAGCCGCCGGTGGTCAGCGCGTAGTACAGCAGTGCGGCGTTGCCGGCCAGGACCAGCGCGGCCAGCCGGTGGTACGGCATCAGCCGGGGATGGCTGAGGATCCGGCGCTGCCACGGCAGCGGAGCCGGCAGGTCGGACCGAGCCGGATGGCTGGGCGGGGCCGGATTGCTGGGCGGGGCCGGGTTGCTGGGCGGGGCCGGGCGGTCCAGCGACCGGCGCAGCGCCCCCTTGTCGATCTTGCCCCGATCGGTCACCGGTAGCGACTCGAGGGCGTGCACCCGCTCGGGCACGCAGTAGTACGGCAGAGTCCGGGCGACCGCGGCCCGCGCCGCCGTCGGGTCAACGGTCGCCGGGGCGACGAACGACACGAGCGTACGGTCGTCGACCTTGATCGTCGCCGCCCGACGGCAACCCGGCACCGCTTCCAGGACGGCGGAGACCGAATCCAGCTCGACCCGGAACCCACGGACCTTGACCTGGTCGTCGGTGCGGCCAAGGTGCTCCAACTCACCGTCGGGGGTCCAGCGTCCGAGATCCCGAGTACGGAACATCATCCGTCCACCGCCGAGGAACGGATCCGGGACGTACCGCTGCCCGGTGAGCTCGGGATCGCCGAGGTAGCCGACCGACACGCAGTCACCACCCGCCCACATCTCCCCCACCTCGCCGATCGCGCAGGGCCGGCGGTCGGCGTCCAGCACGTACACCGTGTTGTTCGGGGTCGGCCGGCCGATGGTGAGCTGTTCGGAGGCGGGGTCGTGCCGGTGCATGGTGTTGACGATGGTGGTCTCGGTCGGTCCGCAGCCGTTGTAGAAGACCGCCTGTCGGGCCCACCGGTCGGCCAGCTCCCGTGGACACGGTTCACCGGCCACGGCGACCACCTTGACCCGTGGGCACCGGTCCGGGTCGACGGCGCCCAGCACGCTCGGGGTGGCGATCACCACGTCCACCGTCTCGACCGTCGCCGCGATGTCGCTCCCCCGGACGACCAGGGTTCCGCCGTGGCTGAGGCAACCGAGGATCTCCCAGGCGGCCATGTCGAAGGCGATGCTGAGAATCTGCCCGACCCGCCACCCCGGCTGGATGCCCAGGTCGCCGGGGGCGGTCAGGAGCAGGTTGCACACGTTTCGATGGGTGACGGTGACCCCATTGGGTCGGCCGGTGGTGCCGGAGGTGAACAGCACGTAGCAGCCGTCGTCCGGGCTGGTCGGACCGGTCGGGACGACCGGGTACGCCGAGTCCGCCAGCGGCTGGGTGAGCAGCTCGTCGACGGCGATCAGCATCCGGCCCGGCAGGTGCGGCAGCTGACCCGCCGTCTCGGTGGTGGTCAGCACGATCCGGATGCCGGCGGTGTCGGTGACGTGCCGCAGGTGGGCCTCGGTGGCCACCCCGGCGTGCTGGGGCACGTACGCCGCGCCGGCCTTCAGGGTGGCGAGGATGCCGACCACCATGGGGATCGACCGGCGCGTGAACACGCCGACCCGGTCACCCGGACCTACCCCGTGGGCGATCAGCCGGGCGGCGAGACGGTCCGCCTGCCGGTCCAGCTGTCGGTAGGTGATGCGCTCGTCGAGGTGCTCGACGGCGACCGTGTCGGGGGTGAGGACGGCCCACTGTTCGATCGCGTGCTGGATGTGGGTGGAGACGATCGGCTCAGCCGGACCGTAGCCGAACCGACGGAACAACTGTCTGTCCTGGTCGGACAGGATGGCCAACGGTCCGGTGCCGACCGCAGCGGTGGCGATCCCGGGAATGCCGCGTTGCCGCACGGCGCTGGCCCGGAATCGGGTCGCTGGTCGACCGGAACCACGCTGTGGCATGACTGTTCCTCCTCAATGCTCTGCACCGACCGGGGGACGGCGCGCCTCCGACCCATCGAAGCATAGAAATACATTTTCGACCATATGCAGTGATGATTAATGATAAATACAGAAGAAATGTGATAAATAGTTAAAATCGGGCGGATTCGCTGTAGTCCGCGACTGTCGCTGCCCGGTCGAGGTACGGCACACTCCCCCTGGTGCGAGAGATACTGATCATCGGAATCGGGGCCGGCGATCCCGACCACCTGACCGTGCAGGCGATCGAGGCGCTGCGTCGGGTCGACGTGTTCTTCCTGCTCGACAAGGGCGCGGTCAAGCAGGACCTGGCCGCGTTGCGGCAGGAGATCCTGCGCCGGCACACCACCGGGGCGTACCGGGCGGTCGAGATCGCCGACCCGGAGCGGGACCGGACCGCGACGGACTACCGGGCCGCGGTCGAGGACTGGCGCCGACGCCGCGCCGACCGGTACGCCCAGCTGATTCGCGACGAACTACCCGACGGCGACTGCGGCGCCTTCCTGGTCTGGGGCGACCCCGCGCTGTACGACAGCACCCTCGCCATCCTCGACGATCTGCGGGAACGCGACGTCGTCGAGTTCGACCACCAGGTGATCCCGGGCATCAGCAGCGTCGCCGCGCTGACCGCCCGGCACCGGATCGCGCTGAACCGGATCGGCTGCCCGGTCCAGATCACCACCGGCCGTCGGCTCGCCGACGAGGGCTTCCCGACCGGCGTGGACGACCTGGTGGTGATGCTCGACGCGCAGTGCGCCTTCACCCGACTCGCCGACGCCGACAGCATCGACATCTACTGGGGCGCGTACCTCGGCACCCCGGACGAGATCCTGATCGCCGGCCCGGTGCACCGGGTCGCCGACCGGATCGTCACCGCCCGCGCCGAGGCCCGCCGCCGCAAGGGCTGGATCATGGACACCTACCTGCTACGGCGTACCCTTGTCCAGACAACCGGACAGCACCAGAAGACCGGACACCAGACGCGAGCGATCAGGTAGCCGTTGACTTCCTCCGCGGAAGGACTCTGATGACCGACCAGGCCCGGCCGGTCGACCGGGACAGCCCGATGCCGCTGTGGGCACAGCTGCACGACGACCTGGTCCGCCGGTTGACCGCTGGCGGGTTCGCCGCCGGCTTCCCCGGCGAGCACGAACTGGTTGACGAGTACGGCGTCAGCCGGCACACGGTACGGGAGGCGTTGCGCCGGCTACGCCAGGCCGGGGTGCTGGACTCGGCCCGGGGTCGGCGTACCGCCGTCCACCAGCAGCGGATCGAGCAGCCGCTCGGCGCTCTCTACTCGCTCTTCGACGAAGTGCAGGCTCGCGGGATGCGCCAGCGCAGCGAGGTGCTCGGCCGCGACCTGCGGGTTGACGTCGCCATCGCGGCCCGGCTCGGGCTGGATCCGGACACCCGATTCGTGCACCTGGAGCGGCTCCGGTTCGCCGACGACGAACCGTTGGCCGCCGATCGGGTCTGGCTGCTGGCCGAGTTGGCCCGGCCGCTGCTCACCGCCGACCTGACCGGTACCGGCATCTACGGCGAGCTGGCCAGGCACGGCGTCCGGGTCACCGACGGCGAGGAACGCATCCACGCCATCGTGCCCACCGCCGAACAGCGTCGACGGCTGGGCGGCGGCGGCCTGCTCGCCGTCGAACGGATCGGCCGGACCGACGGACGGCCCGTCGAATGGCGGGAGACCTTCGTCCGCGGCGACCGGTTCAGCCTGGTCGCCAGCTGGGCACCGCACCGGGCGTACCAGTTGCGGGTGGCCGACGGATCCCCGCTGCGCTCGCCCGCCGGGCGCTGACCGTGCGGGTCGCCCGGCTGATCTCCCTGGTCCTGTTGCTGCAGTCCCGGGAGACGATGACTGCTGCGGAACTGGCCCGCGAGCTGGAGGTTTCCGAGCGCACCATCTACCGCGACGTGCTGGCGCTGTCCGCCGCCGGGGTGCCGGTCTACGCCGACCAGGGCCGGGCCGGCGGGTACCGACTGGTGGACGGCTACCGGACCCGGCTGACCGGTCTGAGCCGGGCCGAGGCGGAGACGCTGTTCCTGTCCGGGCTGCCCGGCCCGGCCGATGAGATGGGCCTCGCCGACGTACTCGGGGTAGCCCAGCTCAAGGTGACCGCCGCGCTGCCGGTCGGGCTGCGCGACGCCGCCGGCCGGGCCCGCCAGCGGTTCCATCTGGACGCGCCCGGCTGGTTCCGGCAGGCCGATCCGCCGCCTGCGCTGGCCGACCTGGCCCGCGCCACCTGGCAGGACCAGGTGGTCCGCCTCAACTACCGGCGGAGCGGCACCGAGGTGGTCAGAACGGTTCAGCCGTACGGTCTGGTGCTCAAGAACGGCACCTGGTACCTGGTTGGCCAGGTCGACGACGTCGGCCGGGTCCCCGACCCCGGCCGGGTCGACGACGGGCACCGGATCTACCGGGTGGACCGGATCGCGGTGGTTGACCCGACCGGCAACGTCTTCGACCGCGACCACCGCTTCGACCTGGCTGCGGTGTGGGCGGCCGGCACCGCCGACTTCGTCCGCAGCGTGCTGGTCGACGAGGTCACCGTACGGCTGAGTCCGGCCGGGCTGCGGGCGCTGCGCTGGGCGGTGGAGGCGCCGGCCGCCCAGGCAGCGCACGAGGCGGCCGGGCCACCCGACGCTCAGGGCTGGGTGCACACCCGGCTGCCGGTCGAGTCGCCCGACGTGGCGTACAGCCAACTGCAGGCGCTCGGTCCGGAGGTGGAGGTGCTCGCCCCGCCCCCGCTACGGGACCGGATGCGCGACGCCGCCCGCCGGCTCGCCGCGCTGTACGGCGAGACCGCCGGTCAGCGGTAACCGGTGGTGTCCGCCGGCCGGCCGGTCTCGACGACCTCGACGATGTAGCGGTACGCGTCCGGGCTGCTGCCGTCGACGTCGGTGAAGCCGTACTCGCGGGCCAGCTGCCCACTGGACAGTGACCGCCCGGTGAACCGGGACACCTGCGGATCGGCGGCGAGCGCGACCACTGCCCGACCGACCAGCGCCGGTGTCTCGGAGATGGCGAAGTGCGGGTCCTTGGCGGTGCCGTCGCGCCAGTTCGCCTCGGTCACCCCGAAGTGCTCCAGCATCGCCTCGGACCGGATCCAGCCAGGGCTGAGCGCGACCGCCGTCGCACCGTACGGCCGCAGCTCCTCGGCCTGAGCGAAGGCCAACCGGATGACGGCGTTCTTGGCCGTGTCGTAGAAGACCGACTCGCGGTAGTGGGTGCCGTTGTAGTCGGCGGTGCCGTCGGTCATCTCAACCACCAGCCCGCCCGGCTGGCGGATCAGCAGCGGCAGCGCGAAGTGGCTGGTGATCAGGTGGGTGTCGATGGCGAGCCGCAGTGTGCGTAGGCCGCGGTCCAGCGGCTGTTCCCAGATCGGCGACTCGAAGTCGGTCAGGTGGTCGGCCCCCCAGATGTCGTTGACCAGCACGTCGAGCCGGCCCTGTTCGCGGTCGATCCGCTGCACCAGGGCACGGACCTGGTCCGGGTCCAGGTGGTCGGTGGGCACCGCGACGCCGGTGCCGCCGGCGGCGTCGACGAGCTCGGCGGTCTCCTCGATGGTCTCCGGACGGTCCATCTCGGAACGCTGCCGTCGGGTGCTGCGGCCGGTGACGTAGACGGTGGCGCCGGCGGCACCGAGTTCGATCGCGGTCCGCCGGCCGGCGCCCCGGGTCGCTCCGGCGACCAGCGCCGTCCTGCCGTTCAGTGGTGTGGACATGCCGCTGACGGTGCCAGCAAAACCTGACATCCGACGTCAGCTTTTCCAGAGAACAGCAGCCTGGTTGACTCCATCGAATGTGGTCGATACATTGCCGTCACGATGAGAAAGCCCTTTCCCGCCTCACTGTGGGGGCGCTAACCGGCAGCAGTCTCCGACAAATCCAGGAGGTTCCATGACAGCCACCAGATGGCGGCGCTGGCGTACCGGCGTCGTGGCGCTCGCCACGACCGCCATGGTCGCAACCGGCGCGGCGGTTGGCGTGCAGTACGCCGCAGCTGCCACCGTCGACACCGGCGCCTGGTACGTGATGCTCAGCCGGCACAGCGGCAAGGCAATCGATCTCTACGGCGGGGCAACCCATGACGGCGCACCGATCGTCCAGTGGACGCGCAACGACAGCGCGGCGCAGCAGTGGCAGTTCGTTGACGTCGGCAGCGGCTACTACAAGATCAGATCTCGGCACAGCGGCAAGTACCTGGAGCTGCCGAACGCGGTCGACGGGGCCCAGCTGATTCAGAACTACGACAACGGCAGCACCCGGCAGCACTTCCGGCTCGCCGACTCGGACAGCGGCTACGTCCGCTTCATCAGCCGGCACAGCAACAAGGCTCTCGATGTGTGGCAGTGGTCCACCTCGGACGGCGGAATCATCTCGCAGTACCAGGACGTCAACGGCTGGAACCAGCAGTGGCAGATGGTCCGGTTGGACAGCTCCGGCGGCTGCGGGTCCGGCTCGTTCAACGCCGAAGCCGTACAGAACGGGTCGACCTGGACGGCGCGCAACGGCGGCAGCACCGTCTACACCGGCTCCAGCATGCTGTCGGCCATGCAGGCCGCGGTGAACAGCCTGTCGGCCGGGCGCAACAGCAAGCAGAAGGTCGTCGTCCGCGGCTCCGGGTCGATCAGCGCCGGCTCCCGGCTGTCGCTGCCGTCGTACACCGTCCTGGAGGTCTGCGGCACGGTCAACGTGACCGGTTCCGGCTCCGGCGACCAGGCCGTGGTGTACGCCCGCGGCGTCACCGACGTCGAGGTGACCCGGCTCAACATCACCGGCAATCCGCTGTACGGGATCTTCATCCGCAACGGCAACAACATCACCCTCGGCCAGATCGACATCCGGGTCACCGCCGGCCTGGGCATCCGGATCGACAACCACGGTGACCGCAGCCAGCGCTCCCGCAACGTGCGGATCGACAACGTGTACGTGCAGGGCACCAGCAACCACGGGGTCGAGACGTACGGGGTCGACGGACTGACGGTCGGCACCGTCACCGCACGCAACACCGGCTACTCCGGCCTGATACTCAACGACACCATCAACGCGACCGTCGGCACCGTCGACGCGCAGGGCGCCGGCACCGGCACCGGGTACGCCGGGTTCCGGATGGCCAACCGCAACGGCCGGGTCGGCGACAGCTACCCGACGAACATCCGGGTCGGTACGGTCATCGCCCGGGGCGGTGGCCGGGGCATCTTCTGCGTGTCGGAGTCCGGCGGTGCGGTCATCGACCGGATCGACATCTCCGGCACCGGCAGCAACTCGATCCTGCTGGAGAACTGCTACAACGTGACCATCGCGGCGGTCTCCGGTACGGTCAACGGCTCGGACGTACGGATCGCCTCGCGCACCGAGTTCCCGGTGTCGCGCGACATCACCCTGCAGAACCTGACGCTGACCAACTCGCAGATCAACGAGAACCCGTGCGGGCAGAACATCGTGATCCGCAACATCGCCCTGAACAACTCGACCATCAACCGCTGCTGACCGTTCCCTGTCCACTGAACGCCGGACGCCGGGTGCCTATCGCTCGGTGCCCGACGGCGACCGGCTGATCCGGCGCAGGCCGATGACCTGGCGCAGCAGCAGAACCACCACGAGTACCGCCGCGACCGCCGGCCAGCCCCACGGATAGCGTTCGGTCTCGACGACGAACGCCACCGCGCCATCGCCACCGACTCCGGTGCCCAGTTGACCGTGGACCGCGTACCGGCCGTAGACGGGGAAGTCGACCGGCGCGGTGACCACGATGGCTCGGCCCGCACCGGTGGCCAACGGCGCGGACGCCGGCCCGGGCGGTTCGACGATCACCGTCGGCCGCCCGGGCCGGCCGGACAGCAGTGACAGGCGTAGTTCGTCGGCGTCGACCGGGCCGTCGTTGCGAACGTCGACATCCAGCCGGATCTCACTGGACAGACCGAACAGCGCCGGCCAGTCCCAGCCGGTCGGCACAACGGTCACGTCGGTGATGTGCAGCCGGGCGGGGCCGGAGACCGTCGGTGCCAGCGGGGCGGCCGACCCGACGATGTCGATCGGGACGCTGCCGGTAACCGGCAGCACCGGCCCGGTGCCGGACCCACCGGCGTCGACGGTCCGGGCCCGGACCACGCATGGGCAGGCCACCGGGGGCTCCACCAGGACGAGCCGACTGGTCACCGCGTCGGCCCCCGGCACATGCAGTTGGCTGGCCTCGCTGGCGGCGCAGTCGACCGACCCGCGCGCGGCACGGTTGCCGCAGATCTCCAGCTGAACGTTCCCGGCCGGCCAGCCGGTGAGGGTGACGGTCAGCCACTCGCCGACCGCCGCGCTGGCCGCGTCCACGCTGACCTGCGGCGGGGCGGCGACCGCCGGGGCCGACGGCAGACCGCCGGCCCCGGCGATCAGGACCAGCGCGAGGGCACCCACCGAGGTCCGGCGACCGGTCATCGCGCGGGCGACGAGGCGGGCGACGACGAGGCGGCACCGTCTTCGGCGGGCTCGACGTCCGGCGAACCGTTCGAGGCGGGGGTGACCGCAGGCGAAGCCGGGGTGGCCACGGCTGCGGCCGCGCGGCGGGCACGCCAGCGGCGTACCCCGAACCACCCGGCGAGGGCGACGATCGTGGCGAGCAGCAACCACGGCGGTGCCCAGATACCGGCGGTACGGGTGACCGGTGGCAACGCCTCGTCCACGGTGGTCGGGGCCAGGTCGACGGTGGCGGTCAGCCGCAGCGCCGGCGGTACGCCGGTGATCTTCTCGGTCACCGTGAAGGTGCTGCCGGGCAGCAGTTCGGGCAGGTCGACCGGATCGGTGCGGGCCAGCTCCCAGCCCAGCGGGCCGTCCAGCAGCACCGCGCCCGTACCACCGACACGGATGTTCCCGGTGTTGCGCACCTGGTAGGTGACCTCCACGTCACCGTCGCCCAGCGGGTTGACCGGGTCGTCGTAGCTGATGCTCATCGATTCGATGTTGACCGCTGGCAGGACCGGGCCGTCGACCCGCAGGTAGACCCGGGCGGCGACCCGCTGGTCGACGTTGACCTGCTGGCCGCTGGCGTCGGTACGGAGTTGGGCGATCGAACCGATCACCCCGCCGGCGTGGTCGCCGGGTGTCGCGTTGGCCGGCACCGTCAGGCGGAACGGGATGTCCAGCCGCTCACCGCCCGGGATCGCGTACTCCCGCTGGTCGAAGTGGATCCAGGTGCCGACGTCGGTGGCCGGTTGGTCGGCCGGGAGCAGGGCGAACGCACCGTCGTCGGTGAGGAACCCGTCAGTGCCGTACACGGTGAACGTCCGGTCCTGGTCGCCGAGGTTGCGCACCGCGACGTGGTCGGTGATCTCCGCGCCCGGGGCGAGGTCGTAGACGAAGTAGTTGCGTCCGGTCGGCCCGTCCGCGCTGGACGGCTGTACCGCCCAGGTGACCGCGTCGGCCGGAGCCGGACCGGCCGGCTGCGCGGCGGCCGGGGTGGCGCCGGGCAACGCGAGCAGCCCGGCCACCAACAGGCCGATGGCGGCGCGGCGACGGTGCGGGCGACGGGCGGGCGGGGCGGACATCGGGCACTCCAGTCGGTCCGGTGGCCGGTGCGGGACCGTTGCGGCCCCGCACCGGCCGGTAGAGCTGATCCTCAGGACAAGGTCAGCTGGGAGCTGATCCTCAGGACAAGGTCAGCGTCAGGGTCGCGGTGTAGTCACCCGACACCGCCCCAGCGGGTACGCCGAGGTTGAGCTGCGCGCCGCAGGTGAAGCTGCCGGCGCTGGCGCCGGCAGCCGAGGTGCACAGCGCCCGAGCGGTGCCGAGTCCGGCACCCGGGTCGGCCACCGCGCCCGGGGTGACCGTGCCGGTCGCCCCGATCAGCGGGTCGTCCACCACGGACGCGGTGGGCGCCCAGCCGAGGTTGTCCGCCGCGATGACCGCGTCGCCGCTGGCGACGAAGTCACCCACCTGGCCGACCAGACTCCAGCCGGCGTTGGTGCCGCGCAGGTCGGACACGGTGGCGGTGTTCAGCTCGCCGCTGGTGACGGCGCCGTTGCCGGTCGGCGGCAGGGTGACCGAGGAACCGGCCACGCTGAGCGTGAGCGGGCCGCCGGCCAGCACGGTCGCGGCGATCTGCTGGCTGGCGTCGCCGCCGCCGACCGGGGCCGCGAAGCTGATCGGAGTGAAGGTGTCCTGGCTGCGGTCGGCGGAGCCGCGCGCAGCGAAGGTGATCACATAGCACTGGGTGACAGTGCAGTCGACCGCGTTGCCGTTGCGGTCGGTGTACTGGGCACTGATCGGCAGCGTGGTGCTGAACGAGCCGTCCAGGTTCATCGTGTCCCGGGCGTCGGTCGGCTCGTTGGTGCTGCTCACCCACTTGGTGACCTGCAGGACACTGGCGTTGGTCCAGTGTTCGTCGACCTTCGGGCCGAACGACACGTAGATCCCTGCGGCGTTGTTGGCCTGCGGGTCGAAGCCGCTGCCGTCGACGGTGATGGTGGCGCCGGCCGGGTCGACGCCAGTGTCCGGGGTGGCGTCGACGGACGGAGCTGCCGGTCCACCGCCGCCGGAGGTGAACGCCTCGAACGACAGCGGGTCGAGGACCTGGCCAGCTGGGTAGAAGCCGGCGAAGGCGGTGGCGCCATCGGCGGTCAGGGTGGCGGCCAGGTCGGTGCCGGTTATCCCGTCCGCACCGGCCACCAGGTTGGCGCTGGTGGTGGTGAGGTCGGCGATGACCGCCTGGGTGACGTCGACCGACGGGAACGCGGTGCTCACCAACTCGACGTCGGCCTTGAGGACGGCGGTGCCGCCGGAGATGGCCACCGTCGGGTTGGCGAGGGTGATGGTGAACGTGTGCGCCGGGAACGAGAAGACGACCGTGCCGCCGTACGTGGCGTTCGTCTCACCGGTCTCGGCGTCGTAGCTGCCGCCGGTGGACGGGAAGGCGAACGTTCCATCGGCGTCGATCGACGCACCGTCACTCGCCGCGATCGGCGGGTTGCCGTCGCCGGACGACACGTAGTTGCAGAACGACTCCTTGAAGCCCCAGTTCAGGCTTGCCTCGGTGATGTCGGCAGGGGCAGCCACGGCGGGTGCGGCGCCAACGAGTGCGGTCGCGGCGCCGAGTACGGCCGCAGCCGCCCAGGTTGCCGACCGTCGCCCCAGAGCACCAGCTCTGGATGTGATCATCGACTGGTCCTTTCCGGATGGTTACTCACCGTGTTCTACTTCCACTGTGAACACGGCATGTGATCGGGATTAGGTTAGCCATGCCTAACAGATCTCGGCTCCGGCGCGGGTGCCTGATCTTCGAACCGGTCGGACCCTTGTCCCGACCTGCGGCGATGACTTAGGTTAGGCAAACCTTCATTGAGAACTCAACCGACGATCGTCGGAGGGATCACCCATGCCAACGCCGCTGCTCAGCGGCCGCGACACCGCGACCTTGGCGGTCGTGACCGCCACCGCCGCGACCGCCGCCGTACTCGCCGCACCACTGTTGGCGTCGCCGGCCCACGCGGACACCTCCGCGACCGGATCCGGCGGCCAGCGACTCACCGTCTCCGACTCCACCGGCATCAGCCGCTCCGGTGCGACCGTCACGGTGACCGGCACCGGGTACGACACCGATAAGGGCATCTACGTGGGGTTCTGTGTGGACAACGGCGCCGGGGCGCTGCCGACACCGTGCGGCGGCGGGGTGGACACCTCAGGCGGCAGCGGCAGCTCGCACTGGATCTCCAGCAACCCCCCGTCGTACGGCGAAGGACTGGCCGTGCCGTACGGCGACGGCGGCTCGTTCCAGGTCCGAGTCCCGCTGACCGCGAGGATCGGCGACGTCGACTGCACCGTTCGCACCTGCTCGGTGGTCACCCGAGCCGACCACACCCGGACCAGCGACCGCAGTCAGGACGTACGCGTCCCGATCAGCTTCGCTGCCGCCGCCGCGCCCGCCCTTACCAGCGCCGCCCCGGCGGCTGGCAGCCCGGACCGGACCACCGCGCCACCAGCCCCGGCAACCGGCGACGCCGCAGGCCCGGCCGACACCGACGGTACGGCCGGTGACGTCAGCAGCTCCGCACCAACTGCCGGTGCTGCCACCGGCCAACCGACCGACGACGCCGGCGGCCCGACCGCCGTCGCCGTCACCGGAACCGACCCAACCGGGTTGGCAGTCACCCGGGTCAGCACCGTCGGCCCGGCTGGTCGGTGGTGGAGCAGCACGCTGATTTTGCTGGCGCTCGGCGTGCTGGCGCTGGCCGGGCTGTCCGCTGTCCGCCGCCGCCGGAGCCGGTCGTGAACCGCCCGACACTGGTCGTGAACCGCCCGAGGCTGGTCGGGCTGCTCGCCGCCGCGCTACTCGCCGGCCCGGTGGCCGCCTGCGCCGACAGCGCCGCCGACACCGACGCGGCACCGGATCCAACGACCTGCGGGCCGGTCACCGCCGTCGTCGACGACGCGGTGACGCCGCTGGACCCGGCACCGCAGCCGGCGTTGCCGGTCACCGTCACCGACGCCGCCGGCGACCGGGTCACGGTGACCGACGCCGGCCGAATCCTGGCCGTCAACCTGTACGGCTCCATCGCCGAGATCGTGTTCAGCCTCGGCCTCGGTGGCCGGGTCGTCGGGCGGGACACCTCCACCGACTTCCCGGCCGCCGCCAACCTGCCGCTGGTCACTCCCGGCGGGCACGACCTGTCCACCGAGGCGGTCATGGCGCTGGACCCCAGCGTGGTGCTGCTCGATGACAGCATCGGCCCGCCCGAGGTGCTCGACCAGCTCCGCGCCGCCGGCATCCCGGTGGTACGCATCGGCGACGAGCAGAGCCTGGCCGCCGTACCGGTGCACATCCGGGAGGTCGCCGCCGCGCTCGGCGTCGCCGACGCCGGCGAGGCACTCGTCGCCCGGGTCGAGGGCGAGATCGCCGCCGCCCGCGACGGCATCGCGGACGACGCCGAGCGACCCCGGGTCGCCTTCCTCTACCTGCGCGGCACCGCCGGCGTCTACCTGATGGGCGGCGAAGGCGCCGGCTCGGACGCGATGATCGCCGCGGCCGGCGGCGAGGACGCCGGCACCACCATCGGACTGGCCCGGTTCCGGCCGCTGACCAGCGAGGGTCTGATTAACGCCGCGCCGGACATCATTCTGGTGATGACCAAGGGCCTCGAATCGGTCGGCGGGGTGGACGGACTGGTCGCCATGCCCGGCGTGGCCCAGACCCCAGCTGGTCAGCAGCGGCGGATTGTCGACATGGACGACACCGTGCTGCTCAACTTCGGGACCCGCACCGGCAAGGCGATCCAGGCTCTCGCCCGTGCCATCCACGGATGCCGGTGACGGCATGACACTCCCGGTACTCGCCGCCCGCCGGCCGCTGCTGCTCACCGGCCTCGCCGGCACGTTGCTCGTGGTCGGCGTGGTCGCTGCCGGCTCCGGACAGGTGCAGATCGCCCCGGCCGAGGTGGTCGCGTCGGTGCTGCACCGGCTCGGCCTGGAGATCGGCGCGTTGCCGACCGCACCGCACGGCGAGAACGCGCTGTGGATCGTCCGGTTCCCCCGGGTCGTCCTGGCCGCGGTCGTCGGCGCGTCGCTCGGCTGCGCTGGCGCCGTCATGCAGGGCGTCTTCGGTAACCCGCTGGCCGAGCCCGGCGTCATCGGAGTCTCCTCCGGAGCGGCGGTCGGCGCCGCTCTGGCCATCGTCACCGGGTTCTCCGCACTCGGCGGCTGGACGTTGGCCGCCGCCGCTTTCGTCGGCGGGCTGGCCACCACCTACCTGGTGTACGCGTTGTCCCGCGCCGACGGACGTACCGAGGTGGTCACCCTGGTACTCACCGGCATCGCGGTCAACGCCGTCGCCGGTGCCGCGATCGGGCTGCTGATGTTCGTCACCGACGCGGCCGGGGTGCAGGCGATCGCCTTCTGGAACCTCGGCAGCCTGGCCCAGGCCAACTGGAACGCGGTGGCGGTGGCCCTGCCCTGCCTGATCGTCGGGTTGGCCGCCGCGCTCGCCTCGGCCGGCAAGCTGGACCTGCTCGCCCTCGGCGAACGCTCCGCACGTCATCTCGGGGTGGACGTGGAACGGCTGCGGGTACGCATGATCGTCGTCACCGCGCTGCTCGGTGCCGCCGCGGTGGCCTTCACCGGCGTGATCAGCTTCATCGGTCTGGTGGTGCCGCATCTGGTCCGGATGGTCGCCGGACCAGGGCACCGGGTGCTGCTACCGGCCAGCGCGCTCGGTGGGGCGGTGGTGGTGATCGCCGCCGATCTGGCCGCCCGGACCCTGGTCGAGTACCAGGAACTGCCGCTCGGGGTGCTCACCGCGGTGGTCGGCGGTCCGGCCTTCTTCTGGCTGCTGCGCCGTACCCGGCGGCGGGCCGGAGGTTGGGGATGAGCCCGCCGCCGGCGCGGCTGCTCGGCCGGCGCACGCCTGTCCGCGTGCCGGCATCCCGGCCGGCCGGCACCGCGCTGATCGAGATCGACCAGCTGCGGGTCGAACTCGGCGGGCGAGCGGTGCTCGACCAGGTCGACCTGGTGGTTCACACTGGCGAGGTGATCGCCCTGGTCGGTCCCAACGGTGCCGGCAAGTCGACTCTGCTCGCCGCCATCGGCGGCGACGTCGCGGCGGCCGCCGGCGGGATCCGGATCGACGGCAGGCCGCAGTCCGCCTGGAGCTCGACCGAACTGGCGCTGCGCCGGGCGGTGCTGACCCAGCGCAGCGTGTTGTCATTCCCGTTCACCGTGGCCGAGGTGGTCCGGATGGGCCGGGCACCGTGGGCCGGGCTGTCCGCCGAGGAGTCCGACGATCCGATCGTCGACGAGTGTCTGGCCGCCACCGACGTGGCGCAGTTCGCGGGCCGCACCTTCACCTCGCTGTCCGGCGGCGAGCAGGCCCGCGCCGCGTTGGCCCGGGTGCTGGCCCAGCGGGCCGCCGCGCTGCTGCTCGACGAACCGACCGCCGCGCTCGACCTGCACCACCAGGAGCTGGTACTACGGCTCGCCCGACAGCGGGCCGCCGCCGGTGACGCCGTCGTGGTGGTGCTGCACGACCTCGGTCTGGCCGGCGCGTACGCGGACCGGATCGCGTTGCTGTCGGCCGGTCGGCTGCGGACCGTCGGACCGCCCGAGCAGGTCCTCACCGGTGCGCTGCTCAGCGAGGTATACCGGCACGACATCGAGGTGTTGCCGCACCCCGAGACCCGACTCCCGCTGGTCGTTCCGCGACGGCAGCATCCGACCCGGCAAGGAAAGGAACCCCGAGTTGAGTGACACCTTCTCCGCCCGGCTACGGGCGGCAAGCTGGCAGGACCACCAAGCGGCCGAGTCCCAGCGGTACGTCTCCGCGCTGGTCGCCGGGGAGCTGCCCCGACAGCGGTACGCCGACCTGGTCGCCCAGCACCACTTCATCTACCAGGTGCTGGAGGAGGCGGCCGACGCGATGCGCGAGGATCCGCTGGCCGGCGACTTCGTCGACGACCGGTTGACCCGGTTGCCGGCGTTGGAAGCCGACCTGGCGTACCTGCTCGGCCCGGACTGGGCCGGCCGGGTCGGCCCGAACCTGGCGACCCGCCGCTACGTCGCCCGGATGCAGGAGGTCTGCTTCACCTTCGCGCCGGCGTTCATCGCCCACCACTACACCCGGTACCTCGGCGACCTGTCCGGCGGGTTGTTCATCGGCCGTCAGGTGGCGCAGACATACGGGCTGACCGAGGAGGGCGGCGTGGCGTTCTACCACTTCGCCGGCATCGACGATCCGCGCGGGTACAAGAACGCGTACCGGGCCCGGCTGGACGCCCTGCCGCTGGACGTCACCGCCGAGGCGGCTCTGGTCGGTGAGGTGGCGGTGGCCTACCGGCACAACTCGGCGGTCCTCGCCGAGCTGGGCCAGGAGCAGGAGCCGAAGTCGGTGGCGTCGGAGTCGATGGAGTCGGCGGCGTGAGCGCGGCGCAGGGCCAGGCCGGGCCGACGCAGGGCCAGCCGACCGACCCGTTCACCGCCGAGGTGGTCGCCCAGGTTGCCCGGCACATGAACGACGACCACGCCGCCGACTCGTTGCTGATCTGCCGGTCGCTGGGTGGCACCCCGCAGGCGTCGGCTGCCCGGATGACCGACCTGGACGCCGACGGCATCGATTTCGCGGCCACCGTGGCCGGCGTCGAGGTGCCGGTCCGGGTGCCGTTCGCGTACCGACTCACCGAACGGGTCCAGGTCCGCCACGAGGTGGTCCGGATGTACCAGGAGGCCTGCGCCCAACTGGGCGTCACGCCCCGCCCGGCGGACGGCTGACCGGCAAGCGAGCGGAGCCCTCCGGCGTATGCGACGATCGCAAAATGGTTGCCAAACGGCATCGCGGGCATATCGCCCGCACCGGTGTCGCGGTGCGACTCGCCGCCTGGCTGGTGTCGGCCGTCGCCGTACTGTCGATCGCCGGGTGCACCGGGATCGGGATCGGCGAAGCACCCGAGTCCGGCAGCGCGACGTACTCGGCGTGGGGGCTGAACGAGGCGTCCAGCGCGCTGACCGGCTCCGACCGGATGATCGTCCTCAACGGCGACGTGCAGCGCAGCGAGCAGGAGTTCTTCCAGGTACGCGGGGTGTGGGGGCCGGACGGCTTCACCCTCGACGAGACGTCCGCGACCAAGGTACGGGCGTTGGCCGGCCAACTGCCGCAACGCACAGGTGACCCGGACTGTCACCGGCTGGTCCTGGTCAACCACGGCTTCTTCGGCGGCGGGGCGATCGCCGTGGTCGACCCGGAGGAGTTCCCGCCCGACGAGCCGGTGGTCGCCCGGCCACTGAACTGACCTCGCCTGCCAGGGCTGATGCCGCAGGTACATCAAGATGCACCTGCGGCATCGAGCTCGACCGGCACCCCCGCCCCGGGGCGGGCATTGATTTCAGACGGTTCTAGCCGGTGGTCACGGTTGGTGCCGCGTCGCAGGGCAGACCGTTGAGAGTGAACCCGGCCGGTGCCGGTCCGGCACCTGCGCCGCCGCTGCCGAGGAAGCCGAATTCGACCCGGCCACCGGCGGGCAGTGACGCGTTCCAGGCGGCGTTGGTGGCGGTCACCGTCGACTCATCCTGGGTGATCACCGCGTTCCAGGCGACCGCGACCTGCTGTACACCCGCGAACGACCAGCCGAGCGACCAGCCGTCGATCGGCTCGTCACCCGTGTTGGTGACGCCCACCGTCACGGTGAAACCCGATCCCCAGTCGCTGTCCACCCGGTAGTCGACCAGGCACTCGGCGACCGGATCCGGTTCGTCGGCCTCGAAAGTGATCCGGTGCAACTGGCCGGGCAGGTCGTTGGCGAGGTAGAACTCGCCGTCCGCAGCCACCGCGAGGGTGGTCGGCTGGATCGGCAGCTCGCCGATGACCGCTGTGTCGTACCCACCGTCCGCGTCGGGCCGAATCGCGTACGCGGTCGCCGAGCAGTAGTCGGTGGCCAGGTAGGTGCCGGCGGCGGCGGATTCGCTGCCCCGGTAGACGTGGCCGCCGATCACAGCGCAGCCGCCGACCGAGGTCTGGTAATGGAACACCGGGTCGACGTACTCGGCGGCCGGGTCGCACCGCTGCGGATCGAACTCGACCGGGCCTTCCCGGCAGGACCAGCCGAGGTTGGCACCGGCCACCCCGCGCAGATGGTTGACCTCCTCGTAGCTGCCCTGTCCGACGTCGGCGATCCACAGCGAGCCGTCCGCCGGGTCGAACGAGAACCGCCACGGGTTGCGCAGGCCGTACGCCCAGATCTCGGCGCGGGCGCCGGCTTCGTCGACGAACGGATTGTCCGTCGGTACGCAGTACGCAAGGTCGCCGCAGGCGGCCGAGACGTCCAGCCGGAGGATCTTGCCGAGCAGGGTGCCGAGATCCTGACCGGTGCCGAGCACGTCGTCGGCGCCGCCGCCGTCGCCGATGCTCCAGTAGAGGTGGCCGTCCGGGCCGAAGGCCAACTGTCCGCCGTTGTGGTTGGCGTACTCGGCGTGCGGCTGGCTCAGCAGGATCTCCTCCCGGTCGGCCGGCACCGGCTGCTGGTCGGCGGCCTCCAGTGGCAGCCGGGACAGGGTGACCGCGCCGTCGGGCAGCGCGGTGTACGCCAGGTAGATCGCCGGGTCGGCGGCGAATCCGGGGGACGTGGCGATGCCCAGCAGGCCGCGTTCGTTGCCGGAGGTGTCGACCCGGTCGCTGATGTCCAGCAGCGCCGCCTCGGCCAGGCCGGAGGCCGGGTGGTAGATGCGCACCCGACCGGCCTTCTCGGTGATGAACAGCCGGCCGCTGCCGTCGTCCGGGGCCACCATCGCGGTCGGTCGTTGCAGCCCGAAGGCGACCTGGGTGCTGGTGACGGAGATCTGGTCGAGTGGCACCTCGGCGGCCGCCGAGGTCGCCGCCGAGGTGAGGTCGGCGGGCTCGGCGTGCGGGTCGGTGTACGGCGTGGCGTGAGCTGCGGTTGCGGACAGCGCCAGCGCGGTCGCGGCGAGTGTCGTCGCGGCGACCCGCCAACCAGCCAACGCATAAGATCGAGAATCTCTCATATTCATGATGATCAGCTTATGGCCGGGGTGACCCGATCGCCACGCCTCCGCCACCCGGCGGACACAGATTGCACCACTCAGAGTAGTCAAACGGGCGCACATAGTGGTTACTCTGGGTACATGGAGCCGGACTCCCCCGACCCGATCCAGATCGCCGAACTGGTGATCGCCTGGTCCGGTGGGATAATCGCGGCTTTTGCCCTTTTGGTCACTGCGTTGACGGTGGTCTTCGTCTTCGCGGGTTTCGTCGGTGTCCGTGAACTGCGCACCATCCGGCGCACCGGCGCCCGCGCCCGGCTGGAGCTCGACCGCCAACGGGTGGTCGCCGAGGAGATCGTCGCGCAGGCCGACCGGGCCATCGACCAGGCGGAAACCCTCTCCGAGCAGGCCGACACGCTGGTCGGCCGGGTGGAGACGGCGGTCGGCCGGGCCGAACGCCAGTCCGAGCAGGTACACCTGCTGATCGAGGACATGCGGTCCCGGCTGAGCGACTTCGATCACCGGTTGACCACCCAGGTCGAGGTCTCCTACCTGTTCAATCAGGGAGAGGCCGCGTACTGGGAGGGCTACTACGAGAAGGCGGTGGAATGCCTGCGCCGGGCGGTCGAACTCGATCCGCGTAACCCCCGGGTGCGCTACCGGTTGGGCCGGTCGCTGACCAACCTCGGCGAGGACGCCGCCGCCGAGGAGGAGTTGACCACCGCCATGGCGCACCGGTTGCCGACCGACGCCGCCGACCGGGCGCTGGCCCTGCTGCACCGCTACGCACGGCCGGACCGGGCGCTGGCCTACGCCCGCAACTCGACCAAGCACGGCCCGCACGACGCGCAGAACTGGAATTGTCTTGGGCTGCTGCTCCGCGACAACGGCGACTTCACCGCCGCCCGGGATGCCCACCAGCAGGCCAACCGGTTGGACCAGGAACTTGTCTCCACCCCGTTCTTCCTGGCGCTGCTCGCCGCCCACGGCCAGGCGCTGCCACACGCCCGGGACCGCTCCGCCGAAGCGATCAGCCGGCTCGACTCCAGCGAACGCCGGGCCAAGATCAAGCCCATGTGGGCGTCGTTGATCCGGTGGACCGACGAGGTGCTGCGCGGCAACTACGCCGAGGCCGACCTGCACGCCGCGGTGCTCTACCAGACCTGCAAGTCGAGTCGGCGGGCCCGGGAGATCTGTGACCACATGGACTTCCTGCTGCGGTCACTGGCCCGCGAGGAGCACCGGGACCGTTACCTCGGGGCCATCGAACGCACCTGGCTGACCAGCCGGCCCTGCTGACTATCTGCCCGCTGGCTTGCAGCCTGCCGACCGCCGCTATCCCTGTTTGCCGGCCGCTCCGGAGATGGCCGCCACGCCGACTGCGGCGAGCGCCACCTGCAACGCGAGCTCGATCCAGTCGACGCCCCGGGTCTCGGCCACCCCGAACAGGCTGGCGACCAGGGTGCCGAGCAGCGCCGCCACCACACCGATCAGCAAGGTGACCCAGATCTTCAGCTTCTGCTTGCCCGGGACGACCAGCCGCCCGAGCGCTCCAACGATGAGACCGATGATCAGCGCCGAGAAGATTCCGTCGATTTCCACCGCATACCCCCTGTACCGGTCGGCTGGCCGCCCCTACCGCACTGTCGGCCCTCTCCTACCACCATGCCAGAACCAGGCAACGACGCCCATTGCGTCAAGCACCGGACAACCATCGATGAATCACAGTAGATAGTCGCACTGAGCTGGATCTTCTCAGCAGGTTCGCAGCATGACGCGATAATCTCTCGGGTAAGACAGAGCTGTCCTGCCCTCGTCACCCCTCGACTGGAGCATCGGCATGTCGGCACCGGACGCGCCCGCCACGACAGCCCTCCGAGCCCTCCGCGGAACGCCGATCTGGGCGGTGCTGACCATCGCCGTCGGCGCGCTGCTCATGGCGACCAGCGCGACCGCGGTCGTCGGCGGCAAGCTGCTGATCGACCGGTACACGAGTCGAATCCAGCAGCAGGACCTGCTGGCCGGTGCCGCGAAGGTCCCACAGGAGCCCGACGGCGAGGCGCTGGACGGCCCGATCACCATGCTGCTGCTCGGCGTGGACGAACGGGGCAGCCGACCTGGCGAGATGCGGTCCGACACGATCATCATCCTGCACGTGCCGGCCACCCACGATCAGGCGTACCTGGTGTCGGTCCCCCGGGACACCTGGGTCGAGGCGCCGGCGTTCGAGCCGAGCGGATACCCCGGCGGCGAGTCGAAGATCACTGACGTGTTCCGGGCCGGCTCGCGCAACGGAGTCGGCCGGGCCGGCGGCGCGCAACTCGTCGCACTCACCCTCAAGGACCTGACCGGCATCGAGTTCGACGGCGCGGCGATCATCGACTTCGGCGGTTTCCGGAATGTCATCGACGCACTCGGCGGGGTTCGGATGTGCGTTGACCAGCGGGTGAAGTCGCAGCACATGCGGCTGGTCGACGGCGAGCCCAGCTGGCTGGCCGAGGCCCGCGAGGTCGGCGGCGGCGAGGAGCTGTGGCACGAGGAGGGCTGCAAGCGGATGGCCGGGTGGGAGGCGCTGGACTACTCCCGCCAGCGCTACGGCCTGCCGAACGGGGACTACGACCGGCAGCGTCACCAGCGGCAGCTGCTGAAGGCCATGGTGCAGGAGGCGAGCAGCACCGGCGTACTGACCAACCCGGCGAAGATCGACCGGGTGATCACCGCGGCCGGCAAGGCCTTCGTACTGGACACCGGCGGCGTCCCGATCGCCGATTTCGTATTCACCCTGCGCGGGATCACCGCGAACGACCTCATCATGGTGAAGACCAACGGTGGCGGGTTCAATCCGGCCGGATTCAGCAGTACGGCGGCCGAACGGCTCACGCCGGAGAGCCTGGAGATGTTCGACGCGGTACGGACCGGCACACTGGACGACTACCTGTTGGCCAACCCGGACGCCGTCCAGCGGGATTGACCGTCCGACTCATCGGGACATCCGTCACCGTGATTCCCGCCGCACGGTCCACATCGGTACGGTGTCTCCATGACCGCCGCGTACCCGGTCCGGGTCAGCTTCACCAATCACGTCACCGCCGCCGACTGGCAGGCACTGCAACAGGCCGGGCAGCCGGTCCAGCTAGGCCGCAAACATGGTCTCTTCCTGCAGGACGAGCAGAGCCGCGACGTGTTCCTGCTGCTCGGCGGGGCGGTCAAGGTGTACCGGACCGAGGCCAACGGCAGCGAGACGATGCTGACCGTCCGGTCTACTGGGGATCTGCTCGGTGACATCGCCGCGCTGGACGGCACGCCCCGGTCGGCCAGTGTCTCGGTGCTGCGCCCGGTCACTGCCCGGAAGCTGACCACCGAACAGTTCCTCGCCGTGGTCGACGACCGCGACCTGCACCCCGCGCTGCGCCGCTACACCAACGCCCGGCTGCGTGAATCCGACGAGCAGCGGGTGGAGATCGCCTCGCTGCCGGTGCCGCAACGGCTCGCCAGGGCGCTACTCCGGCTCGCCAAGGCCAGCCCGGACGGCCCGAACCAGGTCTCGCTCGACCTCGGGCTCTCCCAGGACGGCCTGGCCCAACTGATCGGGGCGTCCCGCAACGCGGTAGTGACCGCGATCAGCCGGTTCCGTGACGACCGGTTGATCGCGACCGCACCCCGCCGGTTCATGCTGCTCGACCTCGGCCGGCTCGCCCGGATCGGATACAGCGGACCACGGTCCGGCAGCCACTCGTCGACCTGAGTATCCGCCGGCCTGAATGCCTGTCGACCGAACAGCAGACTTTGGGAAACCGATTGTCTGGGCGGAGCCGCGATCAGTTCGGTCCGGGTCGCGGACCGGCCACCCGGTGACCATCTTGGTCCATTGATGGCCGCGTTGCCCACTGGTTGGCAGAAAACATCGGGCAACTTGGGCACGATGCGGAGCCGACGAAACTCGACCTTCGACAGGAGCACCGGTGGTCGTCACCCCTCCGCCATTCACCGTGACCCGGGAGTTGCCGCCATACACCGGCATCCTCGCCGTCGACGCCAAAGGTTTCACCGCCGAGCCCGGCGGCACCCATCAGGACATCAACCAGCTCATTCCCCAATTGGTCCAGCAGGCCTTCGACGCGGCGGCGATCGGCGAAGCCTGGCAGGACCCGCTGTTCTACGGCGACAGCGGCGACGGGCTCGCGATCGGCGTACCGACCCGGCTGCTCCCCGCCCTGGTGCACCCGTTCCTGGCGGTGCTGCAGCACGTGCTGGCCGAATACAACGCCGGTGTCTCGCGCGGCCAGCCGGTCATCCGGCTGCGTGCCAGCCTGCACGTCGGGCCGCTGCCGGTCGATCCGGACCGGCCGGAGCGGGCCGGCAACGGCACCGCCCGCAACGAGACGCACCGGCTACTCGACTCCGACGCGGTCCGGATCATGCTCGACTCGGCCCAGCCGACGATCACCCACGTCGCGGCGATCCTGTCCGACCGGGTCTTCACCGACGTCGTCCGGGCCGGCTACACCAGCCGGCATCCGGACCACTTCATCGAGGTCTCGGCGACCGTGCCGGGCAAGAGCTTCAGCCAGCAGGCCTGGCTGTACGTGCCGGAGCCGTCCGGCAGTCTGCTGGCGGTGCCACGGTTCGCCCCGCAGCCGACGGTGCCCGAGTCAGCGGGCGGCCCGGCGGCACCGGACAGCGAACGCGCACCCACCGGCAACGCCGGCGGTCGACAGCCCGCGCAGACCGGCGAGCTGCGAATCCGCAGCAACTCCGGGCAGGCGGCCAACCAGGTCAACGGTGGGATGTGGCAGTCCCGGGGCGGACGTCACGGATGATCCGTACCGACCGGAACCTGCCGGAACTCGCCGAGCCCGACCGGCCGGAGCCGGCCGACCAGGACCTACCGGAGCTCGCCGACCGGGACCTACCGGAGCTGGCTGACCTCGATGACCTCGACGCGCTGGACGAGCTCGACGGCGGCGGTACCGACCTGCCAGCCGGCGGCACCGGTGCCGCCGTGACCGTCGACCACAACGACGGGCAGGTCGCCAACGTCGTCTACGGCGGTCTGCACCAGTACGTCCAGCGGGTACGGGACTACCACGAGCTCAGTGCCGAGTACGTGCGGGACCGGCTGGCCGGATTCGTCGACCCGGGCTACCGCACCGTCGCAGGCGACCGGCTGACCGCCGAGACCGCGGTCGCCCGGATGCGTCGGGACGGCGGAGTGATCCTGGTCGGCGGCCCCGGGACCGGGCGGTACACGGCCGCGCTGCGGCTGCTGCACGGCACCGGGCTACGGCTGCGGGAGATCCGGCCGACTTTCGACCCTGCCCGTGGCGAACAGCTGACCATCGCGGAGCTGCCGGTCGCGCCGGGCTACGCGTACCTGCTCGAACTGCCCGAACACGCCCCGCACATCCGGTACGGCTTTGCCCGGGACATCGCTGCCTACTGCGACAGCCTGGCCCGGCGGGGTTCGGCCATCGCGGTCACCGTCACCGGTACGACCTGGGAGCAGCTCGGCGCGGTACGCGACGGCCCGGTGCTGCACGTGGCGGCACCACCCGCCGATCTGGTCCTCGGCCGGCGGCTGCATCAGCTTCGGCCGGATCTGGCGCTCGACTGGCTGACCGGTCAGCCGCAGATCGCCGAGCTGTTGGTTGACGCGTCACCCGCCGAAGCGGTCCGGCTGGCCCAGCTCGCCGCCGACGTGCTGACCGCCCAGCCTGGGCCGGCCGGCCCGCCGGTCACCGCCGGAACCGACGCCGGCCGGCAACTGGTCGAGGCGCTGGTCTCGGCGTACCGCAACTGGGAGGTGGAGCTGACCGCCTGGTTCCACCACCATCCCGACCCACGCCACCGGGCGTTCCTGGTCGCCGCCGCAGCGTTGGAGGGTGCCCCGGCGGGACGGGTGCTCAGTGCCGCCGAGGCGCTCGACGCCCGGCTCGCCGGCACCGACGCACCACCGGCCAGCCTCGGGCACGCTGGCGTCCGTACCCTGGTCGAGACCGTCGACGCGTACCTCGACGACGATCACACGGTCCGCTACCGCCGGGCCCGGTACGCCGAGGCGGTGCTCGATTTCGTCATCACCGACCGGGCCGACACGTTCCAGCGCGAACTGTGGCGGTGGGTGTCCGAGCTGCCGCTGCGGGGCGGACAGCGGCGCGGTCCCGTCGACCGTGCGTTGGCCACCCGCAGCGCCGAACTGGTGCTGCACACCGCGCTCCGGCGGCGTACCCCCGAGATTCTCAGCCAGGTGGCACCGGCCTGGAGCCGGCGCGCCGGGCTGCGCGGGGCGCTGGTACACGTGCTGGGCATCGCCGCGCTCAGCCCGGAGATCGGTGCCGCCGTCCGCCAGCAGCTCTACCGCTGGGCGCAGGGCAGCAGCAACCCGGCCGTGCTGATCGCGGTGGCCGAGGTCTGCGGTGGCGAGTTCGCCGACTTCTACCTCGAACAGGCGATGGTCCGGCTGGGCCACCTGGCCCGGCACGACATCGCCGAGGTCGACGAGGCGGTACTCACCGCGCTGGCGGCACTGTGGCGGCGGCCGGCGCTGCGCCAGCCGGTGCTGCTGCGGTTGGCGCACTGGCTGGCCGACGACCAGCCGCGGCGGGCCGCGCTCGCCGCCGTCGCGCTGAATCTACTCGGCCGGCCGGAGCAGCCTCGGGCCGGCGACGGCCCAGCGCACGGCCCAGTCGACCCGGCGCACGGACCAGCCGACCAGCCCACCGGGCCACAGGCGCCGGTCCGGCAGCCCGACCGGGTGCTCGCCGAACTCGTCGTGGCCACCCCGGTGGTCCAGGACGCGATCGGGGTGGCGCTGGGCCGCGTGCTGGACGTCCGGCAGCTGCCGGGCAGCGTCGAAGCTCTGCTGCACCGGTGGTTCGACGACGCGGCGGCCGACCCCGGGCTGGTCGACGCGCTCACCCACGTCCTCGGCCGCACCGTCACCGCCGGTCCCGCCGCCGCCCGGCGGGTGGCCCGGCTGCGCGCGCTGCTGACCGCCTGGCCGGCCACCGACGACCCGGCGCGTCAGGCGGAACTCCGCCGGCACCTCGTCGACCAGCTGCGCCGTGCGAACCCGATCGCGGCCTGCCCCCGGCCCGCACCGCTACTGCCGTCTCTGCTCTCCAGTGCCGCCGAGGAGTTGTGATGCCCGGTTTCTTCGACGTGTTCCGTAGCAGCCCCGTACCGGTGCTGCCCGGTCCGGACCAGGACGAGTTCACCGACCGGCTACCGGCAGCGCTGTCCGGCACCGAGTTCGTCGCCACGTTCGCCACTGCGTGGCAGCCGCTGCGCCAGCATGACCGGGCCGCCGCCACTGTCCGCTGGTGCATGCTGGACGCGGCCCGCCGGATCGCCGCCCCGCGCAGGGTCACCGAGCGGACCATGCTGGAGGCCGAGCTGAACACCCGGCTGCCGCAGATGGATCTGACCGCCTCGCACCTGCGGCTCCTGGGCTGCACGGTCAGACTGGCGGTGGACGCCCAGGCCGAGCAGGACACGCAGACGGTCGACAAGCTCACCCGGGAGCTGCGGATCCAGCGGCTGCGGCAGCAGTTGGAGCAGGAGCAGATGGGCTACCTGCGGGACAAGGTGCTCACCGACCCGGCGACCGCTCGGTCCTACTGGTTCATGCACCACCCGGACGCGTTGACGTCGCTGCTCGACGACACCTTCGAACAGGTCGCCGCGAAGCTGACCGGTGGCGGCGACCAGCAGACCGCGGTGATCGCCGAGACGGTGCAGGACTTCGTCGGTGGTCTCACCGCCGACGAACGGCGGTACCTGCTGGACCGGCTCGGCGATGTGTTCGTCTCCTTCGACCGGGGTGACCTCGCCGGCCGGGTCCTCGACGCGTGACCGCCGACCCCGTACTCAGGTCAGGTCGGCGTCGTGCACCAGTACGGCGATCTGCACCCGGTTGTTCAGCTCCAGCCGGGACAGCAGCCGGCGCCGTGACATCGCCTGGTCCGTTCGGCGGTGGCCGGGTGGTCGTCGGTCCGGGCGCGACCGAGCGGTACGGCGGTCGGCCTGCTCGCCGGGCTGGTGCTGGCTCGGCGCTGCGCCGGCGGGCGGCAGTTCTGGCGCCGGGCCGGGCCGTGAGGACGGTTACCTCAGCGACGTCACTGGGTACCAGGTTGCCCATCCGCCGGCCGGATCCCACCACCAGCAGGTGCGGCGGGGCCGGTACGGCGTCGACGAGTTGAGGAGGCAGTGATGCGTGGCGGTTCGATATCCGGCGTGATCGTGCTCATCTGGCTGGTGATCGGGGTGGTCGCGGCGGTGCAACGCGGCTACTTCGAACGCGACGACACCAACTGTGCCCATGCCGGCACCACGGTCGTGACGGTGATCGCCGGACCGTTGAACTACATTGGCGTCAACCCGAAGATCGACTGCGACCTCCCCGAGCCGTCCGAGTGACCGGACCTTCCGAGTGACCGGACCTTCCGAGTGACCGGACCGGTGCGCTGTCAGTCGTCGGCGAGGTGCGGCGGAAAGCCGCCGGTGGCGATCGGCCCCCAGCGGTCCACGACCATCCGGATCAACGACTTGTCCTGCCGGCGCATCGCCGCGCGGTACTCGTCCCAGTCCGGATGCTCGCCGGCGACGCAGCGGTAGTAGTCGACGAGCCCGTCCAGCGCGTCCGGCATGTCGATCACCGCTGCCATCCCGTCGAGCTGCACCCACGGTCCGTTCCAGTCGTCGGAGACGACACAGGCGGACACCGTCGGGTCACGGCGGATGTTGACCGTTTTCGCCCGGTCCGGGTAGGTGGCGACCAGCAGCCGGCCGTCGGCGTCGACCCCGCAGGTGACCGGGGACGCCTGCGGGCGGCCGTCGGCGCGGGTGGTGATCAGGACCGCCCGGTGCCGGGTCCGCAGAAAATCGACCAGGCCGGCCCGGTCGACGCGGGTGTTCGTCGCGATGGCGCGTGCCACGGTACGGCTCCTCGGGTTCGCCGCAGTCAGCTGCGGACGCGGGTGTGCGGTGCTGCCAGGATGATCATATGAGCCGTACCGAGATGCCGCCGCCGGAGCCGGTCACCGTCACCGCGCCGCGCCCCGTCCGCTGGCCGGTCCTGGTGCAGGGCTGGCACGATCTGACGTTCCTGCACTGGCCGGTGGACCCGGCGGTGGTCGCCCCACTGCTGCCGCCGGGCACCCGGCCGGACACCTTCGACGGCACCAGCTACGTCGGGCTGATCGGGTTCCGGATGGTCGGCGTCGGTTTCGGTCCCGGTCCGGGCATCCCGTACCTGGGCACCTTCTGCGAAACGAACGTACGGCTCTACTCGGTCGACGACGCCGGCCGGCGCGGGGTGGTGTTCCGGTCCCTGGACGCGGCCCGGCTGCTGCCGGTGCTGGTGGCGATGGCCATCCTGCGGCTGCCGTACCTGTGGTCGCGGATGCGGCTGGACCGCGCCCACAGTGGCCTTTGCACCGGGCTGAGCTGGTCGACCTGGCCGACGACCTGGTCGCCGCCGGCGGGCTGCCGGCACCGGAGGGCCCGCCGGTGAGCGTCCTCTACTCCCCCGGCGTGCCGGTCCGGTTCGGGCGGCCGGTCACCGTCACAGGTCACGCAGCGCGCGGTGCAGCACTTCCCGGGTCCGGTCCGGCGGGTCGGCCTCGATGAACAGCCGCCCGACGGCGGCCGCGTACCGGTCGACCTCTTCCCGCTTGTCCAGGTAGAGCGCGCTGGTCAGATGCTCCAGGTAGACCACATCGGGCAGTTCCTGCTCCGGGAAGCGCAGGATGCTGAAGGCCCCACCGGCAGCCGCGTGCCCGCCGCTGCGGAACCGGACCACCTGCAGCCGTACGCCCGGCTGCTCGCTCGCCTCGGCGAGCGCCTCGATCTGCCCGCGCAGCACCCGCGCTCCGCCGATCGGCCGGCACAGCACCGCCTCGTCGATCACCGCCCAGACGCGGGGTGCGTCGGCCCGGTCCAGCACCCGCTTGCGAGCCATCCGCAGCTCGACCCGGCGGTCCACCTCACGAACACCGGACTCGCTGAACCCGATGTCGATGACCGCGCGGGCGTACTCCTCGGTCTGCAGCAGCCCCGGCACGAACTGGATCTCGTAGGTGCGGATCAGGCTGGCCGCCGACTCCAGGTCCAGGTAGTACTGGAACCAGGTGGGCAGCAGGTCGCCGTACGGATGCCACCAGCCTGGCTGGTTGGTCTCCCGGGCGAGGGTGATCAGCTCGTCGCGTTCCAGGTGGTCGGTTACACCGTAAAGGGTGAGCAGGTCGTCCACGTCGCGTTCCTTGAACCCGACCCGGCCCAGCTCCATCCGACTGATCTTCGACTCGGAGGCCCGGATGGTCCAGCCGGCGTCCTCCCGGCTGATCCCCTTGGCCTCGCGTAGTCGGCGCAGCCGAGCACCGAGCTGCATCCGGCGGACCGTCGGTCCGCCGGCGGCGTACTCCCGGTGCCCGACGACGCTCATCGGCTCACGGCTTACGGCCGACGCCGCAGTACTGGTCGATGGCGGGCGCGTGTGCCTGCTCCGGCTCCGGCCGCCACCGGGTCACCGACACCACCCCCGGCTCCACCAGAGTGAGCCCGTCGAAGAACCGTTCGATCCGATCCGGGCTGCGCAGATGGTACTGCGGGTTCGCGGACTGGTTCCAGATCCGGGCGGCCTCGACCACCCCGGGGCTGGTGTCGCCACCGTCGTAGAGCGCGAGGTGGCTGCCGGACGGCAGGACATCGAGCAGGCTGCGCACGATGTCGCGGGCCTCGTCGTCGGAGGCGATGTGCCCGAGGATGCCCATCAGCATCAGACCGATCGGCTGGCTGAAATCGAGGGTACGGCCGGCTTCGCGCAGGATCGACGCGGGGTCGCGCAGGTCGGCGTCGACGTAGTCGGTCACGCCTTGCGGCGTGCTGGTCAGCAACGCCCGGGCGTGCGCCAGGACCAGCGGGTCGTTGTCGACGTAGACGATCCGGGTCTCCGGAGCCACCGCCTGGGCCACCTCGTGGGTGTTGTCGGCGGTCGGCAGGCCGGTGCCGATGTCCAGGAACTGCCGGATCCCGACCTGCCCGGTCAGGTAGCGCACCGACCGGACCAAGAAGCCCCGGGAGAGCCGGGCATTTTCCACGATCTGCGGGAACGCCGCCCTGATCTGGTCAGCGACCTCGCGGTCGACGGCGTAGTTGTCCTTGCCGCCCAGCCAGTGATTCCAGATCCGGGCCGTCTGCGGCACCGAGGTGTCCAACTTGGGCACCGGGCGCGAGCCGCCATTGGATTCATCGACCATCTGTAGTATCCCTCACGGATCGGGCGTATTCGACGGCTTGCCAGCATAACCACGGCAGATCAACATGACCATGCTCGCATGTGGAAGTTCCAGTCACCGTGCGATGATCAGCTCACGGAGCTGGGCCACCGGCTGCGGCCGGCCATACCGGTAGCCCTGCGCCCGCTGGCAGCCGATCGCCGCGACCGCACCGTGCTGCATCTCGGTCTCCACCCCTTCGGCGACCACCACCAGCCCGAACGCGTCGGCCAGCCGGGTGACCATCTCGACCGTGGCGTAGGCCTTCGGGTCGGGCGAGTCGAGCCGGTCCACGAAAGACCGGTCGATCTTCAGGTCGGTGGCCGGCAGGCGGTGCAGGTAACTCAGCGACGAATAGCCGGTGCCGAAGTCGTCGATCGAGATCCGTACGTCGAGTTCACGCAGCTGGGCGAGTCGGGACAGCACCTCGTCGGTGCTGTCGATCAGTGCCGTCTCGGTCAGCTCCAGGGTCAGCCGGGGGGCGGCCAGCCCGGCCACCGACACTGCCCCGGCCACCATGGCGATCAGATCCGGGCGGCGCAGCTGGGCCGGCGCCAGGTTGACCGCCACCGTGGTGCCGGGCGCCAGCTGCTGCCAGGCGGCCGCGTCGTGGCAGGCAGTGGCGAGCACCCACCGGTCCAGCGGCAGCACCAGACCGGTCTCCTCGGCCAGCGGCAGGAACCGGGCGGGGCTGAGCAGCCCGAGCCGGGGGTGCCGCCACCGCACCAGCGCTTCCGCGCCGCCGATCCGACCGGTGCCGACATCGACGATCGGCTGGTACGCCAGCTCGAACTGGCCGCCGTCGTCGACCGCCCGACGCAGGTCGGCGATCAGTTCGGCCCGGTCGACCGCCGCCCTGCGCAGCTGCGGCGTACAGAACCGGTACGCGGACTTGCCGGCTGCCTTCGCCGCGTACATTGCGATGTCGGCGTCGCGCAGCAGATCGGCATCGCCGTTGTGGTGCGGCCCGTACTCGGCGATGCCGATGCTCGCCGAGGTGACTGTGCCGTCGGCGAGCACCGCGAGCAGCCGGTCGGCCAGCCCGGCCGGGTCCCGGGCCGGGTCGAGCAGGACGGCGAACTCGTCGCCGCCGAGCCGGGCGAGCAGCCCCGCGTCGCCAACGGCGGACCGCATCCGGGCCGCCACCTCGCTGAGCATCGCGTCCCCGGTGGCGTGACCGAACCGGTCGTTGACCTGTTTGAACCCGTCGAGGTCGAGCAGCAGGACGGCGACGCGGCCCGGCTCGGTCAGTGCCGCGATCGACTGCCGCAGCTGGCGGGTGAACAGCAGCCGGTTCGGCAGCCTGGTCAACTGGTCGGTATAGGCGAGCCGGCGCAGCCGGGCGGCGAGCCGGCGGTTCTCGTTCGCGGCCAGGGCCTGCCGGACGGCCAGCGCGGCGAGCAGCGCGACACCGCTGGCATAGATCACCGACGACGGTTCGCCGGCGGTGAGGACCGCTGCGATCGCCGCGCCGACAGTCAGGTACGGCAGCGCGACCCGCCACCACGGCAGCGGCGGCGGCTCGGCGGTCTCGTCGGTTTGATCGAGGTCGGCTGGGGGCGGGTGCCGGCTGGCCAGCGCGACCAGCAGGTAGCTGAGCGGCCAGCAGACGTCCACCGGGTGACCGGGCTGGTAGGTGCCCTGGGCGATCATCGAAACGTAGACGGCGTCCGCCCCGGCCCGCACCGCGAGGCTGACTCCGAGCAGGGTCAGCGCCGGCCACAGCGGTCGAGCCGGTCCGGCGACCGAGATCAGGACGACAAGCTGGATCAGGTCCAGCATCGGGTAGAACATGCCGAGCGCCGTCGCCGTACCGTCCAGTTCTGCGCTGGCCATGTCCCGGTACACGACCACCCAGGCGACCGGGAGCAGCGCCAGCCCGACGATCACCCCGTCCAGCAGCACCCGGGCCCGGCCGACCGCGCTACGCGGTGCGGAGACCGCGCTGAGCAGCGCGGCGGTTCCGGTGACGAGGCCGGCGAAGAAGATCAGGCCGATCAGTGGGGTGTGTGGCAGTGCGTTGGCGGTGAGCCGGCCGACGGTCCAGACGACCCGGCCGATGGCAGCAAGGGTCATGGTCGTCGCCAGCAGCACCCAGAATCGGCGAAGCTGCGGTGGGTGGCGGCGGGCAGCGATCCCACAGGCGGTGGCGGCGCAACTGGCGACGGTGATTGCGCCGAGGTCGCTGACCAGTGCAGCGGCTGGGCCGCCGGCCAGCAGCCACCCCGCCTCGACGGTGATTGTCAGGACCCCGGCGACGACGGCCCAACGACGCGCCCCGCCAGGTCTGTCTGCTGCCACCGGCGGAATCTATCGTCCGTGACGGATACCGCAAGGCAGGCTGTCGGCGAGTTTACAAGGGACCTGACCGGGTGGACCTTCCATCGCGGCCGGTCAGCCGCTGGCGGACACCCGTCGGTACGGTGCCCGCCAACGGCTCTGCGACGTCCTGTTCGCTCAGCCGGCTGGCTGCTCGGCGATCCCGAAGCGCACGCCGCCGTCGTCGTCCACTGCGGCGTCGAGTGACTTGTCCTGCAGCAGGTTGGCCGCCTCGGCGTCGAGGAAGACACGGGCACCGGACGAATCCACCACCTGGTCGCCCGCGATCGGCTGCTCGGCGACGGTCAGGGTGAGCGACCCGGCGGTCGGGTCGGCCGAGATCCGCAGGCCGGCGCTCTCCGGTGCCTGCTGCTGAGTGGTGATCTCGCGAATCACGAAGACCGCGTTGTCGGTCATGGTCAGCATGACAACTCCTTGATCGGATTTCGGAACTACCGGAAACAGGTGATGGCTCACGCGGCGAGGCGGCTCAGCGGCAATGTCGGGTTTGGGGCTGACGGCGCGGCGGACAGTGCGCGGCGGGCGGTCAGGGCGGGCGGCGGAAGCTCCAGGGACTGGGTCGGTCAGCGGCCGTCTACCCGCCCACCGTGCCGGACATCCACCAATCAGTCAAATCTCCACGTTACCCGACTGTCGCCGATGTGGCCGCCGATTGCGTCGTCGGCGCCGGCCAGCCGGGCGACGGTGACCGGTAAAGCGCCGTCCAGGCGGTATCCCACTCCGTGGACGGTTCGCACCACCGGGAGGTCGTCGCCGAGCTTGGCTCGCAACCGGCGGATGTGCACATCGATACTGCGCGGCCCGGACCGGCGGTGCCCGCAGACCCGGTCGAGCAGCTGGGCCCGGGTGAACACCTGCCGAGGGTGGCTGGCGAAGCAGTGCAGCAGGTCGAACTCGCGACGGGTCAGTTGGATCTCGTCGGCTCCGAGCAGCACCATCCTGGCCTCCGGGTAGATCCGTAATGCGGGGTGCCCGACGGGATGGCCGGCCGGCGGTCCCGCGACCGGGCGGCGGTCGGCACCGGTCAGCACCTGCTCGCCGGCCAGGTGCTCCAGCAGATCCATGAGGTGGGCTCGAAGGGTGGCGTCCATTCGGTTATAATGACAACGGTTTTCATTTCAGTCGAGGGGGCGTGCATGCCGCCACCGTCAGCTCCGGTCGGCCGTACCACCCACCGGTCCGCCACCACCCGCCCGGCGGTCACCGTACTGTCCGGTTTCTGGCCCGCCGCCACGATGGCCGTCGCCCGGACCCTGCTCGCCGCCGACCCGGCCCTGCTCGTCGTCCGCTACGACGTCGGCCCGGCACACGACGGTGCCCCGCACCGGGTGCTCCGCGACGGCACCGGCCCGGTCGAAGACGTCCGCCTCGACCTCGTCGACGGCTGCGTCTGCTGCACCCTGCGGGCGGACGCGCCGACCACGTTGGCCCGGCTCGCCGCCGCCCGACCCGGCCGGGACATCGTGCTGGTCCTGCCCGAAGTGGTCGAACCGGAGACGCTCGCCGCCGCCTGCGCGCACGGCCGGGTGGCCGGGCGAACGGTCTGCGACCTGGTCCGGTTCGACTCGTACGTCACGGTCGTCGCCGCCGACCACCTGCTCGACGGCCTGGCCAGCACCGACGACCTCGGTCAACTCGGCATCGCCGCCGCCCCCGGCGACCGCCGTCGGCTTGCCGACGTGATCGCCCGGCAGATTGAGTACGCCGACACGGTCGTGCTGTGGGGCGGGTCGATTGACCAGGCCTTCGAGACGCACCGGCTTGGTGTGCTGCTGTCCCGGATGGCCCCGTGGGCGGTGCACCTACGGGCCGGCGACCAGCCGACGATCGACGCCACCCGGCTCGCCGGCCAACTGCGGCACACCGACCGGCACCGGCCGGAAACGCCGGCGGTCCTGGACCGTGGCGTCGAGGGTCACCTGATCGGGGTGCACGAGCCGGTCGCCGACTGCGGCGTCGTCTCCGCGGTGTTCCGGGCCCGCCGCCCGCTGCACCCCGCCCGGCTGTACGCCGCGTTGGCCGACGTCACGGCGGGTCCGCTGCGGTCCCGTGGGCACCTCTGGCTGGCCAACCGGCCGGAGGCGGTGATCGGCTGGGAGTGCGCCGGCGGCGGACTCACCCTGCGCACCCTCGGCCGGTGGCTGGTCGACCTGCCGGACGAGCAGTGGGAGCAGGCCAGCCCGCAGCGCCGGCTGGCCGCCGCGCTGGACTGGGACCCGTACTACGGCGACCGGCACAGCAACCTGGTCTTCGTAGGCGTCGACTTCGATCCGGTCGACCTGCACCGCCGGCTGGCGGCCTGCCTGCTCACCGACGCCGAACTCGCTGACGGCGAGGCCGGCTGGCGGAACCTGCCGGACCCGTTCACCGGTGGTGGGGTCGGCCCCGGCTGACCCGGCCGGGGCATACGTCAAAGGGCCGGACCCCGGGGTACGGGGTCCGGCCCTTCGCGCTGAGCTTGGGGTGTTTCGGGTCAGCTGTTCCAGTGCTGGGCGACGAGTTCGGCGGCCTGGGTCTCCCACTGGGCGTAGTGGTCCGGGTACGCTGACACCTGCACGGTCTGCGCGGCCTGGGTCAGCGGCATGTCCTGCCAGCCGTCGACGGCCCTGAGCCCGTTCAGGAACGCGGTGGTGGAGTACTCCACGTCGGTGATCTGCTCGACGGTGCCCCAGCCCGACGACGGGCGCTGCTGGAACAGGCCCTGCGAGTCGTGGTCGTTGCGGTCACCGAGGTGGCCCAGGTTCTCCAGCTTTGACTCCTGCAGGGCGGTGGCGATGGCGACCACGGCGGCCCGCTCGTGCATGCCGGCCTTCTTCGTGGCGGCGATGATGCCCTTGACGTTGTCGGTCTGCTCGCCGGACAGGGTGATGCGGGACTGTTCGCCCTGCACGCCGTGCGGGGTGAGCTTGCCGGCGTCCACGCCGCTGGCGGCGGCGGCCACGGGTGCGGCCAGGGCGGTGGGGGCGTGCTCGGCGGCCAGGGCGGGGGCGGCGACCGCGCCGCCGGCCAGGGTCAGCCCGGCGATGCCGAGGGCGGTGGTGCGCAGGCTGGTACGCAGGGTACGGGTGATGATCGTGGTCATGGGGGTCCACCTTCCGTTTGCCGAGGGGGCACACCCGTCACAGCGGGCGGGTGCGCGGTAAACGGTCATCCGGGTGGTACGGGGGTCAGACGCGGTGGCGCGGGTGCGCTGCTGCGCGCCGTGACCATGTACAACCACGCCGGCCCGTCGACGATTCCCGACCGGGCCCACCCGCCGGGCCGCCCGGCCGGGGCCTGACGGCTACGGGCCTGTGCCTGGTGACCGGCGGCCTGAGCCGCGGGCCGGATTGCGTGGCGCGACCATGCACAACGACGCCGCCCGCCGGATCATTCCGGCCGGCGGGGTCGGGCGATGGCGTCCGCGTGGCATGCTGCTGACCATGCGTGTGCGGAGCGGCCGATGACCGTGGTGTCCGTCATCAACTACAAAGGTGGCGTCGGGAAGACCACCCTCACTGCCAACATCGGGGCTGAACTCGCGTACCGCGGGCACCGGGTGCTGCTGATCGACCTGGACCCGCAGGCCAGCCTGACCTTCTCCTTCGTCGAACCGACAATGTGGGAACGGGAGCTGGCCGACGAACGGACCATCCTGCAGTGGTTCGGTGACGTGCTGGACCGGGGCGGGGCCGCACCACTGGACCCCTACGTGCTCACCCCGCCCACCGTCAACGAGGTGATCGGTCAGCACAGCGAAGGTCGGCTCGACCTGGTGCCGTCCCATCTGATGCTCACCGACGCCGACCTCGACTTCGCCGCCAGCCTGGGCGGATCTCGCTTCCAGCACGGCAGCCCGCGCTTCCTGTCCCTGCACCGGGCGCTCGCCGATGCGCTCGCCGCACCAGCGTTCACCGACTACCACGTCGTCCTGGTCGACTGCCCGCCGAACTTCACCATGGTCACCCGCACCGGGGTGGTCGCCAGCGACCACATCCTGATACCAGCCCGGCCGGACTACCTGTCCACGCTCGGCATCGACTACCTGCGCAAGAAGGTCTCCGAGCTGGTGACCGACTACAACCGGGTCGCGGCGGGCCGGGCCGACCAGATCAGCCCGGAGATCCTCGGCATCGTCTTCACGATGGTCCAGTACACCGGGCACGGGCCGCTGCTGGCGCTGCGCAACTTCATCGGCCATCCTGCGACCATCGAGATCCCGCGCTTCCAGCAGATGATCCGCGACAACAAGACGGTGTTCGCCTCCGCCGGTGAGCACGGCCTGCCCGCGGTCCTGATGCCGGACGCGAACGTCAACGTCCAGTACGAGTTGCAACAGCTCGCCAGCGAGTTCCTCGCCAAGATCCGCCCGTAGGAGAGTCACGTGACCAGCGCCGCCGACCTGTCCCACGCCGTCCTGATCCGGGTCGCGGACTTCCTCCGTACCCTGCCGCCGGAGCAACTGGCCGCACTCGCCGACGGCACCGCGCAGCTGACGGTCGCCACCGCCACCGCCACCGCCGGGCCACAGCAGCCTGCGGCACCGGCACCGGCACCGACCCGCCGGAGCCGGGCCGTCAAGGCGGCGAAGCCGGCGGTCGTCGTCGACAGCGACCGGATCCGCGCCGACCTGGCGGCGATCGACGACCGGGTGGCCGCCGGACGCTACCTCGACGATCTCGGGCTGAAGGTCGCCGAGCTACGGGCCCTGGCCACCGAACTCGGGGTGGCGTTGCCGAGCCGGGCCGCCAAGTCCGTCATCCAGCAGAACATCGTCCAGGCGACCGTCGGCCGGCGGCTCACCTCGGCGGTGCTCAGCCGCCCCGCCAGCAGCTCCTGACGACAGCGCAGCACCGCCCGGTCACTAGCTCCGCACTGTGGCAAGTCGGTTGCGGATGGTCAGTCGCCGAGCTGGCGGCGTACCTCGTCGATGACTTCCGCCCAGTGTGCGGCCGGCGCGCCGGCGCGCAACTGACCGGCCAGGTGCTCGGCGAGCAGCCGGGTGGACCGTTCGGTGAATTCGGACTGGTCGTCGGCCGAACCCGGATCCGGGCGGTACGGCGTGTTCAGCGGCAGGGGGTCGCCGACGCAGACCACGTCCAGGTGGCCGGTGGTGCGGGTCAACGCGACGTACAGCATCCGGTGGCCGCGTTCGTCGTCGGCGACAATCTGCTCCGGCTCGACGACCACCACGGCGTCGAACTCCAGGCCTTTCGCCTCGGCCGGGCTGACCAGGTTGATCGCCGCGCCGAGGTCGCCCTGCTGGGCGCTGCTCCAGGCGATCTCGTTGTCGGCGAGCGCCGCCTCGACCTCGCGGCGGCAGCGCGGCGGGCAGACGACGCCGACGAACGCGCCCCGCGCGGCGTGCTCGCCGGCCACCGCGACGACCCGACCGGCCCGATCGGTGAGCCCGACCCGATGCACGCCGGGTTCAGCCGGACCGTCCCGGACCACCTCCGGTGGTGTCACGCCGGGCGCGGCGACCGGCAGCAGCCGGGCGGCGAACTGGTACGCCTGGCGGGGCACCCGGTAGCCGTACCGCAGCGGCGCGACCCGCACCGGGCAGGTCGACGGCAGATGCCGGGTCACCTCGTCCCAACTGTCCCGGGCCCAACCGCCGGTCGACTGGGCCAGGTCGCCGACGACCGTGCACGAGCCGGTGCGGCTGCGCCGGGCCACCGCCCGCAACTGCATCGGTGACAGGTCCTGCGCCTCGTCGACCACCACGTGCCCGTACCGGCGCGACGGCCCGCCGTCGATCAGCTGGTCCAGCTCGTCGAGCAGCGGCAGGTCGGCGGCGGACCAGATCTCCTCGGAGATCCGGTCGGCGCCGCGCCGGTGCAGCAGCGCCAACTCGTCGGCGGTCAGCCCGTCGGCGGCCGAGCCAGTGGCGGCAGCCGCCGGGCCGGCGGCGGCGCGCAGCCGGGGCCGGGACGCCAGCAGGCCGCGCAGGAACGCCGCCGGGCTCTGCTGCGGCCAGAGCCGCTCGACCAGGTTGGCCAGCGCCGGTTCGCCGCGCGGGTCGACGCCTGACCGGTCCTGGACCAGGTCGGCGAGCCGGTCACGGAACAGCTGACGGCGACCGTTGTACGGCAGGTCGGCCGCGGCGGCGGCGTCGAGTGCCTGCTGCACCTGCTCGCCGGGCAGGGTGACGAACCGGCTGCCGAGCAGCAGTCGCTCCGCCGGGTCCGGGGTGCCGATCCGGTTGCGGAGCGCCCGGTCGAGCAGGCCGGCCATCCGGGCGTCGCCCTTGATCCGGGCCACCGCCGCCGGCTCGGCCCGGCCACGCCGTACCGTCGGGGCGAGCCGGCTGATGTCGCGCAGCTCGACCTCGGCGTCGCCGAGCCCGGGCAGCACCTGGCCGATGTAGCGCATGAACGTCGGGTGCGGGCCGACCACGAGTACGTCGTCGGCGGTCAGCTCGGAGTGCTGGAACAACAGCCAGGAGACCCGGTGCAGGGCGATGGCGGTCTTGCCGGTGCCCGGGCCGCCCTCGATCACCAGGACCTGCTGCAGCGGGGCACGGATCAGTTCGTACTGGGCGGCCTGGATGGTGGCGACGATGTCGCGCAGGGTGCCGGTGCGGCCCCGGGCCAGCTCGGTGAGCAGCTGCGCGTCGACGCCGGCCCGACCCGACCCACCGGTCGACCCGCCCGCGATCCCGGCGGCGATCTCGGCGAACAGGACGTCGTCGAGGTGGTCGATGACGTTGCCGGTGCACTGGAATCCGCGTTTGCGCGCCAGGCCCTGGGGCTCGTCGGGGCTGGCGGTGAAGTAGCGCGCCGCGGCCGGCGACTGCCAGTTGATCACCAGCGGGTCGCCGCCGTCGGGCGAGCCGATCAGGTGCCGCCCGAGGTAGTACGCCTCGCCGGACTCGTCGTCGATGCGGCCGAACGCGACCGCGTCGGCGGCGCCGCCGAGAGCCCGGGTGACGGCTTCGGCGTGGTGGCGCAGTCGGGCGGCGGTGGCCCGGTCGGCCCCGCTGCGGGCCAGCGAGCCGAGTGCGGCCACCCGCCGGTCGCGTTCCCGGGCGGCGGCGTCGAAGTACGCCTGTTCGGCGGCGATCTCCGCTGACATGTCGGCCATGTGCACGCTCCCCGGGTCGGCAGACCCGGCACACCGTACCGGTGCGGGCGGGAGCCGGACAGCCCCCGAGTGTGCAGGACCGCCGACCCGGGGACGCGGAGGTCCCGGGTCGGTGGGCGAGCCGTGCCGTCGTTCGTCGGCTCTGCCGATCAGACGAAGTTCACGTCACTGCACCACATGTAGGCCTGGTCGAGGTGGGACGCCTGCCAGATCACGAAGACAATGTGGTGTCCGGTGTAACCGGAGGTCGAAACGTTGAAGCTGATGTTCTGTGCCGGCGCGTACCGGCCGGTCTGGGTGATGAAGTCGAGGTTTCCCCACCCGAGCCGCTGGGTAGCGGGGTTGAACCCGTTCTTGCTCACGTAGACCCGGAAGAAGTCGGCGCCATGGCTGGCCTGGTCGTACAACTGGATCGTGAAGTTGCGACCGACGTTGGTCTTCTTCCACTGTCCGGGCTGGTTCAGGCTGTTGTTCCGGGAGAGGGCGTTGCTGCACAGCTGACCATCGGGGGTGCGGCCCTGGAAGCTGCCGCCGAGCCCGTCGCGCAGCGCGCTCATCCAGTTCCACATGGTGTCCGGGTTGGCCTGGAAGGCCTGCCAGCACATCGGGTCCTGCTGCTGCATGGCCGGGTTCATGTGCTGGTGTCCCCAGTCCTGCCAGCACTGGTAGGCGCGGCTCGCCGGGTTGACGATGGTGCCGTGAGCCTGCGCCGCGCCGGTGAACGGCAGCATGCCGGCCATCAGGGCGAGCAGCAGAAAAAGCGCTCGAACAGGCTGGCGGGCGGCCGGTCGGGATCGCCGACCGCGTTGATCGAGGTTGCGTGAACGCACGGTACATCCTCCGTTCCTGGGCGCTCATACGGGTGCGGGCGCTTCCACCCGACTATCGCACCCATTGGTCTAGATATCAATGATTGTCTATAGATATCTGTTATTGTCGGACTGCCCGGAGGCGCCCCCGCAACGACTCCGGGCAGTTCCCGATCCAGGAAAGCGTTGATCTGGCAATCAGCGATCAACAGTTGCCGACCTAGTCGGCCGCCAGCGACTCGACGACCGGTTGACGCAGCGCCCGGCGGGCCGGCAGCAGCGCGGCGACCGCCGCCACCGCGACGACGACCCCGAGCTGCGTCCAGGGCAGGTCCAGCCGGAAGATGTCGTCCTCGGCGCTGTTGAGCACGGCGAGCGCGCTCGCCGCCCCGGCCACCCCGATAGCGATGCCGCACGCCGTACCGCTGACCGCCGTCAGCACCGCCTCGGTGGCGAGCATCCGGCGCAGCTGGCCCCGGGTCAGACCGACGGCCCGCAGTAAGGCGTTCTCCCGGCTCCGTTCGACCACCGACAGGGTCAGGGTGTTGGCCAGACCGAGCAGCGAGATGAGGATCGCCAGGGCCAGCAGCGCCAGCACGAACCGCAGCACCGTGTCGACGGTACTGGTCCGCGCCTCGGCGTACGCCGCCCGATCGACGAACGCCACGAACGGATAGCTGACGACGATCGACTCCACCGCCTCGCGGGCGGCCTCGGCACCGACGCCGGCTGCCGGGTCGAGCTGCACCAGCCAGGTGTCGATGTCGGGGTAGGCGGCGGTGACGTCGATCACCCGGCCCGGCCCGAAGTCCCGCACGTCCCCGTCGGCCACCGCCAGCTCCGCCTTGGTCAGCAGGTCGGGGTGGCCGGCGGCCACGTCGAAACCGCCCGGAGCGCCGTACACCTCGGCGCCGTCGAGCACCACGCCGAGTTCCGGTAGGTCACGAAGCCGGTCGATCAGCTCGGGCGGCACCGGGTCCAGGTCGGACTGCACCAGGAAGGCGGCTCCGATCCGGACGTCAACCTCCCGCTCCACCGCTCGTTTGACGCTGTGCCCGCCGACCGAGAACGCTGTCACCAGCCCGATGCCGATCACCAGCGCCATCGCGGTGGCAGCTGCCGGTCAGGCCGTACGGGCCGTTGGCGAGCACCCACGCGGAACCGACGACGGCGACGATGGCCAGGTCGAACAGCAGCTCGCGGCCGCGGATCATCCAGCTCGGCGGGGTCGGGGTCGGCATGCTGCGAGCGTACCCAGGTCAGGCACTGGACCCGGCCGACCGTTGGCCCGGGTCAGGCGTTGGACTTGCCGACCATGGCTCCGGCGATCACCCGGTCCATGCCGGGCAGCCCGGCGGCGGCCAACGCGGCCCGCCGTAGGTGCAGCCACCACCGGTGCTCCGGCACGAACCAGCGGACCCCGCGCCGGGCCACCTGCTGTTTGTCGGTGACGACCGGCCGCATCGCGGTCTCGTAGCGGCGCAGCGCTATCGCCAGCACGCCGGGGTCGGCGCCGGCGGCGGGGTCGAGTGCCCGGGTCAGCTCGGCGGCGAGGGTCTGCGCCCCGGCGACGGCCAGCGAGGCGCCCTGCCCGGCGAGCAGGGACACCGCCTGGCAGGCGTCGCCGACCAGGACCACCCGGCCCTGGCTCCAGGCCGGCATCTCGATCTGGGCGACCTGGTCGTAGTAGATGTCCTCGGCGGGTGGACAGGCGGCGAGCGCCCGCGGGGCGATCCAGCCGAGGCCGGCGTACTCCTGCCGCAGGGCCGACCGGGGATCGGCCGGCAGCTGCGGGTCGGTGGTCCGGTGCACGGCGAAGACGGCGATCCGCCCGTCGCGCAGCACGTAGCAGCCGAGCTGGCGCCGGGTGCTGTCGGTGAGGGCGAACTCGTCGCCGATGGCGTCGCGGGCCGCCGGGTCGTCGAACACCCAGGCGGCGGTGTGGAAGCCGAGGTGGCGCAGGTAGTGCCGTTCGTCGCCGAAGGTCAGCCGACGGACGGTGGAGTGGATGCCGTCGGCACCGACCAGCAGGTCGGCCCGGTGGACGGTGCCGTCGACGGCGGTGGCGTCGACCCGGTCGGCGCGGTGGTCGATGCGGGCCAGCCGGCTGCCGTAGCGCAGCGCGACCCGGCCTGGCAGCGCCTCGCGCAGGATCCGTTCCAGGTCGGGACGCATGATGCTGACCAGCCGACCGTCGACGATGTCGGCGAACCGGGAGTAGCTGAGGCTGGCCCGGCGGCGGCCCTGATCGTCCCGGTAGGTCAGCGCGGTGACCTGGTAGCCGTACTCGTGCAGTTGCGGCAGCAGCCGCATCCGTTCGATCGCGTCGTAGCCCGGCCCGAAGAAGTCGATCATGTAGCCCTCGGTACGCGGCGCCGGCGCCTGTTCGAGGACGGTCACCGCCCAGCCGGCGGCGTCCAGCCGGTGGGCCAGGGCCAGCCCGGCGATCCCGGCGCCGCAGATGACCGCCTTCACTGTCGGTCCCCTTCCGTCGTGGCGTTGTCGGTGGTGCTCATGCTGAGCTGTCGGTGATGTCGTTGGTGACCAGGCGGATCAGCGGTCCGGCGACCGCGTCCGAGGTGAGGCCGGATGACAGTGGACGGTGCAGCATGAGGCCGTCGAGGGCGGCGGCCAGCACTGCGGCGCTGCCCGGCGGGTCGGCAACGCCGTGGCCGGCCAGCCACTCGGCGATCCGGCCGCGCAGCCCGTCGAGGATGCCGGTCAGCACCTGGCGCAGCTCGGCGTCACGGGCGGCGGCCAGGTACACCTCGGCGAACAGCAGGGAGGTCGGGTCGGTGCCGGAGTATCCGTCGAGGGCGGCGAGCAGAGCCCGTACTCCGGCCTCGGGGCTCACGGCCCCGGTGAGCAGGGTGTCCAGCTCGCCGGCGAGGTCGGTCATCGTGCCGGTGGCCGCCTCGATCAGCAGCGCCCGCACCGAGGCGTAGTGGTAGTGGACCAGCCCGGGGGCGACCCCGGCCCGGTCGGCAACGAGCCGGGTGCTGACGGCGGCCCAGCCGCGCTCGGCGATCAACGCGACGGCGGCGGCGCGCAGCCGGGCCCGTACCTGCCGGCCGCGTTCGGCGGCGGTCTGCGTCACGTCTCACCTCCGGAACGGCGACTGTTGGGCGATTGCCCTGGACGCTCGTATTGGGCGACCGCCCAACAATCTACCACGCCAACCCGGTCCGCGAAATCGGCTCTGGATTCCGGGGTGCCACCCGTGCGACCCTGTTTGCAATAAGTAGTCGCCCGATCACCAATGGCTACCCCTCGGCCGGAGGCGTGCGTGAGCGAGCTGTACCGGACGCCGCACCACCAACCACCACCAGGCAAAAACAGCGACACGACCCCGATGCAGGTGCTGGTCACCGGCATCACCCCGCCGGTGCCGTCCGCGACACACGGCGCGATGACCACCCTCGTCGGCCTACGCCTCGACGGCCCCCAGCGCTGGATCCGGTTCGACGAGATCCCCGCCCACCCGCTCAGCCAGACCGCGCCGGTACGGCGGTACGACATCGTCTCAGCCATCGCCAAGCCGGACCCGGCCGATCCCCGCCCGGAGAGTTGGCGAGTCCACGACGCAACCCTGCGGGTCCGTCACGAAGCCCGGCGGTGGCCCGGACGCGCCGCGGTCCTGCACCGGCACGCCGAATGGTCCATGTGCGACCTGGAAGACTCGGCGGCACGGCACCCCGACGCCCAGTCACTGGCGCTGATCCGGGTCGCCGAACTGCGCTACGTACGGGTCAACCGGACCCCGGTGGCACCGCCGGCCGAACGCTGGTCCGCCGCCACCTGGCGCCGCACCGAGCCCGACCTGTTCCGTCCGGTGGTGCACGACCTGCTGCGCCGACCGCCGTTCACCGTCGCCTACCGCTACCACTGCCACCATCCGGTCTGCCGCAGTCACGTACAGGACTTACGCGACTGGGACGTGGTGGCATACCAACGCGCGCGGCAGAAATACTGCGGGCTGCCGCTGCGGCGCGCGCTGGCACGTGAGTTCTGGTGGCCGTTGTGCCAGCCCGGCCGCGAGGTGGCGTTCCTGGTCGGCAGCCGCCGCGACGCCCCGGCCACCTTCGACATCCTGGACACTGTCATCCTCCGCCGCTAGCCCCGTCCCCTTCGGACTGGTCAGGGACTCCGGGCGAGTTGCCGTCCGGTCTCGGCAGCCTCCGGCAGGCCGAGCACGGTGAACAGGTCGTGGGCCAGGATCAGCTGTTCGCGGGACTCCTGGTCGGCGCCGAGCGCGTGCAGCACCCGCGAGAGCACCGCATAAGCGTAGGCCTGATCTCGCTGGTCACTGAGCCGCTCGCAGTGCCCGGCCGCCTGCCGGGCATGCCGGAGAGCGAGCTCCAGCTCGCCGGTCTCCCGTAAGGCATCCGCCAGCCGGTAGCGCGCCCTCGCCTCCCGCACGTGCAGACCGGCTGACACACACAGATCGAGGCACCGGCCGAACCATGACACGGCGTCCTCGTACCGCTGCTGGTCGACCGCCGCAAACCCGAAGACATACCACGCGTACGCGGTCGCGCCGTCGTCCAGCAGGTCGTCGAACGAGTCCAGGGCCTCCCGGCAAGCGCCCTCGGCCTCGGCAGACCGTCCACGGTAGGGCTCAGCGCGATCTTCGAGGCGCTGGAGCACCACCTTGGTGGACTGCGCGGCCTCGCTGGCGGCGGGACGACGCTACGCCGCGCGGGTGAGATCTCCCGCGACGTGACGCTCAGCCAGGACGTGGCGCTCGGCCTGCTCGGGGAATTGCCCGACGGGCCGATGGGGTGCCTACCCTTCCGGGTGGTGACCAGCGGCGCCGAGATTGACGTGCCGCTGTTCCTTCCGTGCCGGACTACCTCGACGAGGAAGCCGACCCGCTGCGGGACAGTCTGGGTGACCACTACGACTACACCGGGGTGAGCCGTTACTCCTGCAACAACGGCTGGGCGGCGGAGACCATCACCGGTCAGCGGCTGTACCTGATCGACATGACCACCGATCTGGGCGTGCCGGCGATCTTCGCCTACCTTCCCACGCAGGATGGCGAACCGGCCCGGATCCGCGGCTGCGGCGCCTCACTCTCCCGCCACTATGCGATCGCCCGTGCGGTGAGCGAGCTGGTCCAAATCCACCTGGCGTCCTCGCTCGGGAACATCCACTCCGCGTTCGCGGCCATGGCGCCCGTCCGGCACGACTGGACGACGCCCTACCCCGCGCTCCATGCCTGTTACCGAAGCGACTTCAGCACCCGGCTCGGCGACGCCATCCTGGTGCCGTACCGGGACACGGAAGCGCCGGACACCGCGGTTGGCCATTTCGACGCGCTCATCGATGCCCTCGTCAGACGCGGCTTCACGCCGCTGCAGCGAGACCACTACGTCACCGGCAACCTGGCCGTGGTCAACATCTTCGTCCCCGGCCTGGAGCGGTTCATGCTCGTCACCGACGGACAGGTGGTGGTGCCGGGGAAGCGCGGCATGGCGGTCAAGAACAACGGAACACCACCTGGCGGCTTCTTGAACAACGCCGAATAGCCCACGTTGATCATGGCACTGGGTCGGTTGCCGCTGGCCGGCCGAACACCAGACACGTCAAAACAACGGTGACAGGTATCTGGTGTTCGGCTCGTGCACCCGACAACCGGCCGGCCCTGGCGCGGCGGCCCGGCCGGCCGGACAATCGGCAGCATGGCGATGCTGTGGCTCGGCGGAGCGGTGCTGCTGACCCTCCTCAGCGGCTTCCTGTTGGGCCAGGAACCGGGACTCACCTTCGTCACGGCCGTCCTGGTGCTGTGGGCAGCTGCAGCCGCCTACGTGGTCGCCGCCATCTGGCCCGCTCGCGCAGCTTCCGGTAACCGGGCCAGCCGGTTGACGACGGTCGTCATCACCGGACGCACACTGCTGGGGATCGCGGTCGGAGCGCTCAGTCTCGCCTTCGCCGGCGCGTACGGCGAAGGCAACCTTTCGCCGTACGGCGAACAGGTCACCGCCGAGGTCACCGATGTCCGTGACGGGTGCGTGCCGGGCACCGAACTGTGCCACCCCAGCTACCAGCTCTCCGTCGGCGGCGACGATCTCGGCTGGGTTCCGTTCTGCGGGCCGGCCGAGCCGGTCGGCTCGATGGTCGAGGTCGACATCGACCCACTCGGTCAGCGAGAGCCGCTGATCGTCTCCTGTATCCCCGGGCGGGACGCGGGACGAACGATCACCACAGCGTGGCTCGGTGGCGTCGGCGCCATCGGCCTGGTGGCTGTCGTCGGCCCAGCCTGGCGTGCCGCCCGCTCCCGGGGCCTTCGTCGACCCGACGTCACCGAGCCGGGCTGACCCCGGAGCCGGAGTCAGCCGACCAGCTCGTCCGGCAGGTCGGCCAGGAGCTTTCTGGCCTCGGCGACATCCGGGGGGTCGGGGCCGTACGCGCGTACCAGGACGGCCAGCGACTCGCGCAACGTCGCGGCGGCCGCCGCCACCTGCCCGGAGCCCAGCTGCAGCAGCCCGATCTGCCGGCGCAGGTCGAACGTACCCGGATGGTCTGCGCCGTGCTGCCGTACCTCGTCGGTGAGCAGGGCGTCGAGCAGCTGCAACGCCTCGGTCGACTGCCCGATCAACGCATGACAGGTGGCCTCCTTGAGCCGGCAGGCCACCGCCAACTCAGCAGCCGAGCCGCCGGACGCCGGGCCGGCGACGGAGCCCGCAGCGCCCGCAGACGCGGCGGAGCCGGCTGCGGCGGCCAGATCAGTGGCCAGCTCCCGGTACACGGGGATCGCGCCCCGGTAGTCGCCGCCTTCGAACAGCACGCTCGCCAGCTCGAACCGCAGGCTCGCCACATCACCGTCGGTGGGGCCGAACACCTGCGACGCCGGACCGGCGACATCGGCGAGCACCTCGGCCGCCTGGTGGAACCGGGACTGCCGGACCAGGCGGCCGGCTTCGCTGCGGGCCCGGTCCAGCGCCGTACGACTGAGCGTCGGCTCAGCCTCAGCCGACGGAGCGGGCAGTTCTGACGCGGCCGGCGCAGCTGGGGCCGCCGGGTCCGGGCGGGCAGCCAGCACCCGGCCGAGAACCTCCGCGTACATCCGCACCGGGCTGGGCTGTGTCGGCGGCGCCAGCGCCCCGGGCAGCGGGCCGAGATCCGTCGCGTACGGCAACAGCCGGCGGTACACCTCGTCGGCGCTGCCCGGCCGCTCGTCGGGGCGCTTGGCCAGCAGCGCCGCCAGCAGCTGCGCCAGCTCGTCCGGCGCGTCCGGAGGAAGCCGCCGCAACGATGTCGGCACCCCACTGACCTGCTGGTTCATCAGTACGTACGGGCTGGATCCGGTGAACACCTGTGCGCCGGTGAGCATCTCGTGCAGGGTGCAGCCGAGCGCGTACAGGTCGGTCTGCGGGCTGCTCAACTCGGCGCGGATCTGCTCCGGCGCCATGTACGCCGGGGTGCCCAGGCTCTACCCGGTACGGGTGATCCGGGACAGGTCGGTACGGTCCAACGCCACCGCCAGCCCGAAGTCGAGCACCTTCACCCCGCCGTCCGGCTCGACCATGAGGTTGTTCGGTTTCAGGTCGCGGTGCACCAGCGACGCCCGGTGCGCCACCGACAGCACCGCGCAGGTCTGCGCGGCGATCGCCGCCGCCCAGCCGACCGGCAGTTGGCCCTGCTCGGCGACCAGGTCGGCGACGCTGATCCCGCCGACCCGCTGCATCACCAGGAACGGCCGGCCGTCGTGGCTGCCGACGTCGAACACGGCCGGCACCCCGGGATGCTGCAGCCGGGCGGTGATCCGAGCCTCCCGGAAGAACCGTTTCACCAGCTCCGGGTCGGGTTCGAGGTCGGGGAACCGGATGAACTTGACGGCGACTTCCCGCTCCAGCTTCACGTCCCGGCCGAGCCACACCTCGCCCATCCCGCCCCGCGCGATCATCTGCTCCAGCTCGTAACGGCCTTCGCTCAACGCCGGCAGGCTCACCTCTCGCTACCTCTCCGCAGCAGTCGACGGTGGTCGCAGGGTGCCGTCGGCAAGCCCGGCGAACCCTTGCCGGATCAACGCCTCCCCCAGCGACACCGTGCGCCGGAGACTGTCCTCGAAGGTGACCAGCCGCCGGAACGCCTCACCGTAGCCGCGTTGCTCGGCAAACGGTAGTCGGGGGATCACCACCCGTCGGGCGTCGGTGCGGGCCAACGCCGACGAGCTGCGCACCGCACCACTGGTCCGGCTCTGCGCCGCGCGCAGAAACCCGGCCAGGAAGTACGGGTCGACCCGCGCCGGGTCGACCCGGAACAGCAGCAGCTGCGGGCCGAGCACCGCGCCGCCGCTGTCCAGCACCCGGGCGGCGGGTTCCCGACCGACGACCTGGTCAGCGCGTTCCTGCGCGACTGGCACGCCACCACCGTCTGGCAGACCCCCACCTCATCCCGTTGACCCCGCCGGGCTCGTCTGACAGACGTGCAAGCCGTCGTCAACGCTCGGCGCGGTTCTGCTCGCGGAGCTGGTGCAGCAGGGCGGTCCAGCGCTTCGGCACCCCCAGGTCGAGGAACTCGGCCTTCAACGCGGCGATCTTCCGCTCCCGGTCGGCCAGCATCGCCTGCACGGCCGCGGTCAGCTGCGAGACGAACGCGCTCTCGCCCAGCCGGGTGACCGTGCCCTCGGCGAGCTGCACGGTCCAGGAGAGGGCGCCGGTGGTGCGTACCGTGATCGAACCGTCCGGTGAGCCGCCGGACGCGACCACCTCGTTGAGCGCCCGCGCGTACGCGGCCTGCCCTGGTGTCTGCTCGGGTCGGGCCGGCGGGTCGACGACGACCCGGAACGACGCCGACCGTCGCTCGTGGAGATCGTCCTGGGACCGCTGGAACGCGACCCACATCGCCTGCCCGAGCCGGCTCAGCTGGTGGGCGAGGGTGTCGTCGGTGTAGCGACCGTACGCCGCGTAGCTGAAGCTGATCCGCAAGTCCGTACCGTCGGTGGTGTCCGCCCAGATCGCACCGTCCGGGGACGACGCGGAGATCGGCGGGCGGCGGTCAAGGTCGGGCTCGCTCATCTCTCCCCCGCTCCGCAGGTCACCTGGCCACCGTCGAAATCCGCCCCGGACAGCGACGGCAACGAGACGACAGTCGATTGCCACACTGTGTTAGGACTAGGCGGTGAAACGAACTGCGCGTGGGCTCGCTGCGGCACTCGTCGCAACGGCGACAGTCGGAATCCCGCTGCCGGCACTGGCGGCCGACGCGGTCTCTCCGGTCGAGCCGCTGGCGGCCGAGGCGGCTCCGGCCGACGGATCGACGGCGACGCTGTACGCCGGAACCGGTGAGGCCGGGTACTCCGGCGACGATGGTCCTGCCACGGCGGCGGCGCTGAACCAGCCCGGTGGGGTCGCCGTCACGCCGGACGGGGTCGTGTACGTCGCCGACACCGGCAACGGGGCCGTCCGGGCGATATCCACCGACGGCGTGATCCGCACCGTCCCCGTCGGCGAGTTCACCCTGAGCTATCCGAGCAGTCTGGCGGTCGACGCAGCTGGGACCGTCTACATCGGGGACAGTGGCAACGCCCGGATTCTCTCTTTGTCGCCCGACGGCGACGTGACCCTGGTGGCAGGCGGCAACGGGGCCGGGTTCGCCGGTGATGGCGGGCCGGCCGTCGAGGCGCAGCTGCGCGACGTCAGCGGGCTGACCGTCGACGCCGACGGCGGGTTGGTCTTCGGCGACCTGCGCAACTACCGGGTCCGGCGGATCAACGCCGACGGCGTCATCGACACCCTGATCGGCAGCGGCGACGTCGGGCTGGTGGCGGGCGGCGACGCGGTGAGGTTCACCTTCCCGTACGCGCCGATCTCGACGGCGGACGACCCCGACGGCGGCCGCTGGGTGGCGAGCACCCTGCTGTACGGCCTGTCCGACAACGTGATGCGCGCGGTGGTCCGCGACGGCGACAGCCGGTGGACGTACTCCGAATCGCAGTCAGCGGAGATCCCCGCCGGTGCTTGGCAGGGCAACCTCTACCTGGCCGTCACCGCGAACGCCCGGTACCTGTCGACCGACGACGGCCTCTACCGCTTCCACCCGGACAGCCGGGTGGAGACCCTGCTGGCGAATCCGTCGTTCGCCGGCCCGCTGGCCATGGTGGACGACCAGCTCGGCTACCTGGTGGACCCGCTCCAGCACAAGGTGTACCGGTTGGAGCTGCCGGCGATCTCCGCCGCCGGTCCGGGCAACGGCGGCGACGCGGATCCCGACGGCGCGGTACGGCCGTGGTGGGTGCTGGCCGCCGGGGTCGCGGTCGCGGTGACGCTGCTGGTGGCGGTCGTCGCGGTACGCCGCCGCAAAGCATGAACGCACGACCGCTCGGCACATCGCCGGAGCGGCTCCATCGACCATCGACCGGGGGTGATGGTGATGCCGGAGGATGTCACCGGTGGTGACCTGTACGCGCTGTGGCGGGTGTCTGAGGCGCTGCTGCCGCGCGTGGCGGACGTCTACTACGACGCGAACCGGCTGGTCGCGGCGGCGGACGGCGCATCCGGGCTGACCTTCGCCCTGACCATGTGGAACACGCTGCGCTACGAACTGCAGGACATGTACGCCGAGATCGGCGGTGTGGTGCTGGACGGCGCGACCGCCGTACGGGACGCCCGCCTCGCGTACGAGGCGACCGACGCGCAGGCCGCGAGCGAGCTTCAGTCGCTTCTCGCCGACCCGTGGCGCAACTCCACCGACCCGGCGATCGCGCCGCCGGCACCGGGGTCCGAGGACGACCCCGGTACGCCGATCCCCGCCCCACGCCGGCCCGACGCTTCCTGAAGGGGGCGACCATGGGCAACGCCGACACCCCGGCCGAGTACGCGAATCCGAGCTTCGTGCCGGAGCTGACCGAGAAGGCTGAGCAGCTGCGGCAGGAGTTCGTCCGGCAGACCCTGCAGGACCTGAACTCCTACCTCGATGCGCTGCTGGAGGAATACAACAAGGCCAACCCGGACCGGCGGGCGTACACCATCACCTCCGGGGCGTTCTCCGTCGTCATCAACAAAGGCCCCGGGCTGCCGAACGAGGAGGTGGTCCTCGCCGAGGCGGAGATCAGGCAGTGGGAGTATGCGATCGAGAACGAACACTACGCCTGGGTTGTCCCCACCTTCAATAGCTACCTGATGCCGGACCCGGACGAGGCCAACCTGGCCATCGACAATCTCGGCAAGATCGCCGCGATGTTCGGCGGATCGGTTGCCGAAGCCGGCGAGCTCGGCAACCGCGACATGGGGCTCACCGGCCTGCAGACCGTCCGCGACCAGATGGAGAACCACTGGGAGGGTTCGTTCCAGCAAACCTTCATCGGCAACTTCGTCGCCCCGCTGGAGAACGGGCTGGCCTGTCGGGCCGCCGCCGCCCGCATCGCCAAGGAGCTGTTGGAAGCCAACAAGATCAGCAAGATCGCCCAGCGGAAGGCCGTCCTCGACCTGCTAGACAAGGCGATCGCGGCCCTTGGTGACCTCGGCGCGGGCGGCAAGTCAGCCAAGAGCTACACCTGGAGCACCCTGGTCGGCATCGCCGCCGGCACCCTGATCGCCACCACCGGCGGCATGGCAGCCTGGGTCGGCGCGGTGATCATCTCGACCAGCACCCTGGCGCAAGGGCTGGAGGTGGGCAGCGACGCCGAGCCCGTCGAGATCGGCGGCACCACCGCGCAGGACATCGCAGTCGCGGTGCAGCGGGCGCTGACCAAGCAGAACGAGAAGTACGTCGACGACGAAACCAAGGTCGCGGACGCCCTCACCCGACTGCACCAGGACGTGGCCGCCGCCCGCAACGTGGTCGGGCAGCTGGGCGTCAACCGGCCCGACCTGCACGGAGCCTCATCCGCCGACATCCGGCGCGGCCTGACCCCGTCAGACTGACCTGACCCCGGCAGACTGACCTGACTCCGTCGGGCTGAACGACGAAGCCGGATGTCGGTGGGGCGTGGCACCCTGACCGGGTGAACGTCGAGGAAGCCGTCCGACTGCGCCGGGCCCGGGACCTGCTGGACCGGGAGTACGCCCGCCCGTTGGACGTGCCGGCGATGGCGCGGGCCGCGTACATGTCGCCGTCGCATTTCACCCGGTTGTTCCGGGCCGCCTACGGCGAGAGCCCGTACGGCTATCTGTCGACCCGGCGGGTCGAGCGGGCCAAGGCGCTGCTGCGCCGTGGCGACCTGAGCGTCACCGACGTCTGCATGGCGGTCGGGTTCACCTCGCTCGGCTCGTTCAGCTCCCGCTTCACCGAGCTGGTCGGCGAGTCGCCCAGCGCGTACCGGGCCAGGTCACACGCCGCTAGCGCGGCCATCCCGGCCTGCTACGTCAAGGCCGTCACCCGCCCGACCCGCCCGGCCGCGCTGCGCCTTACTGTTCATTGACGGCTGAAACGAGGCTTGGAGCTAACCGAACAGCTCACGGATCACGCCCATGGCTCGTGGCGAGATCGCCTCGTCCGGATAGAAGTCACGGCACAACCGCACGGCATCGTCCACCGTCGCGACCTCGGCCAGTGCAGCGAGGGTACGAAGGTCGTCCACGTCGCGTGCCCGTGCCGCGAGAGCCTTCATCGCGAAGATGTGCTCGGGCGAAGCCGCCATGACGCGAATGCCGGGATGGTCGAAGACCCGCCGTCGCCCCGGGTCCTCTTTGCCAGACACGTACACACTGGCCTGCTCGTTGAGCCACCACGGGGGCAGTCCTAGTTCGTCGGCCACCGCACGCGCCTCGTCGAGAACGACGCCGTGCGGCACGAACATCGCATCGACGTCCCTGGTCACCCGTTTTGCGTCATAGGCCAGCGCCATCGCGGCACCACCGACGACGAAGATGTCAGCAACGACCCCTCGACGGACGAGCCGATCACCCAGGCTACTGAACGCTCGCTCAAGTTCCGCGCGCCCCATCAGGACGCCGTCTGAGCCGGTCACGCCGCTGCCAGGTCGTGGACGGACAGGTACACCCCATGCTTGCGAAGGGCGGCTGGCGCCCACGCCAACGCATCTGCCCGGTGGACTGCCAATTCGGCAGGAAACCATGGTCGGCGCAGCACCCGCGCCTCAGCCCATTGCGGCGGGGCGACGTCCGCCTGAGCGAGCAGATGCTCTGCGAGTGCCGCGAGTAGCGCGTCCCACCGCTCGTCCCCGGTCTGCTCCGGTTCGTCCAGCAGCAGCGTCACCCTGGTGTCCGCCGGCTCCCAGCGGAACTCCTCCAGGAACTCCCACACCAACTTCCACCGGGTCTGGTCGACGTCTGTGGATGCCAGATGGCTGGCCAGCACTGCCAGACTCATCGGTTCGTAGCCGGTACCCACAACGCGAACCTCACTTTCCGAACCTCGGCATCACTTCGGCACCATCAGCTTCAGGCTACCGGGCGACGGCCTGTCCAGGACCGGCCGGAGTATCAAGTCGGTTTGGAGAAGCCCAGGTCAGCCGGCCGGCGTAGCGTCGCTGGCATGACAATCAAGCTTTCCCACACGTTCCTGCTCGTCCGCGATCAGGACGAGGCACTGAAGTTCTACCGCGACGTGCTCGGCCTGGAGGTCCGCACCGACGTGCCGTTCGAGGGCGTCCGCTGGCTGACCGTCGGCCCGCCCGGACAGCCGGACGTCGAGATCGTGCTCGAAGTCGCCGCGATGGGTCGCGCCGCCGACCAGGAGACCCTGGAGCTGCTGCTCGCCAAGGGCTCGCTCAGCGGGCTGATCTTCCTGGTCGACGACGTGGACGCGACGTTCGAGCGGGTCCGGGCCGCCGGGGCGGAGGTCATGCAGGAGCCCATCGACCAGCCGTACGGGGTACGCGACTGCGGTGTCCGCGACCCGTCCGGCAACAACATCCGCTTCTCGCAGCGACTGCCGCAGTAGTCGCACCGCCGCTGCGCCACCCGCGCGTCGAGTGGAGGGCTGGGGTACGCAATTCGGCGGAGGTTACGTACCTCAGCCCTCCACTCGACGAGTTTCACGGGCGGCGACGGGCCGGCCGGGTCACCGCGCCGGGGCGGCGCAGCGCGTCCGCCCGTACGACGATCGAGCGGAAGCGTTGGTCCTCGCCGCCGACGACCTCGACCCCGACCAGATGGACCCATTCGATCCCCGGATGCTGCGCCCCGTCGTCGACCCGGGTGACCCGCAGCACGAGCCGACCGAGGCCGTAGCAGTAGTCGCCGGTATTCAGCGAAACCGTGTCGCCGACTTTGACCAGCGGGTCATTTCTCATTGTTGATCATTTCCACCGGCTTGCCGCCGCGCAGCAGCTCGGCGAACCGCTCGTACGCCCTGAAGTCTTCCACGCGTAGAAATTGCAGTGCGGTGTCCATCGGGCGGCATCCGTCGGTCAGGCAGACCGGGCAGCCGGCCCACTCTAGTGAAGGCCAGTGGTCGGTGACGACGCTTGTCGCGTACCGGATGGCGACGTCACGGGTCTGCTCCTCGCTCAACTCGGGGATGGCCGACGGTTGGGAGCCTGGCACCAGGACGCTCATTTCTGCCCTCCGCTGATCCTCGGAAACTTCTCCTGCGAACACTCTGGACTCCACCGGCACTCCCCCGTAAGGATGGGTCGGCATACCCGTGAAATCACTCACGTACGGAGGGGTAAGCGGTGGACATGATCATGTGGATACGCGCGCTCAAAGCAGCGCGGGTCGCCGCCGGAGTAAGCCAGGACGGGCTCGCCGAAAAGATCAATTGGAGTGCGTCGACGATTGCCGCGATCGAGACGGGCCGACGCAAGCCGACCTTCAAGTTTGCCGAAGAAGCCGACGTAGCCCTGGACACCGGCGGCTTGCTGACCGAACTGCTGGACCGCGCCGAACGCCAACGCACCCCCGCCTGGTTCATCGCTTGGCGCAAGATCGAGTCCGAAGTCAGGCGTCTCCGCACCTTTCAACCGACGGTCATCCCGGGCCTGTTACAAACCGAGGAGTACGCCCGAGCCGTCATCTCCGCTGGCGGGCTGCATACGCCAGCCAAGGTGGAGGAACTGGTCCGGGTCCGGATGGAACGGCAGGAGCTACTGACCCGCGACGACCCGCCGGAGTGCGTCTTCATCCTAGACGAATCGATGTTGGCCAGGCCGATCGGTGACCACGCGATCCTCGACCGGCAACTCCAGCACCTGCAGGAGGTAGCCAAGTTACCGAACGTGCGGATCCACATCCTTCCGACCGAGGTCGGCGCGCACGTGGGCCTCGGCGGTGGCTTCGTCCTCGCCCAACTGCCCGACGTCGATCCAGCCGCCTACCTGGAGAATGTTGCCCGTGGCCAGGTCGCCGACGACGAGGAGACGATCGAGCTACTCAACCGGAAGTGGGACTGCCTGCTCGGCGACGCCGCCTCCACCAGCGCGTCGCTTCGCATCATCGCAAAATATAGGCTGACGCCATGACGACTCCTGACGGTCTGCAGTGGCGCAAATCCAGCCGGTCGACCGACACCGGCGGCAACTGTGTCGAAGTGGCCGCTGTGTGGCGCACGTCCAGCCGCTCCACCGACAGCGGAGGCGACTGTGTCGAGGTGGCCGGCAACCTGCCCGGCCGGGTCCTGGTCCGCGACTCGAAGGACCGGGACGGCGGCACCCTCACCTTCTCCCCCACCGCCTGGACCACCTTCCTCACCCACACCCCCGCCCGCTGACCCCACCCGTACGTGCACAGCCAGGCGCCCCGCCAGCCCACCGCTGGCGAGGCGACCGGCGCTCGCGGCTTGATCCCTTCTGACTTGATTGGCCCAGGAACCGGATTCCGCTGTCCATGGGTGCGCGTCGGCCGACACCAACAGCAGCCGCCCCGCACCCCAAATGGGGCCGACTTCTCGAGTCGGTGAAGGGCGAGGTCGTACACGGAGAGCTCCACGCCATGTTGGCGCTCGCAGCCGAGACCGGCTCGTGGGTGGTGGCGTGCGGAGTCAGCTGACCGACGGACCACCCCGGCCGCCCGAAGTTGTACGCAGCGATACCGACCGGCGGGCTGGTATGCCTTCGGGGTTGATGCCACAGGCGCATCTTGATGCACCTGTGGCATCGAGACTGTGGCAACACTCTGCCCCGGGAGCCGTGACGAGCGGCACGCCGCCCACCGAACCCGCGCCGGACGGCGAGCAGCCGGACGCGCTGCGGTCGGCATCGACGGTTGCCAGGCTGTACCGTGGCAGAGCCGCCTTCAGTCCGCATTGGAAAGTGGGAGTACGCTTCATGGCCACACCGACCGTGGATGCCCCTGATCCCAGCCGACTAAGGCGAAAGATCCTCATGCCTCTGTCCGTAGTGGTGCTCGTCGCGGTGGTGACCGCCGGCGCGGCGGTCGCCCTGCAGATGCGGGGTCAGCCGGACGCGACCGCAACCCCCACCGCGCCGTGCGTCGGACCGCCGGATCGAGCGACACCATCGGCGGCAGAGGAAGCGACAGCGACTGTTCCGCCGGACGGCAACGGGCTCGACGTGGTCGAGTCCGGCTTCACCCAGCTCGGCAGCAGCTCGGCACCGATCACCCGCAACTCCATGGTCAGCATCGGCGCCGTCGTCGCCAACACGAGCACGCACACCGCGCATCGTGCCCTGGTGACCTTCAACGTCCTCGACAGTGCGGGTGAGTCCGCAGTCCTCACCACGATCCTCGACCAGCCCCGGGAGATCCCGGTCATCCTCCCCGGCGAACGTATCGGCGTGGGCGGCCAGTTCTGGATCCGGTCCGAGGACGGCCAGCGGGTCGAGGTCGCCCGGGTGAACGCCACCGTCTCCGGCGCGACCTGGACGGCGACGGCGACGGCAAACACGCCAGATGCGACCCGGGACGCGGCCGTAGACGCTGCTGCGGCAACCACGGCCGGCGGAATCACCACCCGGCATCTGGAGACCCGGCGGCACGGTACGGACCAGATTGACGCTACGGTCACCTACGAGGCCCACTCACCGTACTGCCAAAAGTGGACCTCAGTCGGCACCAGCGCGGTGTTCCGCGACGAGGCCGGCACGGTGGTCGGCGGGGGCTTCGACCCCACCGTCTCGCCGTCCGCCTGCCTGCCCGGCCGGCACCCCGGGTCGACGCTGCTGCCGAGCAGTCTGCCGCCGGCCGCAGCCGACACTCGGACCGAGGTTTACCAGCACTGCGCGCCCCCTGACGACCCGCAACAATGATCAACGGAGACGGTCTGAACATGCTGCACCACGAACGCCTCGGCAAGCTGCTGCCCACCGCCGCGATGGTCGGCGTACTGGCGATGCTGGCGGCCTGCTCACCGGAGCCGTCGACATCCGACGAGGCAGCCGAGTCGCCGGCCGGTTCGGGCGGGCAGCCCGCCGGATCCGATCCGGTGTCGGGCCAGCATCCGCTGCTCGCCGCCACGCTGGAGATGGACCCGCAGGTACGTGCCGTCGTCGGCCGGCTCACCGAAGCATGCCTGCGCGACGCCGGCATCGACCGGTTTCCCGCCCAGCTCCCGGCCGGGCTTCCCGGGCCGGCGGTCGTGCCACCGCAGCAGTCACCGACGCTGGACGAGGCAGAAGCGAACGGGTACGGCATCCGAGCTGCCGAGACCGCCGGCGAGGCCGATGCCAATGCCGGTGCGGGCGCCACCACCGAACGGTTCACCTGGCCGTCACCGGCCGAGGAGCGCCGCTACCAGGAGGCGCTGACCGGTGCCGCAGACGGCGAGACGCTCACCGACGACGCTGGCAACCCGACGCTCGGCGGCTGCGTCGGCGAGGCCCGGTCCGCTGTGTACGGCAAGGTCGCCGCGCCGCCGAGCCCGGTGACCGTGATCGACGAGGCGGCACGCGCCGGTTACGCCGCCGATCCGACCGTGACCTCGGCGACGGCCGCCTGGTCGGACTGCCTCCAGCAGGCCGGCCAACCGCAGCTGCTCGACCCGGCGGACGCCCGGCGCTTCGCCCAGTACTTCCACTACCCGGTCGGTGAGCGGCCGGGCGGTCCGGTGCCGGAGGGCGGCCCGTGGCCGGCCGAGGTGGCCCGGGAGAAGGAGATCGGGCTCGCCGTCGCAGACGCCGGATGTGCCGACCGGACCGGCCTGCGTGCGGCGCAGCGGCTGGCGTGGGAGAAGGCGCTGGACGCTGCGGTCGACCGGCACGGTGCCGAACTGTCCGGATACCGGGATGCGATGGCCGCCGCGCTGCGGCAGGGCCAGCAGGCGATCGCCGACTGAGCCGTACCGGAAAGTGACGGATTGACGACAGGAGCTCAGCAGACTGATCATCCTCACCTAGAGTCACCGCAACCTCCCTGCACCACCTACGGAATGTGTCCATGTAGTACGTTGGGGTAACCGCGGCAGTCCATCGGCTCAAGAGTGGGGAACAGGCGCGCCATGCCCGCATCGATCCGGCTCCGGCCAACCGTGCCGGCGGCGCTCGCCGTCGTCCTGATCGCGGCCGCCGCCGTCACCGCCGCCTGCTCACCCGACTCGGAGCCCGACCCGGCAGCGTCCTGTATCGAGGCACCCGACGGCCCACTCACCGGCACCGCCGGCCCGTCCGCCGAGGCACCAGACGGCGGCGGGCTGCGGGTCGTCGAATCCGGCGTGACGATCGTCCCGCCGGTGCGTCGACCCGGCTCGGCGACCGCGAGCATCGGGGTGATCGTCGAGAACACCAGCGGGTACGTCGCCTACCGCACCCGGGTCTCTTTCGACGTGCGCGACGGCGCCGGCGACACCGTCGTGGTCGGAGACGGCGGCGGGACGGTGCTGCTGGAGGTGCCGTTGCTGCTGCCCGGTGCCCGGTCCGGCGTCGGCACCGCCGTGTACGTCGACGAGGCGGCCGACGCCGCCGACCAGGTCGAGGTGGACACCACCGTCGGCGCCACCACCTGGGTCGAGCACCGACCGGACGAGGTCGCCGACGTCACCACCACGCACGACCGCACCACCATTGTCGACGCGGAGTCGCATAGTGGGATCGTGTACTACCGGATGGCGTCGCCGTACTGCACCGGGCTGTTCACCCGGGGCGTCGGCACCATCTTCCGGGACACCACCGGCCAGATCGTCGGCGGCAGCATCGACGGCGACAAAGGACCCGGCCGGTGCGACCCGGACCAGGCAGAGCAGCTGACGTTCATCACCGACAGCATTCCGTCGAACATCGACGACTCCCGGACCGAGAGCTACCCCTACTGCGACTTCGGTCCCGCGCCCAGTTCGCCGGGGTGGTCGACGGCAGCTCCCTTCAACTAACCGGCTGACAGGGTCGGCCATTCGACGGGCACTCGACGGGCAGAGGGAGGATCACGTGACGAACAGTGAGCCCAACAGCGGCACCAGGTTAGGCGCAGACCTGTACGGGCTCTGGCGTGCCGGCCGGGACAATCTCCCCACCGTGGCGGCGGTCTACTCGACGGCTGGCGACGTCCTCGAGGCTGCCGCCGTCGGCGTCGCCGGGGCGTTCGTCCGCTCGGGCAATCTGCCCGGGGTGCCGTACGGTCCGGCGTACCAACCATGGGTCGAGCTGCACGACCTCCTGGCGAAGATCTGCCACGACACGGCGGACAACATCGAGGCGACGGCGGACGCACTCTGCGTCGCCACCGTCGAGTACGCCCGTGCCGACTACGAAGCGGCCAGTGAGTTCGCCCGGTTGTTGGAGGTCAACGGTGAGCCGAGGGCCGACATCGGATGAGCTTCGACAACCTGATGCAGCACGCGTACGAGATCCAACAGCAGGCGACGTTGAAGGCGCTGACCGAGTCCGGGGCGCGCCCGGCAGCCCCGGCCGGTGAACCGCAACTGGCACCGCGGCACGGTGAACAGGAGTCCCGCCAACGGGTCGAGCAGATGTTCGGCGACATTCCGGAGCTGTTCCAGGCGTTCGCCGAGATGCCCGACCCAGCAGCGTTCGACAGTCACCGGAGCAAGCTCGACAAGTCCTTGGCGGAACTATCGTCTGGCTGGGTGTCGGATGATCCGGTCAGTGGGCGCACCTACCGCGCCAACCACGATCTCGACGAGATGCTCGACGCGGAGAGCCACATCGAGAGCTGGACGGGTCGGGCCGCGATGGAGTTCAAGAGCAACTTCATCTCCCCGTTCCCGTCGATCGTCTACAACCAGTTCATGGGGATCGCGGTCCTCAGGGCGGCGCTGGACGCGGAGCGGGAGATCTGGGTCCGGGCGCGCGACGACATCGACAAGATCGCCCACGACACGATCACCGCGCTGGACCGGATGGACGACTGCGGCAAGAACGAGTGGGTGATGACCTTCACCGTGGTGTCGTCAGTGGCGGCGGTGGCCGGTGTGGCGCTCGCCCCGGTCAGCTTCGGGCTCTCGCTGGGGTTGACCGCTGTCGGGGCCTCGTCACAGGTGGCGGCTGCCGGGGTGCCCGACGACCCGCCGGCGGTCCGGTTCCAGGGTGAGACGGCGCCGGCGGTCGTCGACTCGATGCGCGATGCGATCCGGCTGCTGCACGGCTACATCGGCGAGCAGGAGCAGAAGATCGCCCACGCGCTAACCAGCTGCTGCCAGGCCGTGGCGCAGCAGCGGGACAGCTTCGTCGCGAAACGGCCGGCGCTGGCCGACGCGACCCAGTCAGACGTGACCGGGCCGCTGTTCATGGGCTACTCGACCTGACGGCGACCGCCCACCTCGACCGCCCCACCTCGACCGTTTAGCTCGACCATCCACAACGCCTCTCCACACACCCACTTCGACGACACAGACTGGGGGAACGGATCTCGTGGGACTGCTGGCAGACCGGCTCGACAACATGCACGTGACGGCAGTCGCGCCGGGCGGCGCGATCTCCGGTGAGCTGCGCGGCCGCGACTGCGTACGGGTCGCCTTCGCCGCCGGCCGCTACCAGTGGCTTGACGAACGCTACGTCGAGCAGCAGTTGGCCGGGCTGGGCCGGCTGTTGTGGGCAGGCAGGATGAAGGCGTACTGGGCGGCGGTCAGCGAGGCGCTCGGCACCCCGGTGTCCGGCGAGGACCCGCCCGTCGGGCCGCGCGATGTCGACTACCAGTCGGCCCGGGGCGGTATCGTCGCCGAAGGCCGGTCCGACGACGGTTCGGTGCAGATCGAGGTTCGCGGGATGCGGGACTGGACGGTGCGGATCGTGCCGGGCAGCCTGCGCCGGTTCCGGGAGGACGAATTCTCGGTACGCGTGCAGCAGGCCGCCACCGCACTGATCCGCGACCAGTTTGCCCAGGTCCGCTCCTTGAAGGACACCATCTACGGTACGGCCGGATAGTCCGGCCGGCAGGGGTGTGACCGCCGTCAAGTTGCCGACATGGTTTCCGCTTGGCCTGCACGGGAACGCCAAGGATCGATACCGTGGTCAGGGGAGGCAGTCATGCCGGTTGCAGCGGGCACCAGTCCGGTGGCGGAGTCGACGGTCGGCGCGTGGATCGCCCGGTGGATCGTCGGCGCGTCACTCGGGCAGATCGTCTTCGGCGGCACGGTGCGGCTGGTGCTGGCGGTCCTGATGGGGGCCTTGCTCGGCGGTCTCGGTGTCTGGTTGCTGATGCGGCACCGGGCCGCCCGCCACCCGGACCAGGCCCGTGCGGCCCAGGCACACTCGGAGCAGGCACACTCGGAACGGATCAGACCGAAGCGGACCCCAGTGAAGCAGGCTGCGGGGCCGCGGATCCGCTATTCACCGCTGGCGCCGCCGGGCCGGGGCCGCCGCTGAGCCAGGCCGGCACCTGAGCCAGGCCGGCACCTGAGCCAGGCCGGACCGTCGGCGCTGCCGGCCTACGCGTGCTGGGCGGCGGCTGAGGTCCGGGCGCGCGGGCGGACCTGCTCCCGGGCCTCGGGTGCCAGCCGGGGCGGCCAGCTGCCGGGCACCAGGACCCCGCAGTGGTACGCCCAGGCGACCAACGCGGTCCGGTTGGTCACTCGCGCCTGGCGCAGCAGCGCGGTCACGTGGTACTCGACGCCCTTGCGGCTCAAATGCAGGCTGGCGGCCAGCTCGGCGGTCGAGGCGCCACCGGCGAGCCCTTCCAGCACCCGGGCGCCGACCTCGGTCAGCTGCGGGCGGCGTACCCGGTTCTCCGGGGTGAGCAGCACCAGCACCGAGTCGGCCGGCGGCTCCGTCCCGCGGACCGCCACGGCGGTGATGTGGCTGGAGGCGAGGCGGCCGTCGGTGGTGGTCACCTCGGCCAGGCCGACGAAGTGCGGGTACGCGTCGGTCAGCAGGATGCTGAACCGGTGGCGGAACCAGGCCCGCCGGTCCGGGTGCAGCACCAGCTCGAACGGGCGTCCGGCGAGCTGCGCGCCCGACCAGCCGATCCACCGGGTCAGGCCGGCCGAGACGCGCACCACCCGGCCGTACCGGTCGAGCTGCAGGGCCCGGGCGTCGGGCCGGAGCCGGAGCCCACCGATCAGGTCGGGGTCGGCGCCGGCTGCCAGGCCGGGTTCCGTACGGGCAACGCTGGTGATGCTGGCAGTCTCCACAAAAGGTACGTTGCCCGGCTCGACTGCTCATTCGGCAGTCCATTTTCTGCTTGCTTCGACCCGGTTGTTGCTTGCTTGGGCCCGGTTGTTCCCACTTCAGGCCCGGTTATCGCGCACTGTAGTTGAAAAACAACTCGCTGCGCATGGCCCAGTTGGTCGGTGCGTACCCACCTGATGCGCCGTCATCGTGTCAGCCGAGCGCCGGCCGCTCCACCTGTTACTGGGCAGTACCCCGGAAATGTGTCCCGAAGGGTGTCACCGACGAGGGTGTCTCGCACGTTGCCCCGGCGGCGACGCGGCACCCGGTTACCCTCGGCGGGACCAACCCGGGCCTGGAAGGTGACGATGACGACCTCAACGACCGGCGACCGGGCCGACGCCGCCGCCACCCCCCTGGTCCGGATCGACGTGTGGTCCGACGTGATCTGCCCCTGGTGCTACATCGGGAAGCGACGGCTGCACACCGCGTTGGAGCAGTTCCCGTACGCCGACCGGGTGCAGGTGCGTTGGCGCAGCTTCCAGCTGGACCCCACGCACGGTGAGCCGCTGCCGGTGCCCGAGATGCTGGCCCGCCGGACCGGCGGGTCACCGGCCCAGGTCCGGGCGATGACTCAGCGGGTCAGCGAGTTGGCCGTCGCCGAGGGCCTGACCTACGCACTGGACCGCGCGGTCTCGGTGAACACCTTCGACGCGCACCGGTTGAACCAGTTCGCCTCGGCGAACGGGCTGGGCGGGCCGCTGCACGAGCGGCTGATGCGGGCGCACCTGGCCGAAGCCGCAGTGCTGGACGACCCGCAGACCCTGGTCCGGCTCGCCGTCGAGGTCGGCCTGGACCGGACCGGCGCCGAGCAGGTGGTCCACGGCGACGGGTACGCCGCCGAGGTCGAAGCCGACGCCCGGGCCGCCCGCCGGCTGGGCGCCACCGGGGTGCCCTTCTTCGTGCTGAACGACCGGTGGGGGATCTCCGGGGCGCAGCCGGTCGAGACGTTCGCGTCCGCGCTGCGCACCGCCCACAGCGCGGCGGTGTAGCCCACGGGCGGATCAGCCCGCCTGTTGGCGGTCGCGGCCGTCCTCCCCGGCGGATCGTTGGCCGCCGCCGGGCTCCGCCGTGCGGGCCTGCTCGGCCACCGTCGGCGGCGCGGCCGACGGCCGGTGTGACCGGTAGGTCAGCCACAGCGCGGCGATACCGGCGATCGCGGCGGCGACGCTGGCCAGCTGGTCGGCCAGCGACGGGCCGATGCTGACCACGACGACGACCAGCAGCACCAGGGCGAGCGTGCCGAGGCCGGCGGTGCGCAGGAACTGCCGTACCGCCGGTCCGGCGTCGCGGAGCACCAGGACGGCGAGAAGTTCGAGCACGATGATGCCCGCCATCACCAGCAGCGGGACGTGCCATGGTTCTATCTGCACGACGTACCTCTCCGGACCGTGCCGCCGGCCCCGGGGTCAGGCCAGCGCACTGGCCATCTCCGTGGTGAACTGTGGCGACAGGTCCTGGTCCTCGTAGAGAAACCGTTCGACATGCTCCTTGACCACGTCGGAGAACCGTCGGTAACCCGGGTGCACCGGCCGGGGCAGCGAGTTCTCCACCGCCTCGCGCACTCTGACCAGGTGCGGGATCGAGGCCCGCAGATTCGGGTCGTTGTACGCGCCGATCGCGGTCGGCGCGATGCCGTGCGAGGCGAGGATCTTCTGCGCACCTTCGCTGGTGGCGAACGAGATGAACGCCAGGGCACGGTCGACGTACCGCGAACCGGCGACGACGGCCAGGCTCTGGCCGCCGAGGATGCCCTGGCTGAGCGGGTCGACCCGGATCCGCCCGGTTGCCACGTCCCGGTTGCCGGCAAGTTGCAGCTTGCGGTACTCGACCGGCCAGCTGCGCAGGTACCGGATAGTGGAGTCGGCCGCGCCGAACGCCTCGAGTGACTCGGGCTCGCCGCCGGATGTCAGCACCTTTCCAGCGTCGATCGCGTCCTTCAACGGCTTCAGCGCGGCCTTCCACAGTTCAAGGTCGGTGGAGATCCGGTCGGCGGGCCGTTCGACACCGGGCGTTCCCGGTGGTTTCAGTACGGCGGGTCGCTCGGCAACGGCGTGTTCCAGGACGTTGACCACGAACGCCTCGTAGAACGCCGATACGTTGGGGCGCAGCTGGCCGACGAACTGCTGCGACCCGTCCGGGATCGTGGCGAGCAGGTCGGGCAGCCGGCGGGGCGGCGCCTCGGTGGAGTCGCCGTCGAGCCGGGTGAACAGCATGCCGACGTCGGTGTTGAACGGCGCGGCCCAGTACACGCCGGGTTCGTCGGGCACCCGGCTGACCTGGTCGAGGGGGGTGATGAGTTGCCGCCCGCCGGTCGGCGGGATCTTCTCGATCAGACCGTTGGTGGCGAACTCGGGCACGTCGACGATGTCGAGGTTGAGCAGGTCGGCCTCACCGGCGGCGGCCTTCTCCAGCATGATCCGGCGTTCGTCGCCGGAGCCGCTGTCGATCGGGTCGACCCGTACGATGGTCTGCGGGTTTGTCTCGTTCCACATGCTCACCAGCAGGTCTCGGGCGCCGGTCGGGTCTCCGCCTGTGGACAGTCGCAGCTCGACCCGCGATTGCAGTCGGCCGCCGGGGGCGGCGTAGGTGGCGACCGCGGCCAGGGTCCCGGTGGCGATCACTCCGCTGAGGAATGAGCGCCGGTTGTACGGCGCCGGGTCGGACATGGGCGTACGCTCCCTCCGCCGCCGATCACGGTGACTCCCACCACGATCGACGAACAGCGATGGTTGTGTACGTCACACTACGCTTCTGCGTCAAGGCTGTTACCCAGCGCGGTCAGGGTGACCACGACGGATACGCGTCGAGACGGGATGCACGTCAGGACGGCAGTCGCATCGTCGACATGAATGTGGGCAGCAGCCACGGCCGCCGACCGCCGACCGCCACCTTGCGGGCGAGCGCCGCCCGCAGCCGGCCCACCCGGCCGAACAGCATCAGGTTGAACGTCGCCGGGTCGTAGCGCAGTCGTACGTCCGGCCTCGGGTCGACCGGCTCCAGCAGCACCCGGCCGTCGACCAGCGCCAGGGTGGTCGGGCCACCGGTACGCGGGTGGAAGGTCACCGAGATCCGCCCGGTGCGGACCGGCCGGTCGTGGTCGAGCAGCCGGCCGTAGCCGCAGCGCGTGACGCCAGCCAGGAAGACGTCGACGAACAGCGCCGCCTGGTGCGGGTCGGTGTGCCAGCGTCCGCCGACCGACCGGGCGATGTCCCAGGCGTGGATGTTCATCTCGTTGAGCAGATGGGAGTAGAGACCGGCGACCGGCAGCTGGGCGGCGCCGAGCCAGCTCACCTCGTGATCCGGGTCGGCCGCGTCGGCCAGCCGGGTCAGCTCCGCGACGTCGGCGCGCAACCGGGCCGACAACGCCGGCACGTCGCGCTCGGTGAACTGTGCCAGCACCCGCCGGTTCATCTCGGCGACGGTGTCGACCGTCGTCGTCGCCCGCAGCTCGTTGATCTCCGGCACCGGCAGGTTCGGGACACCGCCGGTGACCAGCGCGATGTCCATCGCGGTGATGGTGGCCAGATGGGCCATGGTGTCGGCGAGGCTCCAGTGGGCCGTCACCGGGTGGGCGGCGGGCACGCCGTCCACCAGGGTGAGCAGCCGTCGTAGCACGTCTGGAGCGGAGGTGGCGGCGGACCGCCACTGGTCCGAGGTGACCGGCATAGCTCAATCCTGGCCGTTGCCGGTGTCGCGGAGTTGTCGCGGATTGCCGTCTTGGGCGTCATCCGCGTCGAACGGCACCGAGCGGGGCAAGATCTGAGAGGACAGCAGCTCCCGCCGCACAAATGATCGGCGCATGACCATCTCCAGGAGTGGGTCTCCACAGCCCCAGATCATCCCACCGGTGTCCGGCTATCCGGCCCCGGTCTCCCGGACCCGGATCGTGCTGCTCGGCGCCGCAGCCGGAGTGCTGCTCGCGGTGCTCTGGTCGTACGACTTCGTCGACCACGTGATCGGTGACAATGTCGCGAACGCACTGCTCGGCCACGACGCCAAGGCGACCGCGATCGGCGGCACCGGCGCCGGCCTGGTGTTCGCGTTCGTGACCGGGCTAGCCGGCACCTTCACCGCCTGTAACGTGGCGATGGCCGCGTCGATCGGTCCGATGAGCCAGGCCAGCGGCGGCGCGGCGACCCGCGCCGGGCTGCGCAGCCTGCTGCGGCCGATCGGCTGGCTCACCCTCGGCATGGTCGCCGTCGCCGGGGCGTACGGCTTCATCGGGGTGCTGCTCGGCGACCGGCTGCCGCAGCTGTCGACCGGCTCGGTCGGCGGGCTGCCGGTACGCCTGATTCAGTCCATGGTGGTGTTCGGGCTGATCGGGCTGGCCTTCGCCTACCTCGGGCTCGCCGCGATCGGCGTACTGCCGGATCCGTTCGCCCGCCGCCCGGTGGCCCGGGTGGTCACCCTCGGTGCGCTTGTCGGCGGCTTCCTGATCGGCCGGCCGTACCCGCTGTTCAACAAGCTGTTCGTCTGGGCGGTGGACAGCGGCAACCCGCTGTACGGCGCCGGCGCGTTCATCCTGCAGTCGCTGGGCAACATCGTCATTGTCTCGGCGGTGTTCGCGCTGCTCGTCATGGTCACCCGGGGCGGGCTGATCCGCTGGCTGGCCGCCGACCCGGCCCGGACCGCCGCAGTCACCGGCGGGCTGCTGATCGCGCTCGGTGTCTTCATGGTCGTCTACTGGGACGTGCGGCTGCCGGCGATGTTCGACTACGGCTGGTTCCCCACCATGCCGTACAACAGCCGCTGACCTGCCGGCGGCCGCAGTGACCGGGTGACGTGTGCGCAGGGTCAACCGCCGTATCCGTTGGCGGCCACCTGCTGCGCCCGCTCGGCGTAGACGCCCGGGTCGGCCGGCAGCACCGTACCGAGTCCGTCCACGTAGCGGTTGAACATGCAGAACGCTGCCGCGATCAGCACCGTGTCGTGGACTTCCAGGTCGGTGGCGCCGGCCACTCGGGCGGCGTCGACCAGCGCGGCGTCGACCTGCCGGCCGGACCGGGCGACGGCGCCGGCGATCTTCAGCAGGGCGCGCAGCTTCGGCGTGATCGCGGCGCCGTCGACGTCCACCTGGACCGCCTGCACCATCGGCATTCCACCGTCGAGTTGCTCGGCGGCGAACGCCGAATGCGACGCGGAGCAGAACGAGCACTCGTTGCGCTCGGACACGTACGCGGCGATCAGCTCGCGCTCCCCCGGACTCAGCGTCGGGTGCGGCGCGTGCAGCAGCACATCGGCGAGCGCGCCGAGCGGCGCGGCGGTCTCCGGCCGGTACCGGAACAGGCCGGTGATCCCCGGGTGCTCCGTCTCGTCCAGACCAAGATCGATGTATGCCATCCGGCGCCCTCCTGCGGCGGTCGGCCGCCGCCGGTCGGCGGCCCGGTCCCACAGGGATGATGCCGGGCCGCCGGCCGGCGCGGTTCTTCTAAAGTGCCCGGTCGGTCGCACCACCCAGGATCAACACGCACAGCGATGAGGTGGGCACGCTAGCGGATTGCTGCTGGCTCAGAGCCGGTGCCACGATCGCCGCATGGCTGACTTGGACAAGCTCCGGCGCGCTGCGGGGGGCCAGGCGACGGAGATGGTACGGCGACTCGGCACACTGGTGGCCGCCGAGTCCCCGCCGGGCGCGGTCCGGCTGCTGAACGACTGCGCCGACCTGCTCGATGCCTGGGGCAGGGAGGTCTTTGGCCGACCGGCCCGGCGGATCGTCCGCGACGGGCTGCCACACCTGCTCTGGCCGGCGGCCGATCAGCAGGTGTTGCTGCTCGGCCACTACGACACGGTCTGGCCGGCGGGCACCGTCACCGACTGGCCGTTCACCGTGTCCGGCCCGATCGCCACCGGGCCGGGGGTGTGCGACATGAAGGGCGGGATCGTGCAGCTGCTCGGCGCGCTGGCGCTGCTGCCCGACCCGTCCCGGGTCGGCCTGCTGCTGACCTGCGACGAGGAGAGCGGGTCGCCGACCTCCCGGCCGCTGATCGAGCAGCAGGCCGGCCGGTCCGGGGTGGTGCTGGTCGGCGAACCGAGCAGTGAGGACGGTGGGCTGAAGGTGGCCCGCAAGGGCGGCTCGGTCTACCGGATCACCGTCCATGGCCGGTCGGCGCACGCCGGCGTGGAGCCGCACCGCGGGGTGAACGCGGCGGTCGAGCTGGCCCATCAGGTGCTGGCGGTACGGTCGTTGGCCGCCGACGGCACCACGGTCACACCTACCGTGCTGCACGGCGGCGTCATGACCAACCAGGTGCCGGAGACGGCCGAGTTCAGTGTCGACGTACGGGCCTGGACCCGCGATGAACTGCACCGGGTGGACCGGATGATCCGGACGTTGCCGACGCGGCTGGCCGACGCCACGCTCGACGTCGACGGCGGGGTGAACCGGTACCCGCTGCCCGAGTCGGTGGCGGTGCCGCTGCTGGAGGTGGCCCAGCGGGTCGGGCAGCGGATGGGGCTGCCACCGTTGGTCGGGGTACGCGCACCGGGCGCGTCCGACGCGAACTTCACCGGGTCGATGGGCATACCCACCTTGGACGGCCTGGGGGTGGTCGGCGGCGGGTCGCACGCCCGTAGCGAATGGGCGGACCTGTCACAGATGTCGGACAGGACGGCATTGCTGGCTGCGATGATCATTGACATTATGGACGATCGTCGGCTTAGTGCACTATCGACGTCACGGGACCACGCGCCCACCGGTTAGGCTCCGGACGGCCGGACCGCGGCCGACGTCGAGCCAGCCGTGGAGGTCGCTGCCGCAATGAGTCCGACCAGCCGACAGCCGGACATCGCCTCCCGGTACAACGCCCCCCGGTTCGGGGTGGAAGAGGAGTTCCTCGTCGTTGACGCGGGCAGCCGGGCCCCGGTGCCGCGCGCCGCCGAGGTCGTCGCCGGCGCCACGTCCCGGCTGCCCGGTCGGGTGGCCGGGGAGATCACCCCGCTGCAGGTGGAGACCCGCACTGAACCGTGCGTCGGGCCCACCGAGCTGGCGGCTCAGCTGGCCGAGGCCCGCAAGGTCGCCGGCGGGTGCGCCCGGGAGCGCGGACTGCGGCTGGTGGCCACCGGTTCGGCCGCCGTCGCCGGGCCGGTGCCGCCGCCGATCACCACCGGTCCACGGCAGGACCGGGGCGTCGAGACGTTCCGCGGCCTGCACGACGACCTGGCCATCTGCGCGTTGCATGTGCACGTGGAGATGCCTGACCGGGAGCGGGCGGTGCAGGTCGGCAACCATCTGCGGCCGTACCTGCCGGTCCTGCTGACCCTCACGGCGAACTCGCCGTTCTGGGACAACCGGGACTCCGGCTACGCCAGTTGGCGGACGATGACCTGGCCGCGCTGGCCGGTGGCCGGTCCGCCGCCGAAGTTCGACTCGGCGGCCCAGTCGCCGACGCCGCGCTCACCGTCGAGGAGACCGCGCTGTACGCGGCCGTGGTCCGCGCCCTGGTGACCCGACTGTCGGCGCTGGTCGAGCAGGGGGTGCCCGCGCCCGACGTACCGGACGAGCTGCTGCGGGTGGCGTACTGGCGGGCGGCGCGCGACGGGTTGGACGGCGCCGGCCTGGACCCGGGCACCGGTCGGCTCCGGCCGGCCGCCGACCTGATCGGTGACCTGGTCGCGGCGGTGGAGCCGCAGCTGCACGCCCAGCACGCCCACCGGATGGTGGTCGACGGGGTGGACCGGCTGCTCGCCGACGGCACCGGCGCCCGCCGGCAGCGGCTCGCCGCGCGGCGGCCGGGCGGGCTGGCCGCCGTCGTCGACTACCTGGCCGAGTGCACCTCCAGCTGAGCCGACAGGTACGGGACAACGGCAATCCAGGGCAACCACCGTGGCCTGCGGTGGGTGATCCTGGAAGCACAGCCCGACCGGTCCAGGAGGTCCCCGTGCAGAACGTCGCGACGGTCCCGTTCCATCTCGACCGGCTCGACCCGGCCGCGATGGGTGTCACCGCCCGCCGGTTCGCCGACCAGATGGCCAGCCGCCGCTCGGTGCGGCACTTCGCGCCCGACCCGGTGCCGTTGGAGGTCATCGAGGACGCGGTACGGGCGGCGGCCTGCTCGCCCAGCGGCGCGAACCTGCAGCCGTGGCGGTTTGTCGTGCTCACCGACCCGCAGCGCAAGCGCCGGCTGCGGCAGGCCGCCGAGGCGGAGGAGTTGGAGTTCTACACCCGGCGGGCGTCCGCCGAGTGGCTGCGGGCGGTGGCGCCGATGGGCACCGACTGGCAGAAGCCGTTCCTGGAGACCGCCCCGGTGGTCATCGTGGTGTTCGAGGTGCACCGGGGGCCCAACTCGCCCAAACCGTACTACGTCAAGGAGTCGGTCGGCATCGCCACCGGGGTGCTGATCACCGCGCTGCACCTGGCCGGGCTGGCCACCCTCACCCACACGCCCAGCCCGATGAAGTTCCTCAACGAGATCTGCGAACGCCCCGCTGAGGAACGGGCCTGCGTGGTGATGCCGGTCGGCTACCCGGCGGCCGGGGTGACCGTGCCGCAGCTGACCCGCAAGCCGCTGTCTGAGGTCCTGGTCCGCCGGTAGGCGGCAGTGGTACCAGGTTTCCCGGAGGGTCAGCGGTGCAGGTCGGCGGTGAAGAACCGGGTCAGCGGCTGGATGTGCCGGTCCGGTCGACGCCACTCGGCCAGCAGGTCCTCCAGCAGGTGCAGCTCCTCGACGAGTTCGCCGCCCCGGTAGCGGCGCACCACCGGGTGGATGAAGGCGCTCTCGGACGCCCGGTCGGGCTGCGGGTGACGTTCGATCGAGAAGACGTCCGGGTAGTCGTCCCGCCCCCAGCGCAGCCCGAACGTGTAGTAGTGGCTCTCGCTGCCGAATCGGCGTACCGCGTAGTCCTCCGGCAGGTCGTGGTAGTGCCGGACGTGACCGGTTGCCTGGTCGACGACCAGGGCGTCGACCAGGAACTCGAACTGGGTCCACAGCGCCGAGCTCCAGTTGACCCGGTCCAGCACCGCCCGGGTCAACGAGTCCGGGTCGGCGGAGACCTTGTCGAAGCCCAGCGGCGCAGCCTCGTACCGCTCGCGCAGCAGCGCGGTCAGGGTCCGCAGGTTGTACCGGAACCCGTCGATGAATGCCGAGGACGCCTTCTTGAAGTCGCGGTCCTGGGCCACGGTGCCGGCGAAGTAGAGGCCGTCGACGTCGACCGACTGCCAGTCCGGGTCGGTGGCCGGCATCCGGCCGCTGGGGACCAGCTTCGGACTGGCGCTGGCACCGAAGATCGAGGTGTCCATGGCGAAGCCGGTGCAGCGCAGCACCGACTCGTACTCCATCACCGCGGTCTCGCCGTCGGCGTGGGTGTAGGTGAGGTGCACCTCGTAGCGGTCGCCGACCGGGCGGATCTCGTCGACCACGCAGTCCAGTACCGAGTGCAGCGTCTTGAACTGGTAGCTGTCCAGCACCGCGCCGTGATGGCCGCGTACGTCCCCGGGGTGTTTGGTGTTCCAGGCCAGCCGCATCGGCCGAGGGCTGGCCAGGTGCACCATGGATGCGTGGCCGAGGATCGCCGAGGCCGTTTCGAACGCCGAGTTGCCCTTGCCGAGGATCAGCACCCGGTGGCCGGCGTAGTCCGCCGGGTCGGTGCTCATCGCCTCGTAGCCGACCGCGTGTTCGATACCGGTTACGTCGGGGATGTTCGGCCGGCCCCAGCCGGTGGCCACGACCAGGCACTCGCAGCTGTAGGTCTGGTCACCGGCGGACACCACGAAGCCGTCCTCGGTCTTCTCGACCCGCTCGACGCCGACGCCGTACCGGATCGCCAGCCGGTGGTGCCGGGCGAAGTCGGCCAGGTAGCGGACCAGGTCGTCGGCGCTCGGGTAGTACTCCCGGCTGTAGTCGGAGAAGGGCAGTTCGAACGGCTCGTGCAGCAGCGAGTTCCAGTCCCAGCGGAGTCGGATCTCCGGGTCGGCGCTGACGGTGTGCACCTTGTTCAGCGAGATCAGGCCGCGGTGTCTAGGGAACCGCCGGAAGAACTCCCCGGGACCATCGGATCGCTCCAGTGTGAGGTAGTCGCTGCCGGCCTGCTGCAGGTAGTAGCTGAGCTGTAGCCCGGCCGGGCCGGCGCCGACGATCAGATACCGGTGGTGGGTGGTCGCGGGCGGCACGTCGGTCATGGATCTCTCCCCGGTCGGAATATCCATGACTTTTTATGATAAATGCGCATAGGTCAATCGGTCATACGGATCATCGACGACCGACCGAGGGGCGGTTGCGCGACCCGGTCGGCAATCCGATCTCCGTGCCGTGGTGGACGTCCCGGGGCACCCGGAAACCCGGCCGTGGTGGACAGGCCGGGCACCCGGGATCGCCGCAGCGGCCGAGGTCAGGCCGCCTGGGTCGCCGGCTCGCGCCGGCCGCTGACCTTCGCCGGCGGCATCGGGCCGCCCTTCGCGGTGCCGGACATCTCGTCACCGTCGACCACGACGTCGAACACCAGATTCATCCGGATCGGCTTGGTGATCGACTGGAACCAGGACAGCCGGTCGTCGGCCACCTGCAGGTCCTGCAGTACCAGTTCCTCCTTCTCCCCACGGGAGATCCCCTGCAGCACACCGTCCTTGGTGAACAGTTCGAGCACGGTGTGCCGGGTACCAAGCGGGGTGGCCACGGCAACCTTCCAGAATCCCTCGACAGACACGACGGCTCCTTCTCTGCGCGGTGAGCCGGACAGCCGACCGAAATACGACGGTGCACGGTGTCCGGATGACGCGTCATGCGACACCTCACTCAGGCTAGCCAGCTCCTGTCGCCGAGGGTTTCGCAATATTGCCGTCTTTCCAGCCGATCGGATCGGCGACGGATTGTGACAGATCCCAGAATGCAGCGAATCACCGGAGGCAATGTGAAAGAAGCGCTGCACCGTACGGCCGTCGGACGATGATCCCGGTGGCCGACCGTGCCGCGCGGCCTCCCCATCTCCACCCACCCTCGGCTTCAGGAGGATCCCCCGGCGAGCCGGGAGCTGCGAGAGCTCCCGTTCACCGCACGCCATTCCCGGAAATTCATCGGATCGGCGTTGCGGCAACGATGTCCGCCCTGTCAACTCCGTCGGCCTGGACAACAGCCGATGGTTCCCGCAGTAAGGAGACCAGACCGTGCTGGGTCAACGCCTGCGCTCGATCAGCCCCGGGATAACGGCGATCTTACTTCTCGTCGTGATGTTCTTCATCATCGATGCTCGCGTGTCGGTGGCCGGCGCTGACGAGGTTGCCCAAAAGTACCGGTTCACCGAGCTTGAGATCGACTATCCGGAAGGTTACGACCAACTACCTAAACGGAACATCCGTGAGGTCAACGAGTCGTACCACAAGATCCGGTCCTGGATCTCCTCGGTGGGCGCGAGCATCGCCGTCAACGACCTGACCGGCCACGGGGTGGCCAACAGCTTGTGCTTCGTCGACGTGCGGACCAACGAGGTGGTGGTCACCTACGCGCCGACCGCACCGGCCGCCGACCGGTTCGAGCCGTTCCTGCTCGACCCGGCGCCGCTGCCGATCGACCACACGATGGCGCCGATGGGCTGCGTGCCGGGTGACTACAACCTGGACGGCCGGATGGACATCATGGTGACCTACTGGGGCCGGGTGCCGATCCTGTTCCTGCGCAAGGCCGGAACCGAGCTGCCCGCCAACGACGCGTACCACCGGCAGGAGATCCTGCCGCAGGACTCGCCGGACGGCCGCTACCACGGGCCGAAGTGGCACACCAACGCGGCCACGGTCAACGACTTCGACGGTGACGGCAAGCCGGACGTGGTGATTGGCAACTACTTCCCCGAGTCCGATGTGCTCGCCCCGGACGGCCAGGACAACGTCGAGATGAACGACTCGCTCTCCACCGCGACCAACGGCGGCGGGCTGCAGGTGCTGCGCTGGCACGCGGCGACCGCCGGCGAGACGCCGTCGGTGACCTTCGTGCCGGAGCGCGGTGCGGTCCCGTTCGCCAAGAGCACCGGCTGGACCCTGGCGCTGAGCTCCGCTGACCTGACCGGTCGCGGCCTGCCGGACATGTACGTCGCGAACGACTTCACCTTCGACGCCCTGCTGCACAACGTCTCCCGGCCCGGTCAGATCAAGTTCGAGGCGGTGTACGGCGAGCGCAGCCACGGTACGCCGAAGTCGTTCCAGCTGGGCAAGGACTCGTTCAAGGGGATGGGCGTCGACTTCGGCGACCTGGACGCGAACGGCAGCTTCGACATGGTGGTCTCCAACATCACCACCGCCTGGGGGTTGGAGGAGAGCAACTTCGTCTGGGTGAACCAGGCCGGCTCCGAGGAGGAGGCCCTGCAGAGTCTCTCCGCCGGTACTGCGCCGTTCATCCAGCAGGCCCGGCCGCTCGGCCTGGCCTGGAGCGGCTGGGGCTGGGACGTGAAGTTCGCCGACTTCCGCAACGACGGTGACCTGGAGGTCGTGCAGACGCTCGGCTTCGTCAAGGGCGACATCGACCGGTGGCCGTGGCTGCAGGAGATGGCGATGTCCAACGACAACCTGCTCTCCAACCCGGCGATGTGGCCGAACATGCAGCCCGGCGACGACATCGCCGGTGACCAGCCGCTCGCCTTCTTCGCCCGGACCGACAGCGGCGAGTTCACCAACATCACCGAGCAGCTCGGCCTGGACGTGCCGATCCCGACCCGCGGCATCGCCACCGCCGACACCCGGGCGACCGGCGCGCTCGACCTGGCCGTAGCCCGGCAGTGGGCCGCCCCGGCGTTCTACACCAACGAGGCACCGGACCTCGGCGACTACCTCAACCTGCGGCTGTACCGGCCGACGCTGGACGGCACCGACGCCGACCTGCCCGGTACGCCGGCCTACGGCGCCACCGTCACGGTCACCACCGCAGACGGACGCCGGCAGGTCTCCCAGCTCGACGGCGGCAGTGGCCACGGCGGCAAACGCAGCTTCGATGTCCACCTCGGACTCGGAGACGCCACCGGCCCGGTCACCGTCGACCTGCGCTGGCGTGACCTCGACGGCGATCTGCACAGCACCACTCAGCAGCTGTCGGCCGGCACGCACACCCTCGTGCTGACCGACCGTGTCCAGGAGGTTCCGAACCGATGACCACGACCGCCGAACGCCAACAGACCGTCGGCACGACGACGGCCCCCGCCGGTCCACCCGCGCCGGCGGCGAAGGAGCCGGACCGCCGCTACCTGGCGCTGCGCAACTTCGCCATCTCGATGACCGTGTTCAACATCCTCGGGTACACCGTCCTGGGCTTCGAGCAGCCGTGGCTGTGGCCGATCCTGGCGGTGCTGGTGGGCTACGCCACCGAGCTGGTCTTCGAGACCTTCAGCGCCCGGATGCAGCAGCGGGCACCCCGGTACACCGGGCGCGGCGGACGCGGCATGTACGAGTTCCTGCTGCCCGCCCACATCACCGCGCTGGCCTGCAACATGCTGCTGTACGCCAACGACATGTTCCTGCCGATCGCGTTCGCGGTGATCGTCGGGGTCACCGGCAAGTACGTCTTCCAGGCCCCGGTGTACGGCCGGATGCGGCACTACATGAACCCGTCCAACCTGGGCATCACCGTGGCCCTGGTCTGCTTCGGCTCGTGGATCTCGATCGCCCCGCCGTACCAGTTCACCGAGGGTGCCAACACCTTCTTCCGGATCATGATCCCGATCATCATCGTCACCGCCGGTACGGTGATCAACGCCATGCTGACCCGCAAGGTGGCGTTGATCGTCGGCTGGCTGGGCGGCTTCGCCATCCAGGCGCTGCTGCGGCACTGGATCTGGGACGTGGCACTGTTCTCGGCGCTCGGCGTGATGGCCGGGGTGGCGTTCGTGCTGTTCACCAACTACATGATCACCGACCCGGGGACCACCCCGGTCAAGCCGATCCACCAGTTCATGTTCGGGTCGTCGGTGGCCATGGTCTACGGCGTACTGATGCTGTTCAACGTCGTCTACACGCTGTTCTTCGCCGTCGTCGTGGTCTGCGGCGCCCGCGGCATCTACTGGTGGATGGTTCACCTGCGTAAGCGCGCCCAGCAGCAGGCGGCGGTGGCACCCGCCCCCGCGCCGGTGGCCGGCGCGACGGCGTGAGGAAAGGTATCTGATGAGTGACCGTATCGCGGTGGTCGGGATCGCCTGCCGGTATCCCGACGCCGACTCCCCCAACCAACTGTGGGAGAACGTGCTCACCGGCCGCCGGGCCTTCCGCCGGCTGCCGGACGAGCGGATGAACCACGAGGACTACTACTCCCCCGACCCGGCCGCGCCGGACCGGTTCTACTCGGCCAAGGCGGCGGTGCTGGAGGGGTTCGAATTCGACCGGGTCAAGTACCGGATCGCCGGCAGCACCTTCCGGTCCACCGACATGACCCACTGGCTGGCCCTGGACACCGTCGCCCGGGCCCTGGCCGACGCCGGCTTCGCCGACGGTGAAGGGCTGCCGGCGGCCAGCACCGGCGTGGTCATCGGCAATACCCTGACCGGTGAGTTCAGCCGGGCGAACCTGCTGCGGCTGCGCTGGCCGTACGTCCGGCGCACGGTCGGCGCGGCCCTGCGCGAGCAGGGCTGGGACGACACCGCGGTGACCGCCTTCCTGGACGATCTGGAGCCGCGCTACAAGGCGCCGTTCCCGCCGATCGACGAGGACACCCTCGCCGGTGGGCTGGCCAACACCATCGCCGGGCGGATTTGCAACCACTTCGACTTCAAGGGCGGCGGGTACACCGTCGACGGTGCCTGCTCGTCGTCGCTGCTGTCGGTCGCCACCGCCTGCAACGCGCTGAGCAACGGCGAGCTGGACGCGGCGGTCGCCGGCGGGGTGGACCTGAGCATCGACCCGTTCGAGGTGATCGGCTTCGCTAAGACCGGCGCGCTGGCCACCGCCGAGATGCGGGTGTACGACCGCAACTCCAACGGCTTCTGGCCCGGTGAGGGCTGCGGCATGCTGGTGCTGATGCGCGACGAGGACGCCGTCGCCCGGGGTCTGCGTCGGCACGCGGTCATCGCCGGCTGGGGCTACTCCTCCGACGGCAAGGGCGGCATCACCCGGCCGGAGGCCAGCGGCCACCGACTGGCGATCCGTCGGGCGTACCAGCGGGCCGGCTTCGGCATCGACTCGGTCGCCTACCTGGAGGGACACGGCACCGGGACGGCCGTCGGTGACGCCACCGAGCTGCGCGCGTTCACCGAGGCCCGCCGAGAGGCGGCCCCGGACGGCGAGCCGGCCGCGATCAGTACGGTCAAGGGCAACTTCGGCCACACCAAGGCCGCCGCCGGGGTGGCCGGCCTGCTCAAGGCGATCCTGGCGGTCCGCCAACAGGTGATCCCGCCGGCCACCGGGCACGTCGAGACCCACCCGGAGCTGGACGTCGAGCAGCCCGCGCTGCGGGTGCCGGCCGCCGCCGAGCTGTGGCCGGCGGACAAGCCGATCCGGGCCGCGGTCTCGTCGATGGGCTTCGGTGGGATCAACGCCCACGTGGTGGTGGAGACCGCCGAGACCAGCCGGCGGACCCGGGTCGGGACCGCGACCACGGCGCTGGTGCGGTCCCGGCAGGACACCGAGCTGCTGCTGTTCGACGCCCGGACCCCGCAGGAGCTCGGCGAACGACTCGCCGGGCTGGCCCCGTGGGTGGCCCGGCTGTCCTACGCCGAACTCGGCGACCTGGCCGCCGCGCTGGCCGGGCAGTTGGCCGGCCAGCCGGTCCGGGCCGCGGTGGTCGCCGGCTCCCCGGAACAGGCCGCCGGCCGGCTCAGCCGGCTGGCGGAGGCGGTCGCCGCCGGTGAGCGTACGGTCATCGACGCCGCCGACGGCGTGTTCCTCGGCGCCGCTGGCGGCAACCCGCGCATCGGGTACCTGTTCCCCGGGCAGGGTGCCGGGCGGCGGGCCGACGGTGGCGCACTGCGTCGCCGGTTCGCCGACGTCGACACGCTGTACCGGACGTACCAGCCACCGGCCGGTGCCGACCTGGTGGCCACGGCGGTCGCCCAGCCACGGATCGTCACCGGATCTGTCGCCGGTCTGCGGGTGCTGTCCATGGTGGGCATCGAGGCCACCGGTGCCGCCGGGCACAGCCTCGGTGAACTGACCGCGCTGCACTGGGCCGGGGCGATGGATGAGCCGACGCTACTGGCCACGGCCGCCGCCCGAGGCCGGATCATGGCCGACGCCAGCGCCGGTGACGGCACCATGGCCAGCATCTCCGCCGCGCCCGAGGTGGTGCAGCCGCTGCTCGCCGGTACGGCGGTGGTGATCGCCGGCTACAACAGCCCGCAGCAGACCGTGGTCTCCGGCCCAGTCGCCGCAGTCGAGCAGGTCGGTGCCCGAGCCGAACGGCAGGGCCTGTTCTGGACCCGGATCGCCGTGTCGCACGCCTTCCACTCCGAGGCGGTCGCCCCGGCCGCGGTGGCGTTCGGTGAACACCTGGCCGGTCAGTCGTTCACCCCGCTGGCCAGGTCGATGGTCTCCACCGTCACCGGTGAGCCGCTGCCGGCCGACACCGACGTCGTCGACCTGCTGCGCCGGCAGGTGCTCGACCCGGTGCGGTTCACCCAGGCGGTGAGCCGGCTCGCCGAGACCAGTGACCTGCTGCTGGAGATCGGTCCGGGTCGGATCCTGCGCGGCCTGGCCGGCGAGATCGCCCCGGACGTGCCGACGATCTCGCTGGAGACCGACAGCTTGTCGCTGTCCGGGCTGCTCAACGCCGTCGGGGCCGCGTACGCGCTGGGCGCGGTGATCGACCACGATGCGTTGTTTCAGGGCCGGTTCACCCGACCGCTGGAACCCGGTCGGCCGCTGCGCTTCCTCGCCAGCCCGGCCGAGTCGGCCCCGGCCGGCGACTTCGCCGTCGCCCGGCAGGCCGGAGCCCAGCCGGCCGATCACGCCGCGGGATCCGCGAACAGCTCCCGGGACCAGGCGGCGGGGCGCTCCGGTGCGGACAGTCTCGAGGTGCTCCGTCGGCTCGCCGCCGAACGGGCCGAGCTGCCGCTGGATGCGGTACGCCCGGACAGCCGGCCCCTCGACGAGCTGCATCTGAGCTCGATCACCGTCGGGCAGATCGTCAACCAGGCGGCCCGCGAACTCGACGTACCGGCGCCGACGCTGACCTCCAGCTACGCCACCGCTACGGTCGCCGAGATCGCGCAGATCCTCGACGACGCCGCCGGTGCCGCACCGGCCGGCGACGACGCGGAGCCGGTCGTCGCCGGTGTGGCTCCCTGGGTCCGGGCGTTCGCCGTGGACCTGGTGCCCACCGGGGTCGCCCCGTTCGCCGGGTCGGGTGTCGACGGCGACTGGCAGGTCTTCACCGCCGGTCACAACCCGCTCGCCGAGCCACTGGCGGCAGCGCTGGGCACGGCCGGGGTGGGCGACGGAGTGCTGCTCTGTCTGCCCCGCGACGGCCAGCCGGAGCATGTCCCGGTGCTGCTGCGGGCCGCCCGCGCGGCGCTGTCCGCCGGCGGGCCGGTCCGGTTCGTCGCGGTCGGTGACCGGCGGTCCGCCGCCGGTCTGGCCAAGACGCTGCACCAGGAGCATCCGGATATCGACACCACGGTGGTGCTGCTGCCGTTGCCGGAGTACCCGACGGTCGACGACGATCCGGCGGACCGCGCCGAGGGGCGCGACGAGTTGGTGCGCCGGCTCGTCGCCGACGTCGGTGCGACGACCGGGTTCAGCGAGGTGCACTACGACGCCGCCGGTGAGCGGTATGAACCGGTGCTGCGGCCGATCCAGCTGCCACCCAACGGCGGTGCCGGGATCGGCCCGGACGACGTGCTGCTGGTCACCGGCGGCGGCAAGGGCATCACCGCCGAGTGCGCCTTGGCGCTGGGCCGGGACACCGGCACCGCCGTCGGCCTGCTCGGCCGCTCCGACCCGGCCGACGACGCCGAACTGGCCGCCAACCTTGACCGGTTGCGGGCCGCCGGTGTCCGGTTCCACTACGCCCGGGCCGACATCACCGCAGTGGACCAGGTGAAGGCGGCGGTGAACGCCGTCGAGCAGGCGCTCGGCCAGGTCACCGGGGTGCTGCACGGAGCCGGACGCAACGAGCCGACACCGGTGGCCGCGCTCGACGAGGCCGCTTTCCGCCGTACCCTGGCTCCGAAGATCGACGGCCTGGACGCGGTGCTCGCCGCGACCGACCCGCAGGCGCTGCGGCTGCTGATCACCTTCGGCAGCATCATCGGCCGGGCCGGGCTGCGCGGCGAGGCGCACTACGCCACCGCCAACGACTGGATGACCGACCTGACCCGCAAGGTCGGCGAGGACCACCCGCACATCCGCTGCCTCGCCCTGGAATGGTCGGTGTGGTCGGGTGCCGGGATGGGTGAACGGCTCGGGGTGCTGGAGTCGCTGACCCGCGACGGCATCTCCCCGATCCCGGTCGAGGACGGCATCGCGATCCTCAAGGAGGTGCTGGCCAGCCCGTCCGCGCCGCAGGCGATGGTGGTGATGAGCCGCTCCGACGGGCTGCCGACGGTCACCATGGAGCGGCGGGAGCTGCCGCTGCTGCGCTTCGTCGACCGGCCCCAGGTTCACTACCCGGGCGTCGAGCTCATCGTCGACGCCGACCTGACCGCCGACGACGACCTCTACCTGCCGGACCACCTGCTCGACGGGGACCTGCTGCTGCCGGCGGTGCTCGGCATGGAGGCGATGGCCCAGGCGGCGCGGGCGCTGACCGGGCGGATCGAGACGCCGGTGCTGGAGAACGTCGAACTGCTCCGGCCGATCGTGGTCCCGCCGGACGGCAGCAACACCATCCGGATCGCGGTGCTCGCCGCGCCGGACGGTGCCGTCGACGCAGTGGTCCGCAGCAGCGACACCGGGTTCGCGGCCGATCATTTCCGGGCCAGGCTGCGCTACGACCTGCCGGCCCGGCCCGAGGTACGGCCGGCGACCGCGGCCACCGAGCTGCTGCCCATCGACCCGGCCAGTGAGCTGTACGGGCCGGTGCTGTTCCAGGGGTCGCGGTTCCAGCGGCTGCAGGGCTATCTGGATCTGGCCGCCACCAGCTGCGTGGCGCGGGTGTCGAACCGGTCGGTGGCGCCATGGTTCGCCCGGTTCCGGCCGGGCGAGCTGGTGCTCGGCGACCCCGGCACCCGGGACACGGTGATGCACGCCCTGCAGTGCTGCGTCCCGGACGCCACGCTGCTGCCGGGGGCGATCGAACGGCTGCACCTGGCCGACGCGAAGGTCGCCGCCACCCTGGACAGCGTCACCATCCACGCGCTGGAACGGTCCCGGGAGGGCGACACATACCTGTACGACGTGGACGTCTGTGACCCGGACGGCAACCTCGTCGAACGGTGGGTGGGGCTGCGGCTGCACGCCGTACGCAAGCTGGACGGTTCCGGTCCGTGGCTCCCGGCGCTGGTCGGGCCCTACTTGGAGCGACGGGTCGGCGCGTTCCTGCCGACCGACCTGCGGGTGGTGGTCCGCCCGGACGACCCGCAAGCTACCGAGGTGGCCGACCGGCGGGAGCAGACCCGCAAGGCGGTCAGCTGGGCGCTGGGCGGCGACGCGCAGGTGCGCTACCGGCCGGACGGCAAACCGGAGGTCACCGGCGGGCCGCAGATCTCGGCGTCGCACGGCGCCGGGGTGACCGTGGCGGTCACCGGACCGGCGGCGGTCGGCTGCGACGTCGAGGTGGCCGCCGGCCGCTCCGACGAGGAGTGGGCCGATCTGCTCGGCGCGGAGAACCTGGCGCTGGCCAGGCTGGTCGCCCGGGAACACGGCGAGGAGTTGTCGGTGTCGGCGACCCGGGTGTGGGGCGCCGTCGAGTGTCTGCGCAAGAACGGCCACGCGCGGGTCGACCTGGCCGCCGAGCCGAACGCACCGGCCGGCTGGGTGGCGTTGCGATCCGGAACCACCCGGATCGCCACCTTCACCACCGCGCTGCAGGGCGTCGACGACCCGGTGGTCTTCGCGATGTCCGCCGACGGAGGCAGGTGAGTCATGGAGTCCTACTACGAGTACCGGCACCTGGTGGGTTTCGAGGAGACCAACCTGGTGGGCAACGTCTACTACGTCAACTATCTGCGCTGGCAGGGCCGGTGCCGGGAGATGTTCCTGCGGGACCGCGCGCCGGAGGTGCTGGCCGACATCCGGGACGATCTCAAGCTGTTCACCCTCAAGTGCGAGTGTGAGTTCTTTGCCGAGATCAGCGCCTTCGACGAGCTGTCGATCCGGATGCGGTTGGAGGACCTGACCCAGACCCAGATCGGCTTCGCGTTCGACTACGTCCGGCTGCGCGACGGCTTCGAGGAGCTGGTCGCCCGCGGCCGGCAGCGGATCGCGTGCATGCGCGGGCCGAACACCGACACCCGCCCGGCCCGGGTGCCGGATCCGCTGCGGATCGCGCTGTCGCACTACGCCGTCACCGGCGGCAACGGTAACGGCAACGGGCAGCGCCGGGTGCTCGAAGACGTCAGGGAGGGCTGACCGTGGCTACCGACAAGCAGACCGTGCCGGGCGTCGCAACGGCCGGATCCGCCGGATCCAACGGTACGGTCGGGGCGGCCGGATCCAACGGTACGGGCAAGGGTGACCACGCCGAGCTGCGCACCGTGATGGGGATGTTCGCCACCGGCGTCACCCTGGTGACGTCCGGGACCGACCTGCCGCACGGGATGACCGCGAACGCGTTCTCCTCGGTATCGCTGGAGCCGGCGTTGGTGCTGGTGTGCGTCAAGCGCACCGCGGTGCTGCACGCGACGGTCCTGGCCCAGGGCACCTTCGCGGTGTCGATCCTGGGTGCCGACCAGGAAGGGCTGGCCCGCTACTTCGCCAGCTCGTCGCGGCCGCGCGACGAGCGGGAGTTCGAGACGGTCGACCACTGGGCGGGGCGGCACACCGGCGCACCGATCATCTCCGGCAGCCTGGCCTGGGTGGAGTGCAAGCTGGCCGCCGTCTACGACGGCGGCGACCACTCCATCTTCCTCGGCTCGGTGCTGGGCACCGGCCGCGGTGACGGCCACGACGCGTTGCTGTTCCACGGTGGCCGGTTCGTCGAGGTCGCCGGCCGAGGCTGACCCGACCCGCCACCCGACCGGGCGGTCCCGCTGTGCGCGGGACCGCCCGGTCCTTCGTGGTGGAGTCGCAGTCGCCTCGGACTCGTCGCAGTTCGCCTCGGACGCCCGGTGGACCGTCGCGGGCCGGACACGACGCAGCCGGCGCTCGCAGATGCGAGCGCCGGCTGTGTCAGGTGGGTGGGCCGGTCAGGCCTCGTGGACCCGCATCGGCAGGCCGCCCCGGACCCGCAGGGTCAGCATCGGTTCCGGAACCAGGCGGTAGCCGGGCTGCACCGACATCCGCAGCCGACGCGCCACGCAGGCGATAACGAACACCGCCTCCATCAGCCCCAGGTTGTTGCCGACGCAGAAGCGCGGGCCGGCGCCGAACGGGATGTACGCGTACCGGGGCCGGTCGGTGCTGCGGTCGGGGTCGAACCGGTCCGGGTCGAACCGGTCCGGATGCGCCCAGAAATCCGGATGCCGGTGCAGGGTGTACGGGCAGAGCACCAGGTCAGCGCCGGCCGGCACATGGTAGCCACCGACCACGTCGTCGCCCTGGGCGATCCGGGGCAGCAGCCAGACCGGCGGGTAGAGCCGCATCACCTCGTCGACGACCATCGCGGTGTACCGCAGCCGGTGCAGGTCCTCGTAGACCGGTGTCCGGTCGCCGAGCACCTCGACCGCTTCGGCGTGCACCCGCTCCCAGACGTCGTGATGCCGGTCGAGCAGATGGAACGCCCAGGTCAAGGTGCTGGCGGTGGTCTCGTGACCGGCCAGCAGCAGGGTCACCAGCTCGTCGCGCATCCGCTGCCGGGCGACCTGCGGATCGGCTTCCTCGTTGGTCGATCCGATCAGCCGGGACACCACATCGTCGCGTTCGGCGATGCCGCCGGCCGCCCGCCGCCGGGCAACCAGCTGGTCGACGACGTCCTGCAGCTCGGCGCGGGCCCGGCGGAACCGCCGCTGCCGGGGCAACGGCACCCAGGTCGGCACCGCGCCCAGCGACATCATCTCGAAGATGGCCTGGTCCTGGACGGCTTCGAACGCGTCGCCGATGCCGCCGAACTCACCCAGGTCGGTGTCGAGCAGGGTCCGGCCCAGCACCCCGAGGGTCAGGTCGGTCATCTCGTGACGGATGTCGACCGGTTCGTCGCGGCCGACCATGGTGTGCAGCCGGTCGGCCAGCCCGACCGCCTCCTCGGCGATCGCGCCGGCCTGCCGGGCGATGCGCCGGGCCTGGAACACCGGCTGGATCGTCTTGCGCTGCTTGCGCCACAGCTCACCCTCGCTGGTCAGCAGGCCGTCACCGAGGGTACGGCGGGCGTGGACCAGCCCGATCCCCTTGTGGTAGTTGCCCGGGTTCTCAGCGAGCACGTGCTTGGCGTGGTCGGGGTGGTTGAAGAAGTACAGGGTCTTCGGCCCCAGCGGCAGCCGGACGGCGTCGCCGTAGCGGGCCGACACCGACCGCATCACATCCAACCGGTTACGGGCCATCCGGGCCAGCAGGGCCGGTGCCGACCAGGGTGACGGCCCGGGGGGACGCAGCCGGCTGGGCTGGTCGGCGAGCGCCGTCACGGCTGCGCCCCGACGTCGGCGCGGAACCGTGCGGCAATCGCACACCGCCAGATCTCGTACGCCGGCAGGTCGGACTCCGCCGTGACGGGCGGGATCTCCTCGTCGGTGATCCGGGCCGCTTCGACCGCACCGGTGCGGCAGAACACCTCGGTGGCCAGCTCGGTGTGCGGCATCAGCAGCCCGGCGCGGACCCGGGCCTGGGCTGCGAACGCGCTGGCCTGGGCGACGAACGGGGCATGGTCGCCGGAGCGGCGCAGGAACAGGGCAAGCTCCTCCTCGGTGGCGCCGCCGGCGTACGTCGCGGCCAGGCCGGCGCCGCTGTACAGGTCCTGGTGCCGGGCGACGGGGAACGCGTCGATCAGGTCCGCGGCGCGCGTCGGGTCGGAGCCGGCGACGAACCAGATGGCCCGGCCGATGCCCTGGTCCACGACGCGGTCGGCGTACCACGTCGGGCCTTCCGACGGCCAGGGGAAGCCGCGCACCGTCCGCCGGTTGACGACGTACTCGGCGGTGTGGAAGTACGCCTGGTGGAAGCCGTACCCGTCGAGCACCAGCCAGCGCAGCAACGGGTCGGTCGCGGCGGCGCTGGCCCGGCCCCAGAGGAACCGGGGCAGTCGGGCCATCGCCCAGCCGATGCCGACGTACGCCATGTAGACGTGCCGGTCGCCGGTCCCGGCGAGGAACTCGGCGCTGCGCCGGGGTTTCCCCGGGGTGATCGCGTCGACCAGGGCGAAGCCCATCGCCGCGCCCTCGTAGGCGAACCCCTGGAAGCGGGTCGGCAGCGGAGCGAGGTCGGTGTCGACGTCGGTGACCCGCCGAGCACCGGCGGCTGAGGAGAGCCCGGCGAGGAACGAGGCACCGACGGATTCCAGAACCTCAACTGCTTCCGGCCCTTTGTCGTGGAAGCCACGAACGGATACCCGGGTCTGCGAAATGTCAGGGGTCAGGACCCGTTGCCGGAGCCCTCGGATGATTCCGGTCACCTATCGCTCCCATTCATCCAGATCAGACAAGCATCATCATTGATCGTGCCGGTGCGACAGTGCGGACGCCACTTCCCGATTGCCCTGTGACCTGCAGCTAAGTAGCGTCAACAACGGCACTATGAGAGAAGACCACCGTCGCTCGCCGGGGCACGATCAGACCGGACCGACACCAACGAAATTGTCGTACGACACATCGAGCGACAACCTGTACGGGCACTCCACGCCGGTACGGGAGATTTGTTTTGCTCAGGCGCCGTTATCGGCCCGGTCGGCGGACGATATCCGACCATGGCGCATGGGTGGATTCCAGAAATGGAGGAGACCGATGTTGGTCCTGGTCACCGGCGGCACCGGATTCGTCGGCGCGCACACGGTCGCGGCCACCCTCGCCGCCGGCCATCGGGTCCGGGTGCTGGCCCGCGACCCCGCCGGGGTGTCCCGGGCCATGGCGCCGTTGGGAGTGCCCGAGACAGCGGTCGACGTGGTGCTCGGCGACGTCACCGACGCGGTCGCAGTCGACCGGGCGGTCCGGGACACGGACGCGGTGGTGCACGCCGCATCGGTCTACTCGTTCGACAGCCGGCGGCACGCCGCGACCCGGCGGACCAACGTACGCGGAACCGAGCTGGTGCTGGCGGCGGCGCGTAACCATGGGGTGGCCCGTACGGTGTACGTGTCCACGGTGGGCGCGTTGCTGCCGGCGGCCGGCTCGCCGCTCGATCCGAGCGCTGCGCACGGCCCGAGTTCGCTGCTCGGCCCGCGCTCGCCGGTCGGCACCGCCAGCGAGCCCTACCTGGCCAGCAAGGCGGCGGCGGAACGGGTCGCCCGCCGACACCAGGAGCAGGGCGCGCCGGTGGTGATCAGTTACCCGCCGGCGCTGCTCGGTCCGGACGACCCGAAGGTCGGCGACCAGACCGCCCGGCTGCGGTACGTGCTGCGCGGCATGATGCCGGTCTGGCCAACCGGCGGTTTCCCGGCCGGCGACGTCCGCGACACCGCCGCCCTGCACGCGGCGCTGCTCACCGCGCCGAGCGACGGCCTGGACCGGCACTTCGGGCCGGGACGGTACGTCAGCACCCGCGACTACGTGGCCACCGTCCGCGCGGTGACCGGGCGACGGCTGCCGACGGTGTTCCTGCCGGCCCGGGCGATGTTGCCGTTCGCCCGGCTCACCGACCTGGTGCAGCGGGTCTGGCCGTGGCACATCCCGGCTGAGTACGGCGCCTGCTACGTCTGCGCCTGCGCGGCGCACCCGCCGCAGGAGGAGCCGTTGGTCGGGCCGCCCGCCCGTCCGTTCAGCCGAACGGTCGCCGACACGGTGCGCTGGCTGCACCGGACCGGGCGGCTCTCCGCCGGGCAGGCCGGACGGGCGTCGACCGACCCGGCCGGACGGCCATTGCCCGACCGACAGTGATCCGCCGTGGCGACACGGCCGTACCAGGGAGGCAAGCATGTCCGAAAGCGACTCCGTCCGCGCCGAGTCGGGTGTCTCGGGCGCCGGGCCGGATCCCGCCGGGCCGATTCCGACCGGACCGGCTGCGGCCGGGTACCGGCAGGTCCGCCGGAACGTGACCGAGCTGCTCACCGCGGGTCCGCCGGACCTGGCTGCGGCCGTACCCGGCTGCCCGGACTGGAGCATCGCGGACCTGGCCAGCCACCTGGTCCAGGTCTGTGCCCGGGTGTATGAGCGGATCGCCGCGGGTGAGACGGCGACGGAAGGCACCGGCGGCGGACCGACGCCGGCCGGCATCCAGTTCTCACTGCTGCCGTCGGACCGCGCGACCGCACCGCTGCCGGCCGGTGGGATCGGCGAGCTCCTCGACGACTGGACGCGGTTGAGCGGGCCGGTCGAGCAGTTCCTCGGCGAACCGTTCACCGTCCGACGGGGCATTCTCGTAATGGACGCGTTCACCCACGAGTTGGATCTACGCCGGGCGCTCGGGGTGGATCCGCCGGCACCGCAGCACCCGGCGCTGCCGATAGCGATGGGCATCTTGGCGAAAGGACTATCGCTGTCGACCCGCAACCGCGGCCTGCCGGCGCTGCGGGTGGAGACCGACCTCGGCCAGTGGCCGATCGGCGAGGGTGCGCCCGCGGCCACCGTCGCCGGCTCCTGGCACGACGTCTACCAGGCGATGTCCGGCCGGTTGACCGAGGAACGGATCCGCGCGCTGCGCTGGAGCGCGGACCCGGCACCGTGGCTCGCGGCGTTCACCTGGGGACCGTTCGTCGTCCCCGTCCGCTGACGTCACCGCCCGACGTCGCTGGCCGAGGTCGCTGGCCGCTGACACCACCGCCAGGGGCCGTTGCCTCGCCGGCGAACGCAGTGTCACCGCACCGGGTCGGGGGTACTCGTTGAGCTTGATGCCGCAGGTGCATTCTGATGCGCCTGCGGCATCACGTCTTCAGAAGCACCGACGGAAGACGTCGCTGCGGATCCCTCGACCCCGCAGTCGGAAGCACATGTATCGACGTCGCCCGGCCGGCAGCGTGCGCCACCGGCCGGGTGAGGGCAGACCTTCGGGTCACGATCGGATCGCGCCGACCACCCGGGTCCGCCCGGCGACGCGCCGTTCGTCACGGCCGCGGGACCGACGGCTCCGGGAACCGGTCACGTGCCCGTCGAGTTCGGGCAGTGCGATCAGGATGGGCAGGTCGAAGACGCCGGTGGCGTGCAGTTCCAGGTCGACGGTGAGATCGGTGCCGACCGTCACCGACAACGGCTCGTGCGCGCCGACCGCGAGCGGACGTCGGGTCGATGGGCGGGCGGTGATGTCGTCCAGCGCGATCGCGGCTGCCCTCAGGTACCATTCGCCTTCCGGAACATCGGTGAGCAGGTAGTCGCCGGACGCCTCGAGGATGTCGCAGGCGGCGGGCAGCCCTTGCACGATCGGGCTGTCGAACACTCCGACGTAGACCTTGACCGGAACGTCGATCGGCGGCAGCACGACCTTTCCGCTGATCGTGGCAGCTCGCCGGCTGCCGGCCGACCGGGGCTGGGACAACTGTGGGATGCCGTGCTCGGCGAGCCACCGGTAGCGTGCCGGCGAGATGCCGACGCTGCGGGTGAACCGACTGATGAAGGTGCCCAGACTGTTGTAGCCGACGGCGTAGGCGATGTCGGTGACGCTCATGTCGGTCTCCAGCAGCAGGTGTTTCGCCTTGTACAGCCGGATCGCTGTCAGGAAGCGGCCGGGCGACGTGCCCGTCTTGGACCGAAACAATCTGGAAAAGTAAAAACGACTCAGAAAGGCAGAATCGGCCATAGCGTCGAGTGAGAGTGGCTCGTGGTAGCGGTCCCACATGATGGCAATAGCCCGTTCGACGGCGTTAGGCACTGCGGATCAACTCCATTCGGCTGTAGACGACGAGGTCGCCTCTCGAACAGTGCGCTCGCGCGCTGGTCACCCACTGCAGATTCCGGGAGCATCGACACAAACCCATTGCCCCAGCTCAGAGGCACCACCACGCCGCCACCACCCTGGCGGGGTGCGGCGGGAGCGGTACACCGAGGGTAATCGCCAACACGCCGCTTGGCTGCGCGGCGGCTCACGGGAGGCAGGAAAGTGTCGAACATCGCTCCACCATCTAGGCCCTGACCGGTCCGGATGACTTAAGACCCTACCATAAATCGAGAACAATAAGTGCAGCCAAATTTCGACTTTCTTGCTCTATCAATGGCCGGGCGCCGATCACCATCCGTAGCGGATACCCGCATTACTCGGCGATACCCTTTCTGTCCGAACGGAATGTCGCCTACCCCCGCATCGGGAGCAAATTGCCCACCCGCCGGGCCGCCGCCATCGCCGCCCAGGAGGAGAGCTCGACCAGCGTACGGTCGTCGGCGCCGACCTGCCGGCAGCGCTCGATGACGGCGGGATCCACCTGGTAGGAGGCGAAGGCGACCAGCAGCGCCAGCCGCGCCACCGGCCGCTGGTCGGCGGGCAACGGCGCGATCAGTTCCTCGACCCAGACCCGACTGATCCCACGTGGCCCGCCACCCCACCGGGCGAGATTGTCCGACACCAGGGCGCGGATGTTCGCCGGCAGCGCGCGGGCGCCGGCGTCGTCGATCGCGGCGCAGGCCCGCGCGTACGCCTGGGCGACGGTGTCGTTGTCAGCCGCCCAGGACAGGTCGGCGGGCAGGTCGGCGGCGGGCAGCAGGCCGAGGGCGGCCCCGGGTACGTGCGCCTGACGGGCGGCACCGGCCATCTGACGACCGAGCACCCACAGCACCGGCGGCAGCGTGAACTCCGGCACCTTGGGCGGTAGCGGTACGTCACGGAGGAACACGTTCACCATCCGGTTGAGGTAGTGCAACAACACCGCCACACCGACCAGGTCGGCGAGCTGCTCGGCCGGAAACTGAGGATCGACCGGCCTGCCCGGATGGTCCACCGACATCACCCATTCGACGAAGACGTCCAGTTCCGGGGCGTTCGTCGCGGGCTGGTCGCGCCGGCCCGGACCGAGCACGGTGAGCGCGCTGTTGTGGATCATGGCGCAGTACGGGCAGGCGTTGCCGGCCGAGACGGCGGTGGCCACCGCCTCCTTGGCCGCCCGGGACGCCAGCCCGGGCACGATCAACGTCTCGCGCAGCACCAGCCACGCCGCGGCGAGCATCTCAGGTGCCGCAGCATGCAGGGCCACCGGCGGCGCGAGCACCCCGAAGTCGCCTTCCATCTGTCGGTACACCTGAGACACGAGACCACTCGCCCTTCCTCGCCGCACTGCGGAGACGTAGCGAATCTGAGTCAGCCCCAGGCCGCTCAGCACCGGACGCATCAGACTTCCCGGCATCATGACCTCATCCGTTCCAATTGATTGGTGACAGGCTATCGGTTGATACTGCCACGTAGCCAGAGCTATCGGAGATCCCGCCCTCCTTTCGCCGGTCTTCAAAATGGTGCGCCGACTAGGCAATCTGGGAGAGCACGACCCCCTGCGGTACATGCCATCATGAGGCGACCAAAATGCCTGTCGACCGTTGCCACAGGTGCTGCCCGCTGCGCCGTGTGCCACTGTCGGGGCTGGCACGGCAGGTCTCGCCCCCGGTTCGGGTCTGGTGTGGAGGGTTGACGCACGGGCAGGCCCGGCACCCGCTCACCCACTGAGGAGAACACTCAATGGAAACGACGACAAAGCAGCCGGGAATCCGGGTCCCGCTGATTGACGAGGAGCACGCCGAAGGCCGCACCGCCGAACTCTACGAGCAGATCAAGGCAGTCACCGGGCTGCCGTTCGTGCCGGACATGTTCCGGCTCACCTCGACCAATCCTCGGCTGCTCGAGGTGGTCGTCGCCGGCTACGGGGGCATCTTCAAGGGCGACACCCTGCCCCGCGATCTCAAAGAGCTGATCTCGGCCTGGACGTCCAAGCTGAACGGCTGCCCGTACTGCGTGGGCACGCACAGCTGGTTCCTCAGCGAGTTCGGTGGCAGCGAGGAGCTGGTCGAGGCCGTCTCGACCGCCTCGACCGCCGAGGAGCTGCCGGTCGACGAGCGGACCCGGCCGCTGATGAAGCTGGTCGAGAAGGTCAGCACCGGCGCGTACAAGATCACCGACGCCGACTGGGAACAGGCCGCCGCCGCCGGCTGGAGCGACGCCGAGATGCTCGAGGCGGTCTTCTGCGCCAGCCTGTTCGCCTTCATCAACCGGCTGGTCGACGCGACCGGGTTGGGTACGTCAACCGACCGCAGCCGGATCGCCCGACAGGGCGACGAGTGACCTCCGGTCGGAGAGGAGTCCGGTCGTGACACGATCCCGCGCGATCCTGCTGACCGGTGCGTCGTCGGGCACCGGCATGTCGTCCGGCTCGGGCAAGGCGGCCGCGCTGCGCCTGCACCGAGCCGGCTGGCCGGTCTACGCCACCGGCCGCAACGTCGACGCGCTGGCCGATCTGGCCGCCGAGGGCATCACCGTGATGCATCTCGACGTCACCGACGAGGAGTCGATGGCCGCTGCGGTCAAGCGGATCACCGACGAACACGGCGCGGTCGGCACGTTGATCAACAACGCCGCGTACAGCCTCAACGGCACCATCGGGGAGACCCCGATGGACGAGGTACGGGCCCAGTTCGAGACGAACGTCTTCGGTCTGTGCCGGCTCACCCAGATGGTCCTGCCCGGGATGCGGGAGCAGGGCGGTGGCCGGGTGGTGCTGATGTCGTCGATCTTCGGACTGTTCGCGACGCCAGGTCGGGGCTACTACCAGGCCACCAAGCACGCGTTGGAGGCGATCGGCGACTCGCTGCGACACGAGGTGGCCCGGTTCGACATCAAGGTGGTGCTGATCGAGCCGTCGCCGATCCTCGGCGGTTTCGTCCCGGACAGCGTCGCCGACCTCGGCATGCAGTCGCACGGCAACCCGGCGCTGTACAAGGACTTCTGGGACTACTTCGTACAGTGGCACCAGGCGTACCGGCTCAGCGACAACCCGCCGCTGCGCGGCAAGATGGCGGTCCGCGCCGAGCATGTAGCCAAGGTCATCGAGACCGCGGTCACCCACCCCAACCCGCGCGTCCGGTACCGACTCGGGATACCCGCCCGGCTGCTGACCCGGATGCGGGCGACGATCGGTGACCGCAACTGGGACCGGTTCGTCCGCGCGTTCTTCCCCATCCCCTGACCGTGGCCGTGGGCCGTGGCCATGGCCCACGAACTGATCGGCGCCGGCGGTCGAAACCGCCGGCGCCGATCAGTCGGTCCGGCACGTCGACCGCCGGCGTACCCCGTCCCGCTGTCTGATTCGTCAGTCAGGATCGCGGTAGCGCAGTGACGTCGGCCGGCCGTCGCGGGGCCGCAGCCACAGCAGCGCGATCACCACGAACAGCACCAGCCCGTCGATGACCAGCAGGGTCGCGCTGAATCCGTCGATCTGGTGGGCGTGTTCGGACACCGCGTCGGTACGGGCCTCCCGGGTCGCGGCGTCCAGCGCGGCCGGCGGCACGCCGGTGCCCACGCTGAACCGGTAGACGTCAGTCACGTCCGAACCGTCGGGAAACGTCACGTGGTACGCAACGGTGTAGTCACCGTCGGCACCGATCTGCACCGGCTGGTGCACCCGGTCCGGGGCGACCTGCCGGTAGTCGCCGTCGGTGACCTCGTCGCCGGCGCCGTCGAACACCTCGACGTGAGACAGTTCCGGCTGCACGGTGTCGGTGAAGGACAGCGTCACGCCGGTCGGCGCGACGCTGAGCGCCGCGCCGACCGGCGGGTCCGCCAGGAGCAGCCTGCCGTCGTCGGCACGGGCGCTGCCGGGAGTGGCCAGCAGCACCGCGGCGACCACGGCGACGACGCCGGCCACTGCGGCGGCCGCCGCGACGACGCCGGTCAGCCCGAGAGCAGCGGCTGGTACGCCTGGGCGGGGGTCAGGCCGCATGGGGGGCGAGCGGTCGGACTTCCGACCGGTGGCCGGCACAGCTGCAGCTCATCTGCTCCCGATCCCGCTCGTTCGGGCGCAGGTGCAGGTACATCGCGATCACCATCGGGATGAAGACCACCGAGTTGTAGAACAGGTGCAGCTCGACGCGGGGCACGATCAACTGCACCACGCTGGTCACCACCGGCTGGCCGAAGAAGATGGTGCCGGTCTGCGCCTGGATCAGCAGCAGCAGATGTTCGATGTGGTGCCAGAACTGGATGGCCAGTGCGATGGTCCACCAGGTCCGGGCCCGTCCGGCGAACCCGGGGCGGAGCAGGAACAGGAAGACGAGCATCACGATGGCGTACCCGTAGTGCAGCCACTCGGAGCTGACCAGCCAGGGGAACCACTGGCCGAGCACGCCCCGGGCCTGCGGCCGGGGGCTGCCGAGCACCCAGATCTGGTACGCCTGGACCAGGTGTTCGGCCCAGTGCGCGAGGACGACGACGAGGAAACCGTTCAGGGCCAGCTTGTGGTGTGCGCCGTTGAGCCGGGCCACCAGGCCGGGGGAACTGGAGGAAGCGGGATGGGGGGCGGGATGGGCAGCGGAATGGGCCATTTGACATACCTTCCGTGAGCCAGGCATGACATCCTGTCGCGAAGCTAGCTGGCAACATGACGTCGTGGATATTGGAGATTGCCTAGTTGGGCATGTTCAGCCGGCGATCCAGTTGGCGTGGAAGCCGCTGGGCACCCGTACCGGCAGGTGCACCACGGCCACCGGCTCACCGGTGAAGTCGGCGGCGTCGAGCACCACCAGGCTGCTGCGGTCGACCCGGGCGTCGTACACATAGGTGAGCAGCCAGCCGTCATCCTCTGCGCCGACCGGGCCACGCGGCACGAAGACGGCCTCCCCCGCCTCCCGGTACGGCCCGAAGTCGTGCACCGCCACGTCCCTGCCGTCCAGATCGTGCCGCAGCAGCGCCGAGCCGCCCAGCGTGCCGGTACCGTCCTGCATCGCCACCGTGTACGCGTACCGGTAGGGGGTCGTCTTGCGCCGGTCGTCGATGCGCGGGAACTCCTGCGGAATGTCGTCGAGCTGTTCGGCCGCGACGGACCCGCTGGTCAGGTCGAGGGTCCAGCGCCACAGCGTCGGGGCGCACTCACCGGGTGTCCGGCGGTCCCGGTCGAAGACCCGCTCGTGCCGTACGACGTCGATTACGCACCGGTCGGCGGTCTCGTAGGCGTTCACCGGGTGGAAGACGTAACACGGATCGACCTCGAACCAGCGCACGGCCGGCCCGGCGGCGGCCCGGGGCAGCAGGCCGATCCGGGCCGGCCGACCAGCGGACCAGGCGTACGGGAACCGGGATCCGGCGTGGGCCAGAGCCGGGTCGAAGGCGACCGGCAGGTCGAACAGCACGGTGTGCCGGTCGGTCAGGGCCACCGAGTGCATCAGCGGAGTGCCGGCCACCTCGATCCGGGTGCTGTGCCGCACCCGGCCGTCCACGCCGACGACCAGGTGTTCGACGTAGGGCAGGTCGTGGTAGTAGGCGACGGCGAACAGCTCCCCGGTGACCGGGTCGGTCTCGGCGTGCGCGGTGAAGCCGTGCGGCAGGGTCGCGTCGAAGTCCATCCGGGCCACCGAGTCGAGCTCGCCGTCGAGCTCGATCGGCAGGACGCCGGCTTCGCCGAGCGCGAGGGTACGGCCGGCGTGCCGGATCACGTTGGCGTTGGCGTTGTCGCTCAGCCCGTGCCGGGGGCCGGGGATGGGGAGTTCACCGCGGGTACGGGCGACGCTGTCGCTGCGTACCCACCGGTTGCGGTACCACAGCGCCCGACCGTGCCGCAGTCGCACACCGTGCACCATGCCGTCGCCGACCAGCGGGTGGGCCCGCGGGTCGGATCGGGTCGGGTTGGGGCCGATCCGGACCAGGCAGCCGTCGAGCTCGGCGGGCAACCGACCGCTGACGACCAGGTCGGTGCCGGTCGTCTCGTGAGCGACGGGACGCCGGTTGTCCCGGCGGACGGTCGCGGGAGTCAGGGGTGAGTGGGTGACGACGCTCATCGGGGGCCTCCACCGGCCGTACGCGACCTGGACGGCATCGTTACGCACCAGCGTTACGTTTCGCAGTTACGTAACAACGTTATGTCTCGACGGTACGCCGGGCGTGAGATCATGTCAATGTGAGTCCGCGCCGGGTCGATCCGCAGCTGGCCGCCGCCCTGCTCGAAGCAGCCGCGCGGCTGCTGGCCGAAGGGGGCACGGCCGCGCTGACCACCCGCCGGCTGGCCGCCGAGGTCGGCACGTCGACCACCGTCGTCTACACCTACTACGGCGGGATGGACAACCTGGTCCGGGCGATGGTGCACGAGGGCTTCGCCCGGCTGCACCGGCGGATGGCGACCGTCCGGGCCACCAACGACGCCGTGGCCGACGTGATGGCGCTCGGGTACGCGTACCGCGCCAACGCCCTCGACCACCCGCAGCTCTACCTGGTCATGTTCGGCAGTTCGGCACTCGGCGGGTTCGCCCTCGGCGAGGGTGACCGCCAGCACGGCCGGTACACCCTGGAGCCGCTGGTCGACGCCGTGTCCCGGGCCATTGAGCAGGGCCGGTTCCGACCGGCCGATCCGCTGCTCGTCGGGCAGACCATGTGGATCGCGTTGCACGGTCTGGTCGCCCTCGAACTCGGCGGCTACCTGATCGACCCGTACGACGCCGACCTGTGCTTCGAGACCCAGTTGCGCTCGCTGATGGTGGGCGCCGGCGACAAACACGAAGCCACCATGATCTCGCTGGCTCGGGCCCGCCGCCGCCGACCGCCACGGCCGGCGTCGGCGTCGGCACCTGCGTCGGCGTCTGCGTCGGCGAGCCAGAAAGACAGCGCCCTGAGCAATACCGGAGAAGTAACACCCTGAGCAACGGCGGAGAAGCACCACGAATTGGCAAATGTGATGCTCATCGGGGGACGTGAAGGTCCCTGCGATGGATGCGCATCCAGCCCTGCGAAAACGCCCAGGATCGCCAACTCGACACTGCCGAAGGACGCCGCTGATGAACGAATTCGATTATCTGGTGGTCGGAGCCGGGTCCGCCGGAGCCGCACTCGCCGCCCGCCTGAGCGAGGACCCGCAGCGCAGGGTACTGCTGCTGGAGGCGGGTCCGGACTACGCCACCGTCGCCGAGACACCGGACGAGATCCTCGACGGCAGTGCCATGTCGATGTCCACGTACGACTGGCGCTTCAAGGCCGAAATCACCGACCGCCGGCGCATCATCTTCCCGCGCGGGAAACTGACCGGTGGATCGTCTGCGGTCGGCGCGACCATCGCCCTGCGTGGCACGCCGAACAACTTCGACGAATGGGCGTCGATGGGCAATCCGGCGTGGGCCTGGAACGAGGTCCTGCCGTACTACAAGCGACTCGAGAACGACCTGGACTTCGACAATGAGTACCACGGTCAGGGCGGTCCGATCCCGATCCGCCGGTGGCGGCCCGACGAGCTGGCCCCGGTGCAGCACGTCTTCCACGAGGCCGCTCTCAAGGCCGGCTTCCCCGACGTGGAGGACCACAACCACCCCGAGGCCACCGGGGTCGGTCCCATCCCGTCGAACCGCAACGACACCCGTACCCGGTTCTCCACCGCGATGGGCTACCTGGGCATGGCCCGCGGCCGGGCGAACCTGACCATCTACTCCGGCGCGCAGGTCAACCGGGTGCTGTTCACCGGGACCCGGGCGCACGGCGTGGAGGTCACCAACCCGGCCGGCGGCACCGAGGAGATCCACGCCCGCAACGTCGTGCTGGCCGCCGGAGCGGTCAACTCGCCGACGATCCTGATGCGCTCGGGCATCGGTCCGGCCAGCGATCTGCGCCGGCTCGGCATCGACGTGCTCCTCGACCGCCCCGGGGTCGGCGGCACCCTGATCGACCACCCGCGCACCGGCGCGTTCATGGTGCCGAAGGAGGGCACGTTCGACCCGCAGGACGCATTCCTGCAGACCATGGTGCGCACCACCGCACCGGGCTCGGACGAGTTCAACGACCTGCAGTACTACATGATCAATCACTTCGATCTGACGCTCTTCCCCGAGCTGCAGATGCTCGCCGCGGCGAAGACGATCTTCGGGGTGATGGTGGTGCACCAGCGGCCGCAGTCGAGGGGACGCCTGGTGCTCGCCTCGGCCGACCCGACGTCACCGCCGGACATCGACCTGAACTTCCTTGCCACCGAGCAGGACATCAAGATCCTGGTCGACGCGGTCCGCACCTGCTGGCAGCTGATGCAGACCCCGGGCATCGTCGACCGCGGCGACCGGTTCGTCGTCCTCGGCGAGGAGATGGTCTCCGACGACGACATCCTCGGCCACTACGTCCGGCTCAGCCTGGACAGCGGCTACCACCCGGTCGGCACCACCCGGATGGGCACCGCCGACGACGCCGACGCCGTCGTCGACGAAGGGCTGCGGGTGCACGGCACGGACAATCTGTACGTGGGCGACGCCTCGGTCATGCCGTCGATCGTCAACTGCAACACCAACCTGACCTCGATCATGATCGGTGAGCGGCTCGCCGACTGGCTGACGGCCTCCTGACCGCCGGCACCGACCGGGGTGACACGACATGCCCCGCGGGTAGCACGCTACCCGCGGGGCATCACCGTCGGTACGGGATCAGGACAGCTTCTGCAGCCCGGCCCCGGTGAGCTCGTAGCCCGGCGCGACCGTCGCGGCGTCCGCCCGGACCAGGTCCACCATCGCGGCACCGGCGATCTGCGGGGTCAGCGGCGGCCCGATCCGGTTGACGAACTCCTCGGTCGACTTGCCGGCGCGGGCCGCGTACGCCCGTACGGCGGGCAGGCCCACGCCGGTCATCGGCGCGAACCTCGGCAGCACCGTGGTGAAGGTGATGTCCAGGCCGGCCCGCTTCGCCTCGTCCTGGGCGTAGCCGGTGATGTAGCGCTGAGTCGCCTTGGCACCGGCGTAGCCGCCGCTGAGCGGCGATCCGCCGAGCACGGCACCGCTGCTGACCACGATCACCCGGCTGCCGGGACGCAGCGGCTTGAGCAGCACCTCGCGCAGCCAGTGGAAGGTGATCCGCACGTCGGTCTCCCAGTTGACCGAGAACGTCTCCCAGGTCTGCTCCTGCAGCGCACGCATGTGCGGAGTGGCCCCGGCGACCAGGACCACGGCCTCGGGCTCGTACTGGTCGATCAGGGTGGCCGGGACGGTGGCCTCGCCGGCGTCGGCGATCTCGGGTTGGATCGACCCGGCGCCGTTGGCCGGCACCGGGAAGTCCATCGCGGTACGGGCCACCGCGATCACCGGCGCACCGGCGTCGGCGAAGGCGGTGGCGACCCCGTGGCCCAGGCCGCGGCTCGCCCCGACCACGATCGTGGTCCGGCCCGACATGTCACTCATGGTTCCTCCACTGTGTTGATGATGGGTGGATGCTGGATGGTTGCTCCGGCCCGACGCCCCACCGGCCGGTGGGTGGTGGCCGGTCCGACGCGGGACGGCCGGACAGGCCTACGGCTCCGGCTTCTGGCGAATCCACAGATTCGCCAGAAGCCGGAGCCGTCCCGCCCGGATCAGGGCTACTTTTGGAACCTGGTGCCGTTCCACCAGTTGGCGCCCGGCACCGCCGCGTTCTCCGCGTCGTACCGGTCCTTGTGACGCCACCAGTCCCACGGGTGCTCGAGCTCGTCCTCGCGCCGGCCGAGGTGGGTGATGTCCAGGTAGTTGTAGAAGTTTTTGAAGATCTCACCACCCCGGTCGAAGATCGAGTAGGTGAAGTAGACGTCGTCGCCGTCGCGGTAGAATGCGCTGACGCCGGGCGACTCGCCCTGCTCGGTGGAGACCTCGTAGTCGTAGTTGAAGTCGCTGCCGAACGACGAGTACCAGGGAATCTCCCAGCCCATCCGGGCCTTGAACGCCTGGAAGTCGGCCAGCGGAGCCCGCGAGATCATCACGAAGGTGGTGTCCCGGGCCCACATGTGCGACAGCTCGCCGACGCTGTCAGCCTGCATCGAGCAGCCGATGCATCCCTCCTTGTCGCCCGGGGCGTACATGAAGTGCCGCACGACGAGCTGGCGGCGCCCCTCGAACAGGTCGAGCAGCGTCAGCGTACCGTTCGGCCCCTCGAAGAGGTACTCCTTCTCCACCTTGACCATCGGGAGATCGCGGCGCTCTTGGGCAATCATGTCCCGCGCCTTGGTGACTTCCTTCTCTTTCTCCAGCAGCGCTGTGCGTGCCGCCAGCCATTCTTCTCTGGAGACAACTTGCGGAGGGTTCATCAGATCTCCTCAGAACTTCGGCCGGAACCATCCATGGCCAGAATGACAGGGAACTGGTCGCCGGTACTTCTCCCCGCTTGCCCGGCGCGGACTACGAGCTGAACGTCCGCTCCTTCAGCCGACGCCGCTCGATCTTGCCCACCGGGGTCCGGGGAATCTGCTCGATGAACTCGATCTGCCGGATCTTCTTGTACGGCGCCACCTGTTCGGCGACGAACGCCATGAGCTCCTGCTCGGTGGTCGGCTCCTTGGCGACCACGAAGGCCTTCGGGATCTCGCTGGCCTCCTCGTCCGGCACGCCGATGACCGCCGCGTCCGCCACCTTCGGGTGGGTCATCAGGACCGCTTCGAGCTCGACCGGGGAGACCTGCTGGCCCTTGTACTTGATGAGCTCCTTGATCCGGTCGACCAGGAACAACTCGCCGTCGTCGTCGAGGTAGCCGAGGTCACCGGTGTGCATGAACCCGTCCGGCCGGAGCACCTTGCTGGTCACCTCGGCGGCGTTGAGGTACCCCTTCATCACGTGCGGACCCCGGATCAGGATCTCGCCCCGCTGGTGCGCACCGAGCTGCGCCCCAGTGGTCACGTCGACGATCCGGCACTCGACATTGGGCGCCGTGCGGCCCACCGACGCGGGCACCAACGGCTCCTCGAGCTGCATGAACGACGTCATCGCCTCGGTGAGGCCGTACCCCTGGGCGATGTGACAACCGAGACGTTCCCGGCAGAGCCGGGCGATCTCGGGGTCGAGCGCGGCGCCGCCGGAGACGATCGACCGGACCGACGACAGGTCGTACCGGTCCGGCAGCGGGCTCCGGGCCAGCAGCACGGCGAGCGTGGGGACAATGTAGAGGCGGGTGATCCGGTGGTCGTGGATCGCCTTGACGTACCCTTCCGGGTCGAACCGCGGCATCGTCACGATCGTCGCGCCCTGCAACAGGCTGGCGCTCATCACCATGATCAGACCGAACGCGTGGTGGAACGGCGGCATGGCGAGCACCTTCTCGTCCGCGCCGAGCGGCGTGACCGTCCTGGTCTGCAGCACGGTCGCGACGATGTTGCGGTGCGTCAGCATCACCCCCTTGGGGCGTCCGGTGCTGCCGCTGGAGTGCAGCAGCGCCGCGACGTCACTCGCCGGGTCGATGGCCACCTCCGGCGCCGGGTCGTCACTGAGCAGCTCCGACAGCGACGTCGCGCCGTCCGCCGCGCCCATGACCACGATCTCCTCGACCTTGGTACGGGCGGCCAGCGCCGCCGCCTTGGGCACCTCGGACGGTACGGTCACCAACAGCTTCGCGCCGGCGTCGGTGAGGTGGCCGGCCAGATCGTCGGGCGTGTCGATCGGGTTGAGCACGACGACCGTGCCGCCGGCCAGCGACGCGGCGAGCACCACGATCGGATACTCCGGCACGTTCGGCGCGAGCATCGCCAGCACGTCGCCCCGGCGGAAGCCACGGGCGTGCAGCCCGGCGGCCAGCCGACGCACCATCGAGGCCAGCTGGCGGTACGTGTAGCCGTCGCCACCGGCCACGTCGACCAGTGCCGTACGGTCGCCGTACTGCTCGGCGCGCTGCAGCACGAACGCCGGCAGCGACAGGTCCGGGATGTCGACGGTCGTCGGCGTCGGAGTGGTGGTGGTCACGACTTCGCCTCCGCGCGGCTGTAGGTGCTCAGCCCCGGCTGGTAGGCGCGCTTCTCGAACTGCTTCAGCGCGACGTTGACCCATTCGTTGCCGCTGAGCCGGGACAGCTCCCAGAGCTTGGCCTGGTCGTAGTCGATGGCAGTCGGCAGGTCCATGGTGGTGGTGCGCTCGTAGACCTGCTTGGCCAGTTCCAGGGTGATCGGGTTCTTCTTGGCGATCTTCCGCACGATCCGGTCGGTCTCGGCGTCCAGCTGGTCGGCCGGAACCGCCTTGTTGACCAGGCCGTACTCCTGTGCCTGCTGGCCGGTCATGGTGTCGCCGGTCAGGATGTAGTAGAGCGCCTGCTTGCGGGGCAGGTTGTGGGTGGCCGCCCAGGTGGCGCCGCCGGCCGGGAAGATCCCGAAGTTGATTTCCGACAGGCCGAACAGTGCGGTCTCCGACGTCACCGCCAGGTCGCAAAGGCCGGTGACCAGCAGGCCGCCGCCGAACGCGAACCCGTTGACCTTGGCGATGGTCACCGCCGGGAACGCCTTGAGCCGCTTGAACCAGGTCAACGCGATCAGGTTGGTCCGGTAGAACAGCTGCGGGTCGTCGAACGGCTGCAGGAAGCACTCCTCGAGGTCCATCCCGGCGCTGAAGCTGTCGCCGACGCCGGTCACCACGACCGCCTTGACGTTGCCGGCCGCCTCGATCGTGTCGAGGGCCTGGTTCATGTCCCGGTGCATCTGCGGGTTCATCGCGTTCTTCTTGGCCGGGCGGTTCATGTAGATGGTGGCCACCGGGCCGTCCATCTCGAGGTTCACGGTTTCCAGCACCATCATCTCAGTTCCCTCTTTCCGGTCGGGCAACGAAAAATGCGCGCAGTTGACCTTGGCCGCTCGGCCGTACAATCCGGATTTCGACAGTGCAGCCTCCGGTAGGCCCGCCGCGCTACGAGCATCACAAGTACCGATCCGGCACGCTTCTTTGGTGTTGCCTTGCCCCGATGGTCAGCGAAATCCGATACGGCAAGATTCACCGCACCGCTTGCCGAATATTGCCCACAATCGCCGACCGAACTGCAGGGAACGGCATTCTGGGAGAGGACACGCTGGAGCCTGGTCCGCAAGAATTCCGGGATGGTGGTCCGCAGCCCCCGGACCACCCGCAAGGTCGCGTGACCCGGTCCCGGCTACAGCCGGGACCGGGTCACGCGGTCAGTCGCTGACGTTTCAGGTGAGTCAGGCAGTCACTTCCTACGGGCCTTCGCGGTCGCCCGGGCGTTCGCCTTCTCAATTTCCTTGACCAGTTCGTCCTTGTTCATGTCCTGCGGGTGGTCGATGCCGACCTGGCGCGCCACGTCGTCGAGGTGGCCTTTGCCGGCGTTGGCGTCGACCCCCTGGGCGGTCTCCCGGGGCCGGCGCAACGACTGGGGCGTGCCCTGGGCCGCCTGCGGATCGGACGGGCCCAGGCTGTCCTTTGGCTGCCAGTGGTCGCCGACCTTCTCGTGGCTGTGTTTCAACGAGGCGTACGCCGCGCGGTGCGCCCGCGCCGGGTCGCCGTAACTCTCCTCGGCCGATTCCAGGGTCTTCTTGTAGGTCCGTACGGCCTTGTCGTCGGAGCGGGCGATCGTGCTGGGCACGTCGTCACGCATCTGCTCGGCCTGCTGGTGCTTGTCGGCCTTCTCCCGCTTGGCGGCCATCGTTCCTCCTCACGGACGTCGTCTGCGCCGGGGGCGGCACCGAATTTCGCCGTACCACATCCCGTACCCACGACGCCGCAGGTCATGCCTGTCGTCCCGTCGCCGCGGCGTCGTCGCCGGTGCGACGTCGCCGGCCCCACGGCCACCGGCCATCCAGCTCGACCTCCAGGGAGAAGCTGAGGAACGTACGCACCGCGACGATCATTGCCAGCACGCCGACGCTCTGGAAGGTCGGCGAGATCGCCACGGTACGGATGATGTCCCCGGCGACGAGAAACTCCAGCCCGAGCAGGATCGCCCGGCCGATGTCCTGCCGGTACCGGCGGTAGGTCGCCCGCATGTTCCGCTCACGAAACGCGCCTCGCAGGTAGAGCACCGTGCCGACGACCAGGCCGGTGAGGATGATCAGCACACCGAGGGCGTCAACCGTCGTACCGATGATCAGGACAGCTGTCTCGAAGTTCATCTCTGACCACGAAGTCCATCTCGGTCGACGCCCGGTGCATGGTCAGGATAAATCGTGCTATACGCGCACGAAGCGATATTTCAGACTTGGTCTCTCATCTGCCCTCGTTCCAGGCCTTCAGAAACGCCCGGCCCAGGTAGCCGGCGATCATCCAACTGCCGAGCGCGCTCAGCACCCGGAAGTCGACCGCTCCGACGATCATGGCGATGGTCAGGCTGAGCACGGCGACCCCGACGACGAGCGTAATCAGCCCCAGTGCGCCGACCTTCAACTGCTGGTCGCTGCCCAGGTTTCGGAACCGGGCAACCACCCCGCTGCCGGCGACGCCCGACCGGGGATGCCGCCCGGCCGGACCGGCGACGGTCTCCGGCTGCGGGATCTCCGCCGGGTCCCGGGCCGGCAGGTCGATCCGGGACTGCACCGGGACTGCTGCATCGGCGAGCTCGGCGGTGGCACCCTCGTAGACCGTCGGTTCCAACTGCAGACTGACGCCGTCGTCACCGATGAGCTGACGGCCACCGTCCGGCCAGGCCAGCATCGCCGCGCAACGGTCGTAGCGCACCGATACCACCTGCCCGGACTGCCCGGACCCGGTGACGAGGCTGACCCCCTCCGCCCCGACGATCAGCCGTTGGCCGTCCAGCCCGCCCAGCCCTCGGTGGCTGGTGCCGGGAAGCAACCCCACCAGGCCCGGCTCGGCCCGGGTGAAACCGGCCCAGTCGGCACCCCGGCCACGGGGCGTCATCAGCAGCGACGACGCGTGCGCGGTGGTCGCCACCGCATGCACCGACTCGACGGTGACCTCCTTCAACTGCCGGGTCAGGTCGTCACTGGACCGCACCGGCCGGCCGGTGAGCAGGTTGAACGCGATCGACGGCAGCCGCGCGCCGTCCGCTTCCACGCTGGACAGCGCCTCGGTGGCCTTACCGACGACAGCGGCGACGTCCGCTTCGTCGATCCGACCCACCCGGATCTTGGCCAGTACATCGACGAAGCCACCGAGTACCGCGTCCTCCTTGCCGTTGGGAGCGTCCGCGAGGGCGGTGACCACCGCGTTGCCGTCGCCTCGTGGCTCGTAGTCGGTGGCGGTCGTGTATGACAGGCCGTCCCGCTGCCGCAGCGCCCGAAACAGCTCCCGCTCGACGACACCGCTGAGCACCCGGGCGGCCGCCCCGGCGGGCACCACCGCGTCCATCGCGGTCGCCCGACCCGGCCCGTAGAAGAACGCCGGCGTACCCGCCAGCGCCGACGAGGCGGCAGGGGCCGGCATCCGGGTCCCGGACGGCAACTCCAGCCGCAGATCCGGCGGCAACTCGGCACCCGCCAGCCAGAGGACCGCGTTCTCCCGGGTGAAGTACCGGGCCGCCCACTCCTGCAGGTCCTCGGCGGTGATCGCGGGCAATCCGAGCTCGGCATACGCACCCAGCCCGTAGTCACGCGCGCCGTAGCGCCACAGCGGCAACTGGTCGGTGGCGGCAGCCGGCCGGCCGGCCCACTCGGTGTCCAGGATCGCCTTCTCGGTGTCCAGGCGGTGCACCGGCAGTTCCCGCAACGACCTGCACACCCCGGTCAGAAAGGTGGTGATGTCGTCGACGGAGCCCGACAGGTGAAAGTGGGTCACCACGCTGCCGGTGGTGCCGTTGTAGTGGTAGTCGGCGGCGCCGAGCGGATGCAGCACGAGGTGTTCGAGCAGATGGGTGAGGCCACGCCGGGCCAGCGTCTCGTCGGCCTGGCCGACCCGGAACATCAGCCCGGCGTGCGTGGGCCCTCCGGTCGGGGCCAGCAGCGCCGGGATCCCGTCGACGTCGAGTTGCCGGATCATCGGGCCTCACCTGCCGCCTTCGTCGCGAGTGTACGGAACCGTCCGAACGCCGCCACCGGGTCCTTGAGGTACGCCCAGGCATCGGCCGCGACCAGGTTGCCGACCGCAGCGAAGTGCGGTGCGGCGGCGGCGTGATCGCCGATAACGCTGAAGATCATGGCGAAGGCGTTGTGCGCCTCCACCCACCCGTACGACTGCTCCGCGTCTGGATGCAGCACCGACCTGGCGGCGGCGTCGCGCAGCTCCTGACGCACCTGCGGGTCGGCGCAGTAGTCGCGCTGCGCCCGGCCTTCCAGCTCCAACCAGTGCTCGGTGTGGGCCTCGGCGACCAGCCTGCCGTTGAGCGCACCCGCTGGCGCGGCGGCAGCCGCCTCCCGAGCGAAGGCGTGCATCTGCTCGAACGAACCGCCCCACTTCGGACACAACTGCTGCAGTAGTTGCCGCTGCCCGGGGAGGTGGTGCGGGTCGGTCTCGGCGAGCCGGTCGTAGCGCCGACGCGCCTCGGACCGGCCCAGCTCCAGACCCCGGGCGGTGACGAGGCGGTACGTCCAGGCCGCGCAGTTGTCCGGGTGGTACGCGGTCGCGTCGATGAGCACCCGTTCGGCGTCGCGCAGGATCCGGTGGAACTCGCGGAACTGGTCGCGGCTGACATGCTCGGCGCGCAAACTGGTGCGGACCGCCCAGGCATGCTTGATCAGACAGGCGCCGAGCAGCGCGGCGGCGGGACCGTCGGTCGGGTCGGCGTCGTGTCGGCGTCGGGCCACGTCGTGGGCGGCGTCGACCGAGCTGGCGTACCAGATCAGTTCGGTGCCGACGCCGGACGGCCTGGTCGGTCCGGCGGGCGGCTGACCGGTGAACAGCCGCGACGCGGCGGCCCAGTCCGCCTGGTCGAGCGCGGCACGCAGCTCGACGAGCTCCGGGTATCCGGTGGTGAGATCGGTGGTGAGGGTGAGCGGTGGTGCGGCAGGCATGCGGCGCATAGTAGAGGGCTGCCGTCAACGGCGGGGACCCGGTTTTCCGCCGTGGACGCTGCTCGCGGGGGCGCGTCGCTCAGCGACAGGCAGCATCCGGACCCCGCCGGGCGATCCCGGCGGGGTCCGGATGGACGGCGTACGGTCGGCTGGACGGCGTACGGTCGGCTGCTCCTCTGAATGTCAGTCGACGACGGTGACGATCCGACGGCGACGGAACATCACTACGGCCACCGCACCTGCGACGACGAGGACCGCGCCGACGCCGGCCAGCAGCCCGGCGTTGGCTCCGGTCACCGGCAGCCCGCCGCCGGCACCTTCGCCGCCGCTGCCGAGGGTGATCTCGGCGGTGTTGTTGTCGGTGTCCGGGTCCTGCACGCCGCCGTCGATGACGATCGAGCCGGCGGCACCGGCCGCGCCGACGATCTCCACCTGGAACGGGTAGTGGAACGACTCCCCCGCCACCGGACTGTGCGTGGGCCGGCAGAAGTAGACCAGGCCGTTCGGCTGACCGCGGTCGTCCCAGACCGGGCTGCCGTCAACGACCGGGGCGCAGCGGTCACCGACGGCGACCGCTTCGACTCCGACGGGCAGCGTCACCACCGCGGACGGGGCCCAGGCCTGGCCCGGCAGGATCAGGTCGGCCGGGCCGTCGTTGCGCATGCCGACCTCGATGTCGACCACGTCGCCGACCGCCCCCTGCACCGTCGCGCCGATCGCCACCGAGTCGGCCGGCTGGTTCGGAATATTGACCAGGAATTCGGTCCAGTTGTCGGTGTCGTTGAGGTCCGGCAGCGGCTCCAGGGTGGCCAGGCGGAGCTCGTTGCCGGCGGATCGGGCGGACATCGTGCCGAGGGCCGCGACCTCGTCGTCACCCAACGGCAGCACCGACACCACGACGATCCGTTCGGACGGGCCGGGTGCGGTCTCGCCGACCCTGACCCGCAGCGGGGTCTCCTCGTGCAGGGTGAACACCTCACCCGGGCCGACCTCGCCGAGAATCTGGCAGGTCAGCTCGAGGAAGTCGGCGTTGTACTCGCAGTTGTCGTACCGGTCCGGCAGCTCGAGGTCCAGGCCGGTGCTCAGCACCACCTGTACGCCGGCGGCCGCCACCGTGCCGACGTTCGCGGCCCGGACCGGCACGTTCGTGCTCTCCCCCGGCTGCAGCGTCACGTCGTCGATCTCACCGACCACGAGATCGACCCCGGGCCCGGTGAGCTGGACCCTGCCGGTGGTCTGCTGCTCCTCGGGCATGTTCGCGGCGGAGGTGGTGACCTCGATGACGCCCGAGTACTCCAGGACGTCCAGGTCACCCGGCAGGGCGTCGACCCGGTAGACGTGCGTCGAGTCGCCGGCGAGTTCGTCGAGCGTGCAGGTGGCCACCTTGCCGGCGACCGTGCAACCCTGGCTGGCACCGGGCAGATCGATCCGGAACGCGTCCGACACCGTGGACGCGTCGATCGTCACCGACACGTCGACGGCGGCGGTCGGCACACTGTTGCTGATGGTGATCTCGATCGGCTTCGGCGTGGTCGCGTCCATCGCGATGTTGGTCACGTACTCGATGAACGGCGAGACCCAGGCGATGTCGTCTGACTCCACGGCCTGCGCCGGGGCGGCGATCGAAAGGGCGGCCAGGCTGGTGGCCGCGCAGCCGGCGGCGAACCGGCCGAGGACTGTCATTCTGGGCATGCTGCGGTTTCCCCCATGGAATGTCGAAGCAGCGGATGAGCGCGATGGCTTACAGAGGACAGCGCACATTAGTCACAACCGATGACGCACCGCAACCCCGTGACGTTCCGGCCGATAGCCGCCGGGCGTGCCCCGGGGTAGCGCCTAGCGGCGGCGGTGATCCGGCCTTGTGGCCCGGTGGGCGAAGATCAGCTCGGTGGTGTCGCGGACCATGGTGAGCCGGTTGCTGCGGCAGGCGTCAGGGATCGCGTCGGACTCCACGAACGACGCACGGCAGTATGCGAGCCGGATCCGCACCCCGTGGTCCCTGACTCCTTTGCGGAGCACGTCGAGCAGGCCGCCGCCAGCAGTCGCCCTGTCGAGCCGCAACGCGAAGCCACGCTGGGCCTCGTTGTGGTCGCCGCCGGAGTAGGTGACGAGTTCTTCCCACTCGTCAGGCTGGGGCGCCCCGATGAACGTGGACAACTGTCGGGTGTCGAGCCCCAGTTCGGGCCGGTAGTCGGCCGGGTCGCCTTCGATCCAGCCGTCGGCGCACATCGCCGCGACGATCGCGTCGCCGAAGACCTTCTCGTGGTGGATCGCCATGCCGCCTCCCGCGCCGGGCCCGGTTTCCCGGCCGGATCCACCGCCGGAGCGTACCGGCGTACGCGGTTACCGCACAGTCACCAAACGGGTCGCGCTGCCGTCGCCTCCGTGCAGGCTCGGCACGTAGCAACACCGTGAGCAGGACGTTCCGCCAGCAGCCAAATGTAACTCTCGGCCAGTTACATTTCCACGACTCTGGTTGCATTTCGAGTTACATTTGACCGGTGCTGCCCTGCCGCTGGGTGAGTTCGGCGACGTAGGCCGCCAGGTTGCTCAGCGTCTGCTCGCCGCCCTCGATCGCGTGGTACCTCTCCACGGCCTGGTCGCGTAGCTCCCTGGTGGGGAAGACGGTACGCATCACGATCCGCGTCGCCGCACCGTCCGGCGCGAAGGCCAGGGTCGACTCGAAGGCGTTCGGGTCGTCGCGGGACTCGCCGTGCAGCAGGGCGATCTGCTGCGGTGGGACGATCTCGGTCCAGGTGATCCATTCGGAGTAGTTGGTGCCGTCCGGGCCGTGCATCACGAAGTCCCACTCGCCGCCGACCCGGAACTCGAAGGACCGCGTGGTGGTGCTGAACCCCTCCGGACCCCACCACCGTGACAGGTGCCGGACCTCGGTGAACGCCTCGAACACCAGCTCCGGTGGGGCGTCGATGACCCGGGAGATCACGATCTCCCGGTCGGCCGTCGCCGGCTCCGCCGATGTTTCCCGCTCTGCTCCTGCCATCGGTCACTGCTCCTGTCGTGTCTGCTTGAGGTCCTGCACGTAGCTGTCCAGCCGGTCGAAACTGCCGTTCCAGAACTCCTCGAACCCGCCGACCCACTCGCGGATCGGCCGCAGGCCGCCGGCGTCCAGGCCGTAGAGGCGCTGCTTGCCCGACTCGCGGACCCGCACCAGCCCCACCTCCCGGAGCACCCGCAGGTGCTTGGACGCCCGTGGCTGGCTCATCCCCAGCTCCCGGGCCAGGTCGGTCACCGGCCACTCACCCGCCCGCAGCAGCGCCAGGATGTCCCGGCGCTGCGGCTCGGCGATCGCGTTGAAGACGTCCGACGTCGTCGCTGCTCGTGCCACGGCAGCCATCATATTCCCATAACGGTATGCGTCAAGTGGGTCGCGCAGTCAAGCTGACGTCGGGCCAAGCTGTGGCCGCTGTGCTGCTATAGCATCCATGCTATGCCCCGGGGTGTCGTTTGGCTGGAACCGGAAGTAGAGAAGTGGTTGGAGAGTCTGCCGAGTGCCCTGTTCGCCCGAGCCGCGTTCTACGTCGACCTGCTGGCCGAGCAGGGGCCGCTACTGGGTGAGCCTTACACGAAGCAGCTTGATCGGAAGCTCCGTGAGTTGCGGTTCCACCTTGAGCAGCACGCGGTAAGGGTCACCTACTGGATCGGGCCTGGAAGGCGGATCATCTTGCTGACGGTCTTCTTCAAGACCCGGATGCGCGAGGAGCGGGAGATCGACCGAGCGCGGCAGGCGCTGGCGCGGTGTATCGACGAGGCACACCAGGTTGAGGGCGAGGAGGAGGTCTAGTCATGGGTGAGGGTGGCGGTTGGGCTGCGATGCGGGAGCGGCGGTTGGCTGAGCCGGGTGCCGCTGAGGCGTACGAGGCGGCGCGGTTGGCGTTCGAGCTCGGTCGTTCGGTGCGTGAGCTGCGCGAGCGTCGCGGTTGGAGTCAGACGCAGCTGGCCACGGCGTCGGGGATGACGCAGTCTGCGGTGGCCCGGTTCGAGGCTGGCGGGACCGTGCCGACACTCGTGGTGCTGGAGCGACTGGCAGCGGCGCTGGGAGTGAGCCTGAAGGTCGGTTTCGAGCCCCGCGACGCCGCTGCCTGACGAAGCTGACAGCAGATCAGTGGTGGAGTCTGCCCAGCTGCGAGATCGATCGAGGAGAAGGTGCCATGCAGGAGGTGAGGCCGTGACGAGCTACACGCGCTGGAGCGACGTCCGGAGTGCCTATGTCGAACGGGCCGGCGGCGAGGAGGCGGTCGAAGCCGGCAAGCGGGAACTGCTGGCCACCGTCGTCGGGCACCGCCTCGCCGAGGTACGCAAGGCCCGAGGCCTGACCCAGCAACAGGTCGCCGACCGGATGGGCGTCACCAAGGGCCGAGTTTCCCAGATCGAACAGGGCAAGATCTCCGGACAGGATGTCGTCGCCCGCTACGCCGCCGCGCTCGGTGGCCGGCTTCACCAGGCCATCTACTTCGACGACGGCGCCATCGCCGCGATCGCCTGACCCGCACCCCATCACCGCGTCAGCGTGAGGTAGCCGCTGATAGGTGTCCAGAGTCGGTCGACGGGCATGATGTGAATGCGGTCTTCGTAGGTGAACGAGCGTTGTCCGGTGCTGAACGCCACGCCGGCGATGAACCTGTCGCCGAGTGCGTCTCGTAGCGCTCGGAGGCCTTTGAGGTCGGCGCCCGCGACGCGTTCGTTCGCCTTGACTTCGAACGCGAGGACCCTGCCGTCGTCGAACTCAATGACGTAGTCGACCTCGTCGCCGTCGTAGGTGCGCCAGTGCCCCGTAGTTGCGTTTTCGTCAAGCCAGGAGGCCTGCTTGCGGAGCTCGCCGACGACGAAGCTCTCGAGAAGGTGCCCGAACTCCGTCAAGGCGGTCGGGTCGAGTGTGGCGAGTTTGGCGGGAGAGACTCGCATCAGCCGGGCGGCCACGCCGGTGTCGACGACATGCACCTTCGGTGATGCTGCGGCTCGCGCGCGTAGCGTCGTACCCCAAGCAGGAAGTCGGTCGACGAGGAAGAGGTCTTCGAGGAGGCGGACGTAGCCTTCGATGGTCTTGCGCTCACCTGCGAGGCCCTGGGACGCGCTGGTGAGGTTGAGTACCTGCCCGGTTCTTCCAGCCAGTCGACCCAGCAGCTCGCGCAGCATGCTGCGCTGACGTACCCGGACAAGCTCGATGGCATCGCGCTCCAGCGACTGGCGGACGTAGTCGTCGAACCAACGGTCGCGCGCGGGGCCTGTGCGGCGCAGAGCCAGGGGGAACCCTCCAGCGCAGAGTCGATCAACGTACTCCGTCCGGGTGGTCGTCGACGCTGGCCTGGCTGCGACGGTCGCGTCGGGCGCTGCGCGAAGCGCCGGCAGGAAATCTTCATGGACGCCGCTGATCTCTCCTTGTGACATGGGCCAGATCGTCATGGTGTGCAGGCGGCCGGTGAGTGCCTGCGCGGTGCGGGGCAGCGCGTCCTGGCGGGTCGACCCGGTCAACGCGGCGGTACCCGGAAGGCTGCCTTCGCGGTTGAGTCGAGCCTTCAACGCGTCGAGGATCTGCGGGGCATGCTGATACTCGTCCACGCAGAGCAGGCCCGGCGTCGTGACGGCTGTCTGCGGGTTGGCCACCACCGCGTCGCGAATGCCCACCTCGTCCAGGTCCAGAACGGGGACCCCGTGCCGGTCGGCGAGCGCGCGCAGGACCGTGGACTTGCCAACGGACCGAGGGCCGTGCAGGGCGATGACCGGCTCCACCCGGAGCAGGTCATCGAGCAGCGCAGAGACTCGCCGCTGCGCGATTCCGGCGAGTGGTTCCAGCACCCTGGCCCCCTCCGTAGCAATGAAGTACCGAATCCCAGGAGGTGAAACTACCACTATTCGAGAAGTGCGGATACCAAAATTTGAGCAACCGAGCTGCCAAATTTCGAGCACTTCACAGGGAGTCGCGGTCCAGCAGCCGGCTGGTCAGGGTCGTGGGGTGAGGCCGATGGTGGTGGCGAGGCGGGTCAGGTCGGGGGTGGGACCGGCCCGTAGGAGCGTGGCGACGACGGTGTGGGCGGTGGGTCGGGTGCGGGTTTCGGCGGGGGCGATCTGGTCGGCGGCGATGATGGCGCGGGCGGCGGCGGTGGGGTTGCCGGTGTCGAGGTAGGCGCGGGTGACGTCGATCAGGTGCGCGGCACGGTGCTCGGCGGGTAGCTCCCGCCAGCCGTGACCGGCGGTGCCGCGCTGGTGGTGGGTGATGGCCTGGTGCGGGTCGCCGAGGGCGGCGGCGAGGTGGGCGCGGGCGAGCGTGACCGTGGTCGGCCCGAAGGCGGTGGTTGTGTCGCCGTGGTCGGGGCGCCGCTGGTGGTGGCTCATGGTGGCTGCGTGTCTGTCGGCGCGGTCGGTGAGCTGGTGTGCGGTGGCGGGGTCGTTGCCGGTGGCGGCGGCGAGGGCGGCTTCGATCAGCAGGGTGCCGGCGAGGGCGTGGTCGTCGGGTGCCGGGTGGTCGGTCGTGGCCGGCGTGATGAGTGGTACGGCGGTGAGCGCGGCTCGCGTGGCGAGGGTGCTGCGGTGCAGGGCGCGGAGTGCCTGGGTGAGGGCGATGGCGGCTGCGGCGGTGTGCCGGGGGTGGCCGTTGGCGGTGGCGATGGCGCGGTCGGCGGCGAGCCAGGCGAGGTGGGGTTCGTTGAGTTTGGTCAGCAGGTGGGCGGTGAGCCGGTAGACCCGGGTGAGCAGGTACCCGGCGTCGGGGGCGTCGCTGGTGGTGGTGTAGCGGGTGTGGGTGAGCAGGTCGGGCAGCATGCGGAGTAGTTGCGGGTAGTGGGCGTGTTGGTAGGCGGTGTGGGCGTACTGGATGCGGCGGTGCAGGTCGTCGGCGGACGGTGACGGTTGGTCGGGGGTGGGGGTGTCGTAGCGGGCGAGGGCGGCGCGGAGGTGTTCGACGGCGGCCGCGACGTCGGTGGCCGGTTCGGGTTGGCTGGTGGTGGGGCCGAGGATGACCTCGGGGGTGACGCCGAGGACGGCGGCGACGGTGTGGACGACGGAGATCCGGTCGAGGGCGCGGATGCCGCGTTCGACCTTGTCGACCCAGGAGTGGGATTTGCCGATGCGGTCGGCGAAGACCTGTTGGGTCAGGCCGCGTCGGGCGCGGAGTTGGGCGATCCGCCGGCCGATGGGCTGGTCGGCGATGCGGTGGCGGCCGGGCGCGGTCATCGGTGCATGCTCCGGTGGATGGCCTCGGTGGTCGCCCCGCAGCGCGGGCACCACCGGGACTTGACCCGGAACGCGAACAGGCCGAGGAGGAAGCCGGGCATCAGGCCGGCGAACACTATCGGTAGCAGTCTGGCGATCACAAGCACTCTCACCTTCTGGCGGGGGCCGGCGGGTCGGAGCGTTGCCACGCCCCGACCCCCGACGGGTCGCCGCGTTGCCGCAGCGACACACCCTGCGGGGCTGATTCGTGGCGTATCGACTACAGATTGCAGCATCACTTGATGCATGGCAAGACTACGTTCATGATCAATGAATAGAAGCATGTCCTTAGGGGCAGACAGATGAGCAACGGTCGTGCAGAATCATGGCCATGCCTCGATTTGCCCCTGCCACTCCACGCTCCCGGCGACTCGGCCGCGATCTACGCAAGCTCCGCGAAGCCAAGGGACTGACCGGCGAGGAAGTCGCGAAGTCGGTCCGCTGCTCGTCGTCGCGGATCAGCCGGATCGAGTCCGGCGAGATCAAGCCACGTGCCGGTGATGTCATGGAGCTGCTCGTCGCCTACGGCGTCCCGCTCGACGCCGAGCCCGGCTCGTCGCTGCTGGCCCAGGCCCGCGACCTGCGCGAGGACGGCTGGTGGCAGCGCGTCGGCGGCAAGTACGCGACGTACATCGCCTACGAGACCGAAGCCGTCGAGCTGAAGAACTACGAGCCGACGCTGGTGCCTGGTCTACTCCAGACCGAGCGCTACGCCCGTGCGGTCAACATCATCGGCCGGGAGGTCGACCCGGACACGGTCAACCAGCGCGTCGCCACCCGGATGACCCGACAGGAGGTGCTGCACCGGCAACCGACCCCGCTGCGGCTGCACGCCGTCCTGTCCGAGGCGGCACTGCGCACCGAGGTCGGCGGCCCGGATGTACTCCGTGACCAACTCTCCCACCTGGTCACGCTCAGCGAGTTGCCCAACGTCACGATCCAGGTGTTGCGCTTCGAAGCCGGCGCACACCTGGCCGACAGCAGCGGCTTCGCGCTGCTCAGCTTCGAGCGGGACGATCCACCACTCGGCTACATCGAGACCCTGGCCGGTGAGCTGTTCCTTGAGTCGACCCGCGACCTGGCGCGGATCTCGGCGGCGTACGACAATCTGAGGATGCTGGCGATGTCGCCCGCCGAGTCGGTCAAGCTGATCAAGGAGCTGAGCGAGGATGGAACGTAACGCCTGGCGCACGTCGAGCCGATCCGGCAGCAACGGCCAGTGCGTCGAGGTCCGCGACCGGGGCACCCAAATCGATGTACGCGACTCCAAAGCCCCCGCCGCCGGCACGCTGACCTTCGCCCCCGCCGCCTGGACCACCTTCACCACCACCCTAAAAACCAATCCGTAAGAAACCCGCCAGCGTTCGTGCCGGCTCGCCACCCCTTCGGGGCCGGCACGAGCACGGCTTGCCCTACCTCGCGCCGCCGCCCGACCCACGATCACGAATCGCGACCAGGAACATGGACACCGAAGGCCTTGGGCCCACGACGTCGGGCTGGGTCGACGGCCGACTCGCCACAACACTCGGACGCTGGCTTCTCTTCAACAGCGCGCCTGCAGTCGATGTGTGGACTCGGCTGGGACCGTAAGATCATGGCATGACCCCCGAGTTCCCCCGCATACTGCAGGGCCTGATGGAGAACCGTCGTCTTTCGCCGAAGGCTCTCAGCTACGCATCGGGATGCGCCCGGTCCACAATCCATCAGTTGCTCTCCGGCAGAACGGTCCCTAACTTGGATTTTCTCCGGAGGGTTTCCCTCGCCCTGCAGATTCCCCTAGCTGACCTCATCGTCATTTCTGGCGTGCCGGTGGAGTCGAAATCTGATCTACCAGCACCGCACCCCGCAGCCGACGAGATCGGTCGCCTTATCGCTGCCGTAAGCCACCTGAGTCCCGCACAGGTAGAACAACTCATTGAGATCACCGGCAAAATGAGCGCACATACCCCACAGACTACCGAGGAGGAGTGAAATCATTCGAGTGATGCCCCGATGCCCCGGCCTCTTCAGATCAACTCGAACATACCGTCCACGCAGATGCTACCGCGGCGGCTTGTACTGCACCCACTTTGCACCACTCACATCAAAACCACTTGAAGTCAAAGCCCTTTGTGCGATACTTTTAAGGATCGATCCACCTGGCCAATAGTGGCCGGAGAAGTTGCCATATTTGACAATATTCCCGTCTCGCCCTACGGTAAATTCGCCCGCCATAATAACCGGCTTCCGCTGGGATGCACTTGTGTGACCAACCTCGTCGTGAGCGCTATACCCGATTGCTCGAACCGACCAATCCGGCATAACTACAAACACGTACTCTTCTCCAGGCGTAAGATTCCCGCCAGACGTCGTCCAGGAACTCTCCGGAATCCGGGCCTGCTGGTCACTGTCGGCTCCACCTTCACCTACATGCCACAGCCTAGCTGGACCTTCGCCCTCCTCGCTGCCGCAGTTGTGCACGAGGACCGGTGTGTTGCCGGCTACTACATGGTACGTGTGGACGCGGCTGATGGTGAGGTTGTGGACGGTGGCTCGCGGGGTGGTCCAGCGGTGGATTGCGGTGATTTGTACCCAGGTGCCGGAGCTGGTGTGGAGCCATTGACCGGGTTGGAGGTGGGTGGCGTCGATCCACTCGTCGAGTTCGGGGACCCAGAAGGGGTGTCCGTCGGTGGCGGTGATCTGGGCGACACCGGGGTCGCTGTGGCCGTTGGTGGTGTCTGGGTCTCTGCCCTCGTCGTCGTGCTGGCCGTCGGTGTCGATGGTGATAGTGACGAGGTGTTTGACGCCGTCGCCGGTGATGGTGGCGGTGACGGTCTCGATGCTGGTGGTGCCGGTTTCGGGGTCGGTGGCGATGACCTTGTCACCGGGCTTGACCTGCTCGATCGGCGTGGTGGTGCCGTCGGCCATCAGGACCTTGGTGCCGGGGGTGAAGCTGTTGTTCAGCGGGCAACTGTCGGCGGGTTTGTCTCCTCCGCCGCTGGATCCGCCGTTGGAGCGTGAGCTGGCGCCGGTGTTGCCGCCGGGTTTGGAGCTCGCCTTGCCGCTCCCGCCTCCTGCGCTGGCCCGGCCGCCGCCTCCGCTGCTGCCGGCGGTGGAGGCTTTGGGGTTGGTTTTGGCCTGGGCCTGTTTCTGGACGGGGTTGCCGGTCTTCTTCGACGCGTTGACAGCTTTGTTGCTGGTGGTGTTGGCCTTGTCTGCGGCTTTCTTCGCGGCGGCCTGCGCGGCGCGTTTCGCCCGCTCAGCGGCCGCCTTCTTCGCGTTCAACGCGACGGTCTCGGCGGCGCGGGCCGCCCGCAGCACCGCCTGGGCGGCCGTTTTCGCTTTCTGCCAGGCCCTGATCGCGGAGAAGGTACGTTCGACGGCCTTGACGATCCTGCCGAACGCTTTGAACAGTTTGAAGGCGGGCACGAACTCGGTGATCAGGTCGACGCAGGACCACACGTCGCCGCCGAAGCAGCCCAGCGCGGCGTTGAGGCCGATGAACTCCTTGAGCACGTCCCAGGCCACCGACAGGATGACCGACGTCATGGACCGGCCCGCGGCCGACCGGGCCTGGGCGACCTGCGCGGTGGACAGACCCGCACCGGCCAACGCCGCCGCCCGCTCCGACGCGGTCAGGCTGATCGACAGACCCGACGGGTCGGCGTGGGTGACCGGGTTGTTGTGCGCGTACGCGTACCCGTTGGACTGCAACGGGTCCGCCACATCGAGGACCGGGTCGGCGGACAGGAACCGGCCCACCACCGGGTCGTACAGGCGGGCCCCCAACGGGGTGTAGCCGGACGCCTCGTCCGGGGTCGCGCCCAGGAACCCGGCCCGGGTCTTCAGATTCGTGGCCAGCACGTCGACCGCGCGGGGGTTACCGAACGGATCCCGCTTCAGGATCCGTACCGGCATCCCCGACAGGGTCGAACCGACCTCCGCGTACGGGCTGCCCTGATGATCGGCCGCGACCGCCGCCAACTGGACCGACGCCGACCCGTAGGCGTACCGCAGCATGCCGCCACCCGGCACCGCGTAGCTGCGCTGACTGTTGACGTTCACCCCACCAGCGGCCACCGTGACCACCGCGTCGGCCAGGTGCAGCGTCGCCCGCCGGTCCTGCACGGTCAGCAACCGCGCCCCGTCCGGACCGTAGACGTGCCGGGTCTCGTCCTGCGCCGACCACACCTGACCGGTCGCGGCAGCATCACACACGGCCAACACGACCGGCGTCGAGTTCACGGTCGCACCACCATCGACCGCCAGACACAGACCGGACCCGGTGTGCCGCAACTGCCCGGCCACCGTACGGGTCAACCGCTGCGCCGCGGTGCCGTCACACACACGCAACTGGACAGCCGACCCGGCCGTGTCCCCGTCCGGCTGGACACACCAGTCGTCGTACACCCGCAACGTGCCCAGATCGGAATCCGGCTGCCCGTCCACCACCGTGAACGACCACCGCTGCGCCGTCGTGCCGTTGCACTCGTACAACTGCACCTGCTGACCGGCAACCGCGAACCCCGCCTGCAGGTCCAGGCACTTACCCACCACACCCACATAGGCGGTCCCGCCGCCACCGCCCTGACCGGCGATCCGCTCCACCTGACCGTCGTAGGTCCAGGTCAGCTCCTGCACATCACCGGAAGACACCGACCGCACCGACCGCGTCTCACCGGTTGCCTCGTACAACCGCTCGGCCTCGGCCGTCACCTGCGCACCCGCCGGCGTCACATAATCCTTACGGACCGACGTCAACGTGCGCGGCTGCGACCCGTCCGCGCCGCCGTAGCCGTACGTCGTCGTCGCGTCCTTCCCGGTGTCACCACCGAGGTCCTTCTCCACCAGCTCCGACCGGTTACCGAGCAGGTCATAGGAGTACTCCTGCCAGTAGCCGGCCCCGTCCGGACCCGCCGCCACCGACGCGGCAGCCGGCGCCACCGCGCACGAGGTCTGGTCGGCAGCCGTCCACGCCTCGGTCAGCTGGCCCAGCGGGTCGTAGCCGAAACACTGCCGTTCCTGAATGCCGGCCGCGTGCTCCCGGATCGCGGTGACGTTACCGGCCGCGTCGTAGCCGTACGACCGGTGCGACACCAGGTTCCCGCCGACGATCGCCTGATCACCGGTCTGCTCCCGGAACACCCGCTGATCGGTCAACGCGCCACTGGCGTCGTCGTACGACGCCGTCGTCCACACCCGGTGCGGCTGCGCGCCCAACGTCGACCGGAGCACCTGCCCGTACGGCGAGTAGACCGTCTCCGCGCCGTACCAGTCCTGCCCGGACACCGACAGCGGCAACCCGTCGGCCGTGTACCGGACCAGCACCTGCTCGGCCGGCATCCGACCGACCGCCGGCAGGTCGACCGACGCCGGCAGCCCGGTGTCGGTGTACGCGTAGCCGTACGTGTAGGACTCCGCCAGACCCCACATGTCGGCGACCGACTGCGGCAACGTCAACGTCGTCGACGTCGGCTGGTAGTCGTCGGTGTAACCACCGACCTGCTGCGTGTACGCCAACCCGTCGGTGTAGCGGGTCGCGGCCGCCGGCAGCCCGATGCCACCCGGCGCGGTGTCGTAGCCGTACTCGGCCAGCAACGTCCCGCCCGGCCCGTCGAGCCGCTGCTGCGTCGGCCGGGACAGTTCGTCGTAACCGTTCCACACCGTCACGCCACGCGCGTTCGTCGAGGTCAGCGGCCGGTCCCGGTGGTCGTACGTCAGCGTCGTGCTGCCGGAGTCCGGGTCGTTGGCGGTGACGAGCCGGCCGCGCTGGTCGTAGCTCCAGGTCCACGGGCGGTCCGGGTCGGCGGAGTGGGTGGCCGACGCCAGCTGGCCGCGCGGGTGGTAGCCGTACCGCATGGTGGTGAACTCGGTGCGCGCGGCGTCGGTGAACGTGTCGACCCGGACGGTGCGGCCGATGGCGTCCGAGTAGGTCCGGTACGACGGCGAGCCAGCCGGGTTGATCACGGTGGAGTGGTCGGTGCCGTACTCGTAGCGGGTTGCCCGCTCCGGTGCTTCCGTGCCGCGCAGCACCGGCATCTCGGTGACGACCCGGCCGAGACCGTCGTAGGTGTAGCGGGTGGCGTTCGGCACGGCGGTGTCGGCGAGCGGGGTGAACAGCCCGCCGCTCGGTGCACCCTCGGCGTAGTAGGCGTTGTTGGTCTGCCACACCTCACCGGAGGTGTTGTAGAGCGTGTCGCTGATCAGCCGGCCGCCGCCGACGGCTTCCTGCTGGCTCTGCCGTTCCCGGCCGAGCCCGTCGTAGAGGGTGACGGCGGTTTCGACCCGGTTCTCGTGGCCGCGGCTGCGGGTGACCACGTACGGCGGTTTGCCGGCCGGCAGGTGGTATTCGGCGCTGAAGTCCGGGACCGCGCCGGCGGTCGGGGTCCGTCCGGGCGCCCAGACTTCGACGAGCCGGCCGAGCGGGTCGTAGGTCGACTGGCTGACGTGCCCGTTCGGGTCGGTGCTGCGTACGGCGACACCGCGACCCGGGTCGACCTCGACGGTCTGTTCGTGGCCGAGCGAGTTGCGTTCGACGACCTCGTAGGCCTGCCCGGTGGCCGGTTCAAAGGTGGTCGTCGAGGTCCTACCGTCCGGATCGGTGCGGGACACCACCCGGCCGATCGCGTCGAAGGCGACGGTGCCGTCGCTCTGGAAACCGGACCCGTCGGCCTTCAACGACCAGGAGCCGGTGACCAGGGCCCGGGTCGACGCGGCGAGGGCGGTGCCGTACGGCTGGCCGTCGTAGCCGACCCGGCTGGCCGAGCTGAGTGTGGTCAGGTCGTCGAAGTCGGCGTCCGCGCACAGCGTCGGGCTGGTCCGCAGCTGGCGGGTCATCCCGATGACGTGCTGGTCGGCCCGGTGCAGGTAGTCGACGTACGTGCAGGACTCGTCGCCGGGTCGGCCGGTGTCGCCTCGGGACTCGACGTGCGTGGGCAGCCCGTACATCGTCTCGTAGGTGGTGCGGGCTTCGACGACCCGTTGGGTGCGGGTGTCGTCGCCGGTCCCAGAGGATCGGGTGTACGTGATCTGCCGGGGTTCGGTGACCCGCCAGGCGCGTAGCGGGCTGAGCCCGTCGTCGCGGTCCCGCCGGGCGAGTTCGGTGGCGGCCGGCACGGTAATGCTGCGGGTCAGCCACGCCGCGTCGGCGTCGTCGGCGCTGGTGTAGGTGAGTTCCTCGGCGATCCGGCCGGCGAACGGCTCGGCGTCGGAGGCGATCAACACGCCGTCGATGTCGTGGACGTCGACGGTGTCGCCCAGGCCGCGGAAGTACCGGGTGACGGACTTGCTCCGGCGGCTGCCGACGGCCGGGTCGTCGTCGCCGGTGATCACGGTGACCTGGCCGAAGCCGGCGAACCGCGAGTAGGTGCGGGTGGACTTCTTGGTGAACTCCTGCTCCGCGAGTTTCCAGCCGGCGTCGGCGTAGGAGTACCGGGTGACGGTGGGGTAGGCGCCGTCGACGGCGGGCAGTTCCTCGACGGTGTCGACGACGTACTTGTGGAACCAGTCGATGTCCTCGACTGCCGGGTCGGGGTGCCAGTAGGACGGGTAGCAGAGCCGGGTGTTGGCCTTCAACGCGGCGGTGTCGTTCTTGCCGGGCAGGCCGGTGCCGGTGTCGCAGGCCCCGGTCGGCTGCTTGTACGTGACGATCGTTTCGCCGCCGTACTCGTTGATGACCCGGCCGATGCGCAGCCGGGAGAAGTTGGGCCGGTCGTCGCGGCGTACCCGGTTGGGCATGTCGTCGGGGTTGGCTTCGAACCGCACCGCGTTGAGGGCGATCTTGTCGTCGGGGTTCCCGCTGCGGCCGTAGCCGGTGCGGGTGACCGACTCCAGCCACAGTGCCGTGTTGAGCCCGGTCCGCAGGATCGGGAAGGACTGCTTGAGCCGGTATTCGTCGACGGTCTGCAGTGCGGTGGAGCCGGGCTGCCGCTGCGCTGAGGTGGTGATCCGGTCGAGGCGTTTGCGGGTGAAGAACGCCGGGGAGGCGTTCCAGCACTTCTGCCCAGCGGTGCAGTGCAGGTCGGCCGGGGTGTCGTACCAGATCCGGTAGTTGCTCGGGTCGGTGCTGGTGAAGTTGGCTTCGGTGCAGGTCAGCGAGCCTTCAGCGAAGCAGCGTTCGGCGACGGTGAAGGAGACCCGGGCCAGCGGCGCGGCCGAGTAGACGCTGTCGGCGCGCTGGCCGTAGTCGATCCGGGTCAGGTAGCCGCCCCGGTCGTAGCGGACCGGGTCCTTGAAGTTGAAGTTGCGGGCGTAGTAGTTGGTCTCCTTCGCCCACCACAGGCTCATCGCGTTGCCGTGGACGTCCTCGACGTAGTCGAGGGACCAGCGCCACGCCTGGGTGCAGGCCGACCCGGCCCAGTTGCCGACCTGGTAGCAGGGTTCACCCGGGTGGTTGCCGTAGACGGGGGCGGTGAGCACCGAGTTGGTCACCGGGTCGCCGGACGACCAGCCGGGCAGCCGGTGCCGACCGAACCAGTGCCGGGTGCCGTCGCGGGTGGTGACCACCCAGTACTCGCCGTCGGCGTCGCCGTTGGCCAGCCCGGAGTCCTTGAGTAGCTGCACCTTGGAGCCGTCGCCGTTGGCGGTGATCCAGGTTTGCTCGTCGTCGTCGAGGACAAGTTCGGTGGTCATCCCGCCCAGCGACAGGGTGGCGTTGTTCGACCCCCAGCACAGGTCACCGGTGCGGTGGCTGGCGTTGTTGGAGCCGGCCTTCTTCGAGTCCTGCCGGCAGTTGGCGTAGCTGCGGGTGATTGACCCGGCGGCGTAGTCCCAGCCGTCGCCGATCCAGGAGGCCTGGTTGTTGGTGGCCGAGGTCCGCCCGTCCACCGACTGCGACGAGTACGACAGGTTGACCTGCGGCATCAGCCCGCCGGAGGTCTCCGGCACCTGCACCTGGTAGCCGTAGGTGAACGCGCCGGAGGAGGAACCGGCCGCCCAGGAGCCGGAGGAGAGCAGCGGGGTGGCGGTGTAGTCGCCGGCCGCTGACGCGCCGGTGTCCAGTACGCCGACCACACTCGACGACGTGGCGGACGTGGTGGCCCGGCCTGCTGCGGGCTCGCCCGCCAGCAGCGCGCTGACCGGGACGGTGCCGCGGACCACGCGCCGGGTCGACGCCACCGAGACCTGGCTCGGTGCCGGGGTGAACTCGCCGGTCCCGGTGATGCCGGCACCGCCGGCCTGTGGTCCGGCGCTGCGGCCGGTGCTGCCGTCGGCGGTGGCGCAGTCGCCACTGTCCGGGGCGTCGTAGACGCATTCGGGCAGCAGCAGGAAGCCGAACCGGTCGGCGGCCTGCGGCCCGTACAGGTCGGCGAAGGTGGTGTAGTCGACGGTCAGCGCGACCTCGGCGGCCGGGTCGGCGGTGGCCGGCGGGGTGATCTTCATGATCAGGCCGGCGACACCGGCGGCCTGGGACGCCTCGGGGGCGGCGAGGCCGACAGCCCAGCTGCCGGCGAGATCGGCCGGGTCGCCATCGGACGGTACGCCGAGCGCGACCGGCAGGTCGTCGACGGGCAGCGTCTCACCAGCGGCCAGACCGGTGAGGTCCACGGTGCCGTCGCCGGACTCCCACGGGGTCACGGCCTGCGGTTCGTACGGCACCACCGGTACCTCGTCGGCGGTGGTCAGGTCGGATTCGGCTGACTCGTCCTGGCCGACCAGTTCGGCGTCCGGGATGTCCGGCAGGTCGACCTCGATCGCTTCGCGGCTCATTCCCGGGCCGGGTATCGCCCACGCCTGCGCGGGCAGGACCGTCACCACCATGACCGCCGTCAGCAGGAGCGTGCCGCCCCGGCTGGCAAGCCGTCGGCCGAGCCGGCGTGCTCTGGTACGGGTGGCTCGGTCACCGGCGGCTCGGCGGTCCAGCTGCCAGGACTGTGGACCGGTTCCACGCATGCGCGTCGACTCCCAGGCGCGAAGAGAAGGTGCGGACGGACCGCGAGAGCACACGCCGGGTGTGGGGCACGGTCGTGAGCACTCTGCGTCAAGTTGATCTGACACTCAAGTGAGCGGCAGGTTGACGGCAGGGATCTGAGTGAACTGCGTCACTGGTCAATCACGACCTGTGGTGGCAATCTGCACACAAGGCGTAGAGATCTTGAAATCGCAATACATGGATGAGTTGCCACTAGCAAAAGCTGACAAAGACTCGTATTCCGGCGCGGGTGGCGATGCGCACCAGTGGGATATAACAGGTTAGTAACGTTAAAGAGGGGCGCGTCGACAGTGGTGTCCGTGCGATCGTGTGCGGACTTCTGCCCCGTGGCCGCCGAGCGGGCGCAGTGGTGTCCACATCGTCCCTGCCCACCGGGTCCCACGGGAGTAGACCGCAGTGACCGCGCCTCGCCTGCTCAGCCCATTCACGCGTACGCGCACCAGGCTCACCCTGACCGTCGGTCTGCTGGTGGTCGCGCTCGTCGCCGCGACGCTGCCCTGGCTGCGGTCCACCATCGACCGGCTCGTCGCCCCGGACCCGGCACCGTCGGCTGGCCCGCTCGACGACTCAGCGGCCCTGGCCCAGGCCCGCCGCACCGGTGAGGAGGTGCTGATCGACACCGCGACGACCGCCACCTCACTCACCTGGGCCAGACCGGACGGGCAACTGCGTACCACCAGCCACGCCATCGCACAGCGGGCCCGCGACACCACCGGGCAGTGGGCGGAACTCGACACCACCCTCACCCGCACCGGTGCGGCCGACCAGGGCCGGGCCGACGGAGCCGGCCGCAGCCGGGTCACCGACGACGCCGACGGTCTCGGCGTACGGCCGGTCAACGCCCCGGCGCCGGTCCGCTTCTCCAGCGGCGGACCGGCCGCCGACCGGTACGCGGCAGCGGACGACCAACCCGCCGACACCACCGACACCACTGACCGGGTGCTGGCCGAGCTGGACCTCGACGGTCACACCATCACGTACACCTGGCCCGGTCCGCTACCCGAGCCGGTGCTCGACGGCCCCCGGGCGCTCTACCCCGACGTGCTGCCCGGCGTCGACCTGCTGATGGTGGTACGCGACGACGGCGGCGTCGCCCAACTTCTGATCGTCAAGACGCCCGACGCGGCCACGGTGGACTCGGTCCGCCAAATCAACTACGGCCTGCGGTCGGCGACCGCTGTCTTCCAGCACGATCCGGTCACCGGCGGGGTCCGGATCCTCGACCCGGCCGACGACGAGGAGATCAGCTCCATCCCCACCCCGTTCGGCTGGGACTCCTCCGGACGCAACACGGACGACCCCGACTCGCCCCCGCGTACCTCGGTGGCCACCACGACCGACGTGCTGAGCCTGTCCGGCCTCAGCGGTGCCGAGCCGGGCTCCAAGGTCGGCCAACTGCCCAGCACACTCGACGGTGACGGCACCGGTGAGGCGCGGCTGCGGCTGGACGCGGCGGCCAGCGGACTGCTGGACGACCCCGATGCCCGGTTCCCGATCTTCCTCGATCCGACGATGCGCAGCACCACCCAAGCGTGGGCGACCATCTACAGCCAGCACCCGAATACCAACACCTGGAACGGCACCAACTTCAACAACGGCAGCACCGTCGCTCGGGTCGGCTACGAGGAGGAGACGCCGCTGCGCGCCCGCACCTTCTGGCGGATGGGATTCAACAGCAGCATCGAGGGCGCCACGGTCAGTTCGGCGAGTCTGCGGCTGCTGAACAACCATTCGTGGAGCTGCCAGGCCCGGGAGATGCGGCTGTGGCTCACCGGTGCGATCTCCTCCGGCACCACCTGGAAGAAGCAGCCGGACTGGATCTCCGAGCAGCAGCGTCGGTCGTTCGCGCATGGCTACAGCAACCAGTGCGCCGACGCGTACGTCAGCTTCGACGTGCAGCAGGGGGCCCAGGCCGGCGCGACCAACGGCTGGTCCCAGATCACCTTCGTCATGCGGGCCACCGATGAGGACGACACCCACACCTGGCGCAAGTTCCAGGTCAGTGCGACCGAGCTGACCGTGGTCTACAACCGCAGCCCCAACGAGCCGACCGCCGGCACCATCACACCCGGCGGAAACTGCGCCCCCGGGCCCGGCGGCGGCACCCTCGTCGCCCGGACCAACCTGGTGCTGGCCGCCACTGGTTCAGACCCGGACGGAAACCTGCGCGGGCTGCGCTTCCGCTTCTGGCCCACCGGCGGCACGGTGCCCGCCGGGACCCTCGTCACCAGCCTGAGCAGCGGCCGGGGCAGCGTGACGATCCCCGCCACCAGCCTGGTGGACGGCGTCACCTACTCCTGGGACGTCCGGTCTGAGGACACCGACGGTGCGACATCGTGGTACTTCCCGCCAGGTGATCAACCCTGTCGGATCACGATCGACGCCAGCGCGCCACCGGCTCCGGCCGTCACCAGCGACGTGTTCCTGGCCGCCACCCCGGACGGAGCGACCTGGGCAACGGTGAAGTTCGGCCAGACCGGTCCGGTCACCTTCACCGCCGCCGACGCCGCCCAGTTCAGCTACGCGCTCGGCGGGCGTGAGCTGACATACGTGACCGCCAACTCCGGCACGGCGACCGTGCCCGACCTGCGACCCCGACACTCCGGCCCGACCACCCTGCAGGTGTACGCGTACGACGCGGCCGGCAACCGGAGCGCCCGTACCGACCACACCTTCTACGTACCGCCTCGCGACACCGCCGACGGGCCGGGTGACACCGGCGGTGACGGACGACCCGATCTGACGATCATCGACGCCGACGGCAATCTGCGGACCTATCCCAGCGACACCGACGGAGCCCTGTACGGATCCCTGGCGGCGTCGTACAGCGTCGATGGCCAGCTCGACCCGGCTGGTCACTGGTACGACCCGGCGACCTCCCAGGTCGCGCTGCTCACCAAGTACGGCGACGCCTTCCCCGGCGACGGCGTGACCGATCTGTTCGTCCGCACCCCCGACGGCGGCTTCTGGATCTACCCCGGCGACGGGTACGGCAGCTTCGACGTCGACGACCGGATCCGGGTGCGGTTGCCGGCCGACGCACCGGACCCGGCCATCTGGACCCAGCTCAAGGCCGTCGGGGACATCACCGGGGACGGTCACCCCGACCTGGTCCTGCGGGCCGGCCCCGCATTCTGGACGTTGAGCGGCTACACCGGAGCCAGCTTCCAGCAGGCGACCCTGATGGAGGGCACCGCCTGGGCCCGGCGGGAAATCGTCAACGTGGCCGACATCGACCAGGACGGCACCCCGGACCTACTGTGGCGCGACTTGGACAACGGCAGAATGTCTGTGCGGCACGGCCTACCTGGCACCGTCGCTGGTAGCGTCGACCTGCACTCGTTGAAGTTGGCCATAAACTCCCGCGACGGTGACGTCTCCTTCGGCACCGGCTGGTCGGCCGCGAGCGTCGACCTGGTGATCGGCGTCCCCGACGTCAACGGCGACGGCATACCCGACATGTGGGCCCGGTGGACGTCGGACGGACAACTGCGGGTCTACCATCCCTCCACCTCCGCCGCAGGCACCGCCGTACAGGTTCTTTCAGATGCGGCCTATCCGGGCGTCAAGGGCCTCGGCTGACCGCCGCATCGTCGACGTCCGTTGCCGATCTGCAAGTCGAGCCGTTGATAGGGATCCGGGCGCAGCAGTAGTCGCAGCCGTTCGAGCACGGCGCATGGCGTAGCCGGCGGCGCGGGCACCGGCCCGGGCACGTTGCGGGTGTACGACGACTGGTGTGTCCAGCCGGACGGGGACACGGCCGGGTCGGCTGTCCAGTTGCGTGTGTGTGACGGCACCGCGGCGCAGCGGTTGGCCCGTACGGCGGTCGGGCAGTTGCGGCACACCGGGTCCGGTCTGTGTCTGGCGGTCGATGGTGGTGCGACCGTGAACTCGACGCCGGTCGTGTTGGCCGTGTGTGATGCTGCCGCGACCGGTCAGGTGTGGTCGGCGCAGGACGAGACCCGGCACGTCTACGGTCCGGACGGGGCGCGGTTGCTGACCGTGCAGGACCGGCGGGCGACGCTGCACCTGGCCGACGCGGTGGTCACGGTGGCCGCTGGTGGGGTGAACGTCAACAGTCAGCGTAGCTACGCGGTGCCGGGTGGCGGCATGCTGCGGTACGCCTACGGGTCGGCGTCGGTCCAGTTGGCGGCGGTCGCGGCCGATCATCAGGGCAGCCCGTACGCGGAGGTCGGTTCGACCCTGTCGGGGATGCCGGTACGGGTCCTGAAGCGGGATCCGTTCGGTAACCCCCGCGCGGTCGACGTGCTGGCCACGAATCTGAAGACCCGGGCCGGGTTCCTGGGCGCGGTCCCGGACGAGGCGTCCGGCTACACCCCGTTGGGGGCCCGCCTGTACGACCCGGTGGTGGGCCGGTTCCTGTCCGCCGACCCGGTCCTCGATGTGGCGGACCCGTTGCAGTCCAACGGGTACGCGTACGCGCACAACAACCCGGTCACCCACGCCGACCCGTCGGGTCTGTCGATCAGCCTGACCGCGTCGGAGCGGGCGGCGGCGTTGGCCGGTGCGGGTCTGTCCACCGCGCAGGTCGCCCAGGCCCGGTCGGCCGCGGGCCGGTCCATGACGTCGGTCATCCTGTCGGTGGCCTGGGACGTGCTCAAGGAGTTCATCGGCCTCAACGCCGCGCTGGGCTGCTTCGGCGGCGACGTGTGGTCCTGCGTCGACCTGATCACCGAGTTCGTGCCCGCCTTCAAACTGTTCAAAGCGTTCGGCAGGATCGTCAAGGCCGTCGAACGTACCTTCTCCGCGATCAGGGCCTGGCAGAAAGCGAAAGCCGCCGCCCAGGCGGTGCTGCGGGCGGCCCGCGCCGCCGAGACCGTCGCGTTGAACGCGAAGAAGGCGGCCGCTGAGCGGGCGAAACGCGCCGCGCAGGCCGCCGCGAAGAAAGCCGCAGACAAGGCCAACACCACCAGCAACAAAGCTGTCAACGCGTCGAAGAAGACCGGCAACCCCGTCCAGAAACAGGCCCAGGCCAAAACCAACCCCAAAGCCTCCACCGCCGGCAGCAGCGGAGGCGGCGGCCGGGCCAGCGCAGGAGGCGGGAGCGGCAAGGCCACCTCCAAACCCGGCGGCAACACCGGCGCCAGCTCACGCTCCAACGGCGGATCCAGTGGCGGCGGAGACAAACCCGCCGACAGCTGTCTCAACAACAGCTTCACCCCCGGCACCAAGGTCCTGATGGCCGACGGCACCACCACGCCGATCGAGGACGTCAAGCCCGGTGACACCGTGATCGCTGCCGACCCCGAAACCGGCACCACCAGCATCGAGACCGTCACCGCCACCATCACCGCGACGGCATCAAACACCTCGTCACCATCACCATCGACACCGACGGCCAGCACGGCTCGGAGACCGCCGAGATCACCGCCACCGACGGACACCCCTTCTGGGTCCCCGAACTCGACGAGTGGATCGACGCCACCGCCCTGCAACCCGGCCAGTGGCTCCAGACGAGCTCCGGCACCTGGGTCCAGGTCGCAGCCATCCAACGCTGGACCGTCCCGCACGCCACCGTCCACAACCTCACCATCAGCCGCGTCCACACCTACCATGTAGTAGCCGACGCAACCCCCGTACTCGTACACAACTGCGGTCTGGCAAAAATTGCGGCAGACCATCGGGTCAACGGGAATGGGGGACTGGGTGTTCGGGAAAGTAAGAACATTGCCGTTATGCGGTCTCAGATCGATGGGCAAGCGTCGACAGTCGGTATCGCGACTAGCGGTCGACACGTCAACCCTGGGGAGGTGTCCATGCCTAGCGCAAGGCAGTTCACGCCGCCCAACCCGTCTAGAGCATATGACTCCGAAGTGTTTCTTCTTGAGGATCTCGCGATCGGTCTCAGCCCAACATCTACCGGAACTGTCCAGCTCTACTCGGAACGGATAGTTTGCCCTAGTTGCGAAGATGTGATTGGTCAGTTTAAAATGAGATTTCCTGGAATTAGCATCCGTATCTCGACGGGGCAGGACTGAATGATGTACGAAGTTGGAAGGTTGGCGGAGTTAATTCGCATCGAGGAGCCTGGCGGCGTACTTGGAATAACGGCAGAGCAAATATCAAAAATTCGGGAGGCATGGAACCTTTCGGAGCTTCCGTCAGCGTATGTAGAGTTTCTTTCCCACATGGGGGTGCGGGCGGGTCGGATACTCAGAGGAACGGACGCATTCTTTCCGACCATCCTCCGAATGAAGGAGTGGGCGGACGAGTTCTTCGATGAGAATTCCGGGACCAATTCTCTTCCCGATGGGGCGATCGTATTCGGGATGCATCAGGGCTATCTCGTGTACTGGATGTCGGACACGCTTACGCCTGACCCCGAAGTCGTACTTTGCGCGGAGGGTGATCCAAATCCATTGCGCACCTGGTCCTCCTTTACCGCATTCCTCAACTCGCACTACGCAGACGAGCCTGGGGTAAAATGAGCGTAGCCAATCAGGTTTGCCGGTTCGGGCTGGTTTGATCTGGCGGGGTTGTTGGGCAGGATGTCCGGGCGCCCGACGTCCCTTCCATCGTGGAGCGGCTCGTGGCGTTGGAGAAGGCTGTCGCGCAGTGGGATGCCCGGATTGTAGTGCTAGAGGCGGAGAACGTTGAGTTGCGGCGTGGGTCAGACACCGAAAATTCGAATCTACCGCCGTCGGCGCAGGGGTTGGACAAGGTTCGACGAGGGTGATCGACTGCCAGAATTGGCCGAGGTCCGCTGCTTGGTAGGACATGAAGCCGAGGATGTTCGCGCCGAGGCCACGGTCACCGGCGGCGTGGGCCTGGTAGAGGCCCGCGATCCAGAACTGTTGCGCCTGGCTGTGGTTTCCGTCGTCGAACGACAGCCAACCCGCGAGGCGCATCAACTCACCGGCAGTGCCGTGTAGCCGCCGCCCCACCGAGTCGGTGTACCGGCGCTCGCGTAGCACCTCGACCACGGTCGCCAGGTGCTGACAGACCAGGCCGAGCGTCTGGCCGCTGCCGAGGTGGTCGTCCATCCGCCGCAGGCTCGCGGTAATGGTGTCCAAGTGGTCGACGACCTCACCGGACAGTGGCCGGCCGGTGGCGAAGGTGACGTCCGACGGCTGATAGGCGATGTTCCACTCGTCCGCCGACGACGTCAGCGCGAAACCAAGCAGAGTCAGGCAAATCCGTCGGCCCATCCCGCATCCCCGATTCGGTAACCATCATCGGCCGTGACTGACACAGTTGGTGCGCTCGTGGCGGCCCGTGTGGAGAGCCGCCACGAGCAGGGGGGAGCCAGGGGTTACGGGCGGGCGCCGTGGGTCTTGATGGTGGTGGTGAAGGTGGTCCAGGCGGCGGGGGCGAAGGTCAGCGTCCCGGCGGCGAGGGCTTTGGAGTCGCGTACGTCGATCTGGGTGCCCCGGTCGCGGACCTCGACGCACTGGCCGTTGCTGCCGGACCGGCTCGACGTGCGCCAGGTGTTACGTTCCATGCTCGCTCCCTCGTCTGATGGCTGCTGGCCTACTCACGTGGCGATGAGGTCTTTGGCGTCGTTGCAGAATCGGCGGACGGAGGGGGTGCGTCGGTAGGGGCCGAGTGCGCTGACGAGGTTGCGGACGTGCTTGATGCATCTGGCGGAGGTGACCTGGCCGGTGAGGGTCTGGACGGCCTGGTCTCCGAGGGCGAGTGCCTTGTCCAGTTCGGGTTGGTCCTGCCGGACGTAGGTGGTGGCGAGCAGGGCGTTGCGTAGTGCTCCTTCGCGGCTGTACTCGTTGTCCTGGAGTCGTAGCGCGGCTCGGAGGTGTTCGCGGGCGCGGGTCCAGTCTTCGAGTTTGACGTAGCAGTAGCCGGCCTGGGCGTGGGCCTGGGCTTCGTTGATCCAGTACGCCCAGTCGGGGTCGCCGTGTTCCGGACGTTCGTCGGTGAGCCGGTCGAAGGCGCTGTCGAGCGCACGGCGGGTGTCGGTGACGGCGTGGTTGTTGGCGTACGCCTCGGCGGCGCGCAGGTCCAGGATCGTGCCGACTGCTCAGGCTGCCAGCCGCCTCGGTCAACAAGCGCGTGATCCCGTCCCCGCTGACTGCCACCGCATCGACCCTTCATCCGTAGTGGTCGCTCTCACGCACGGTAGCGGACCTGGTGTCCGGCAGGCTGCCCTGACACTGATCCGCACCGATACGCACCACGCGCACCCCCTCCTGTCACCACCCGACTGGGGTCAACTGGGCACATCGGATTTTGGCGGTGACCCGAATCCGATTCCGGTGAAACGGGCCAGCGGGTCGGAGCGTTGCCGCGCTCCGACCCGCCGGCCTCGCCAGAGGGTAAGAGTGCTCGTGATCGCCAGACTGCTACCGATCGTCTTCGCCGGCCTGATGCCCGGCTTCCTCCTCGGCCTGTTCGCGATCCGCGTCAAGTCCCGGTGGTGCCCCCGCTGCGGCGCGACCACCGAGGAGATCCACCGGAGCATGCACCGATGACCGCGCCCGGCCGCCACCGCATCGCCGACCAGCCCATCGGCCGGCGGATCGCCCAACTCCGCGCCCGACGGGGACTCACCCAACAGGTCTTCGCGAACCGGATCGGCAAACCCCGCTCGTGGGTTGACAAGGTCGAACGCGGCATCCGCTGCGGGTGTACCACCCCTCTACCTCCGTTGCAGGCACCGCCGTACAGGTTCTTTCGGACACGGCTTATCCGGGCGTCAAGGGACTCGGCTGACCGCCGCCGCGTCGTCGATGTCCACTGCAGCTCCGCCGGTGGTCAGCCGTGCTGGACGAAGGCGATCTTTTCGTAGACGTGGACGGCCCGTACGGGTAGGGCGGGCCGTCCGTGCCACCCCGCCCAGTGCCGTCGGTTCACATCGTCGCAGAGGCTCTGGACGAGTCCGACGGATGTGCCTTGGTCTCCGGGCGGGCCGCCGCCGTACTCGTCGAGGTAGGCCGTCGACATGTCCTCGATGATGTAGAAGCCCGACGGTCGCACGTGGTCGACGAAGAGTGCGTCGAACGATGCCCGGATGTGCGCGTTGACGTGGCTACCGTCGTCGATGACGACGTCGAATGGCCCGTACCGGCGCCCGAGCTCCCGCAGGTAGGTCTGGTCGGACTGGTCGCCGCGGTGAACGTGGATTCGCGGCTCGTCGATCTGCTTCTCGGCGATGTCGAGGCCGTGGATCTGGCCACGCTGGAAGTAGTCCCGCCAGGTGCGCAGCGACGAACCTCCCCAGGTGGTTGAGTCGTAGCCGCCGATGCCGATTTCGAGCAGGTTGATCGGGCGGTCGCGGAGGTCGCCGAGATGCCGCTCGTACAGCGCGGCGTAGCCGTGCCCGCGACCCTTGTCGGTGTCGTAGACCCTGGCCAGCAGGGTCAGGTTGCGGCGCACGACAGGTGCCACGAGCCGTTGGACGCGGATGATCCGCTGGTCACCGATGGCGTGCCGGATTCTCGCCCGAGTACTGAGCATAGACAGGACTATAGGCGGTTTTGCCCAATTATGCGGGGCAGTCAGGCAAGAGACCGGATCGACCGCAGTGATCCACTCAGTGGTCGGGTCGACAGTTCCACCCGCAAGGGCTCGCGTCGGGCGCCACGAATGTCGCTGCCCGACCGACACTGAACATGCAACTTTCTCGACCGTCAGGTCAGGGTGCCCATCTCCAGAACCGCCTTCGGGCTGCGAAGTCCGGGTGAGCCAGCACGGCTTGTGGGTGGGAAGTAGTCGGAGGCAGCGGCCCAGCGGGGGGAGGTGGCTCATCGGGCGAGGTGCCAGGGCGACAGAGGCAGGGAGCAGAGGCAGGGAGCAGAGCCACAGAGGCTAAGGGCAGGACGGCAGGGCGGTGCAGAGAGGTTAGCGCGCTCATCGCCACGCAAACCCTTGCCCGCTCATTTGCACCAACCATTCACGACGATCGAGCGGCACTTCGGGCACCGCACTCCCCCACACCCTGCCAGCACATTTTACGAAACTCGATTAATGATTCACCGTCGAGAGATCACGTTCAACCCGAACCGTCGCCCCGGCCGCCCATTTCCGCAGATCAGCAGTGGCCCACCCAGTTGCCGATGAATTGTTATCCAGGTAGCTACGGCGACCTGCGGCACAGACCTCCGCCGGGCGCCCTTGGGCGTCGCCGCCGCAGGTCAGGGGCCCTACCCCCGGGATAACCGGAGGTTCCTCGTCATACCTCGCATCTCGGGCTGGCGAGCGCGGTGTGCGCTTTGCCGTACCGCCAGCACACATACCTGATTCGGTGGCGATACCGTCGACAATGGAACAGCTGGAATGGCAGCACCGCCCCCAGACACCCCGCGCGAGATGTCCGAAATATCCCGTACGGGGATGTTTTTCGTTCGTGGCAGACCGTCGGGTATGGTCGGGTGCAAACCCCCACCACAGACCTGGTTTGACTTGCCCACCGACCGTCCGACGACTCGATTTCGGTCGATGAACACCTGCCGTGTGCGTCGATTGGGACCAGCGTCACGACATTCGTTGGAATGGAGATCGTGTCCGCAATCGTCGTGAAATCGTTGTACAAAATTTTCGGCAAACGTGCTGACAAGGCGCTCGAGCGCCTCAAGACCAGCCAACCCGATGCTCCGGCGAACCTGGGCGGCGCCACCGCAGCCGTCGTCGACGCCAACTTCGAGGTCCGGCCCGGCGAGATCTTCGTCGTGATGGGGCTCTCCGGGTCCGGGAAGTCCACCCTGATCCGGATGCTGAACGGCCTGCTCACCCCGACCGGCGGCTCGGTCGAGGTCGACGGCGTCGACCTGACCAAGCTCAAGCCGGCCGCGCTGCGCAAGCTGCGCCGCGAGAAGATCAGCATGGTCTTCCAGCACTTCGCGCTGCTGCCGCACCGCTCGGTGCTGGAGAACGCCGGCTACGCGCTGGAGGCGGCCGGGCTGCCCCGCGCCGAACGGCGGGAGCGGGCGATGGAGGCACTGCGCCTGGTCGGTCTGGACCGCTGGGCGGACAAACTGCCCCAGGAGCTGTCCGGCGGGATGCGCCAGCGGGTCGGCCTGGCCCGGGCGTTGGCGGCCGGCACCGACATCATGCTGATGGACGAGGCGTTCTCCGCCCTCGACCCGCTGATCCGCCGCGAGGTGCAGGACCAGTTGCTGGACCTGCAGGCTCAGCTCGGCAAGACGATCGTCTTCATCACCCACGACCTCAATGAGGCGATGCGCCTCGGTGACCGGATCGCCGTGATGCGCTCCGGCCGGATCGTCCAGCTCGGCACCGCCGAGGAGATCCTCACCGACCCGTCGAACGACTACGTCGCACAGTTCGTGGCGGACGTCGACCGTACCCGCATCCTCACCGCCTCATCGGTGATGGAGCGACCGCTCGGCGTCGTCGACGTCAACTCCGGTCCCCGGGTCGCCGCCCGGATCCTCCGGGAGACCCAGACCTCCGCGATCTATGTCACAGGCAAGAACAAGCAGTTCCTCGGTACGGTCTCCGACGACGTCATCGACCAGGCGGTCCGCGACGGCCGGCGGAACCTGCAGGACGTGGTGACCACCGACCACGTCCGGGTCGCCGGGGAAGACACCCCGGTCGCCGAGTTGTTCACCCCCTGTGCGGAAAGTTCGCACCCGCTCGCCGTGACCGACGCCACTGGCCGGCTCGCCGGCGTGATCCCCCGGATCACCCTGCTCACCGCGCTCGGCAGCATCGGCAGCGACGCCGGCAACGGGACCAGCGACGGGACCAGCGACGACGCCGAGCCGACCAGTTCCAGCGAGGTGGGCACCATCACCGCGACAGTCCCCGATCAGGCAACCCCGGCTGATGCAGTGCTGAGCCCGGAGGGAGACCGTTCATGAACGCCGCTGACGGCATTGACAGCATCCTCCCGTACGTCCGGATCGGCGCGGCGTTCGAGTTCGTCGTCGACTGGACGACCGAGTACCTGGGTGCGCTCTTCGACGGGATCTCGACGTTCGTCGAGTCGCTGGTGGATCCCCTGGTCGACGTGCTGCTCGCACCGCCGGCGATCGTCGTGGTGCTGATCTTCGCGGCGCTCGGCTGGTGGCTGCGCGGGTGGAAGTTCGGCATCGGCACCGCCGTCGGGCTCGGCATCGTCGCCGGCATGCCCTACTGGGAAGAGACCATGAGTACGCTGGCGTTGGTGCTGGTGGCGAGTGCTCTGTCGCTGGCGATAGCGGTCCCGCTCGGGATCCTGATCGCGGAGAACCAGCGGGCCGCGGCGGTGACCCGTCCGGTGCTCGACCTGATGCAGACGTTGCCGGCGTTCGTCTACCTGATCCCGGCGATCTTCTACTTCGGCATTGGCGCCGTCCCCGGGGTGATCGCTACGGTGGTGTTCAGTATGCCGCCGGGGGTCCGGCTGACCCAGTTGGGCCTGCGACAGATCGACCGCGAGGTGATCGAGGCCGGCGAGGCGTTCGGCGCGTCGCCCTGGGCGGTCCTGCTCCGTACCAAGCTGCCGCTCGCCCTGCCGACCATCATGCAGGGGGTCAACCAGGTGATCATGCTGGCGTTGTCGATGGTCGTCATCGCCGGGATGGTCGGGGCCGGCGGCCTCGGCGAAGTGATCAACACCGCACTCGCCCGGCTCCAGGTCGGCCAGGGCTTCGAAGGCGGCATGGCCGTGGTGATCCTGGCGGTGGTGCTCGACCGGCTGACCGACTCGATCGGGGCCCGTACCCGGTCGGCGAAGGCCCAGCGGGCGCTGCAGGAAGCCTGACCCGCAAGTCCGACCGGACCGGCCCGACCCGAAGACCGAACCAGAGCTGAACCGTATCCGAACCGAGATCCCGCAGGGAGGGTCACCGGTGCCGGCGCCCTGCCTCGCTGCCGCGAGTACGCCGGTGTAGGGCAACACGATGGAAGGACGACAACGAATGTTCCGCAACAACCCGCTACGCCGGGCCGCAGTGGCGGCCACCGCCGCCCTGGCCCTGGGGCTCGCCGCCTGCGGCAGCGACGCCGACAGCGACACCGGCAGCGACAACGGCTCCGACGCCGTCGACAAGAGCATCACCATCGGCTACATGGCCTGGGACGAGGCAATCGCCGCCTCCTACCTGTGGCAGAACATCCTCGAGGCCGAGGGGTACGAGGTCGAGCTGACCAACGTCGAAGCCGGCGTGGTCTACTCCGGTCTGGCCTCCGGTGACATCGACCTGTTCCTGGACGGCTGGCTGCCGCAGACGCACGCCTCCTACATGGAGGAGTACAGCGACGACCTGGAGACGATCGGGGTCTGGTACGACAACGCCAGCCTGAGCATCGCCGTCCCCGCCTACGTGGACGGGGTCGACTCGCTGGCGGATCTGGCTGACAACGCCGAGCTGTTCAACAACGAGATCATCGGCATCGAGCCGGGTGCCGGCCTGACCGCCGCCACCCAGGACAACGTCATGCCGACCTACGGGCTGGACGACTACGAGCTGCGGACCTCGTCCACCCCGGCGATGCTCGCCGCGCTGCAGAGCGCGATCGGCGACGAGGAGCCGATCGTGGTGACCCTGTGGCACCCGCACTGGGCCTACTCGAACTACGAGCTGAAGGACCTGGCCGACCCGGAAGGCACTCTGGGTACCGCTGAGGAGATCACCACGCTGGCCCGGACCGGGTTCAGCGCGGACTTCCCCGAGGTGACCGCGATGCTGGAGAAGTTCCAGATGGACGACCAGCAGCTCGGTTCGCTGGAGGACCTGATGTTCAACGTGCACGAGGGTGACGAGCCGGCCGCCGTCGAGGCGTGGCTGTCTGAGAACCCGGACTACCTGTCCACCCTGGGTGTCTCCTGACGCCGGACTGACTGACCGAAACACCACGGACCGGGGTGTCCGGGCTGGCCTGACGGCCGGTCCGGGCACCCCGGTCCCCGTCTGTCGTGAGCCCTGCAGCAGCCTCCGGCGGCCCGGCAGCGGCCCTGCTCGGCGGAGAAGTTCTTGCTTCTGATACGCGTTGCGCAGTAGATTTTCCTGCATGACGCGATGATGTCTGGAATTTTGCCACACCTTCACTGGGTGCCGTCCCGCCGAAAGGAGTTCTTCCGTGGCCACACGCTTCCGGGTCACCTACGCGACCCTGTCCGCTGACAACGAGGACCTGCACACGGCGTACGAGGACGGCGCGGACCGGGCGCGGGCCTGGTTGGGTCAGCGCCTCACCCCGGTGGTCGACGGCACCGCCCGGCCCGGGGTCGACCCGGCCGAGCTGGTCAGCCCCGGCGACGTGACGCTCAAGCTGGCCACCGTCACCGCCGCCACCGACCAGGACGTCGACGCGGCCGTCACCGCCGCTCACGCCGCAGCGCCCGGCTGGGCCGCGACACCGTGGCCGGACCGGGTCGCGGTGCTGCGCCGGGCGGCCGACCTGATCAGCGACCGCTCCAACGAGTACGCCGCGCTGATGAGCATGGAGGTCGGCAAGAACCGGCTGGAGGCGCTCGGCGACGTCGAGGAGTCGGCGGACCTGATCCGCTACTACTGCGACATGTATGACAAGCACCACGGTTTCGACCAGCCCATGGCGACCATCGCCGCGAACGAGTCCACCCGCAGTGTGCTCAAGCCGTACGGGGTCTGGGCGGTGATCAGCCCGTTCAACTTCCCGATGGCGTTGACCGCCGGGCCGGCCGGCGCGGCACTGGTCGCCGGCAACACCCTCGTCCTCAAGCCCAGCCTGCAGGGCACCTTCTCGGCCTGGAAGTTCTTCGAGTGCCTGGTCGACGCCGGGCTGCCGACCGGGGTCGCGCACTTCCTCCCCGGCGGCGACGACCCGGGCCGGACGCTGGTGGCGCACCCCGGCGTCGGCGGCCTCACCTTCACCGGATCGTACAAGACCGGCATGTCGATCATCCGGGCGTTCACCGGCGCCTACCCGAGGCCCGTCGTCTGCGAGATGGGCGGCAAGAACGCCGCGATCGTCTCGGCCCGGGCCGACCTGGACCGGGCGGTCTCCGGCGTCGCCCGCTCCGCGTTCGGCTTCTCCGGCCAGAAATGTTCGGCCTGCTCCCGGGTGTACGTGGCGCGCGAACTCCACGACGAGTTCGTCACCCGGCTCGCCGAACGGGCCGAGTCGCTGGTCGTCGGCGACCCGCTGGCCCGCGACACGTACCTCGGTCCGGTCATCGACGCCGCCGCCGTACGCCGCTACGGCGAGGCCGTCGCGCACGCCGCGACCATCGGCCGGGTGGTCACCGGCGGCCAGGTGCTCGCCGGGGTCGACGGCCGCCCCGACGGCTACTACCTGGCGCCGGCCGTCGTCGCCGACGTACCGCCCGACGACGACCTGTTCCAGCGCGAGCTGTTCGTGCCGTTCGTGGCGGTCAGCCCGGTCGACTCGGTCGACGAGGGCCTGGACCGGGCCAACAGCGTGCCGCTGGGCCTGACCGCCGGGTTCTTCTCCACCGACCAGGGCGAGATCGACCACTTCCTCGACCGGATCGAAGCCGGCGTCGTCTACGTCAACCGGCCGGCCGGCGCCACCACCGGTGCCTGGCCCGGGGTGCAGCCGTTCGGCGGCTGGAAGGGCTCCGGCAGCACCGGCAAGGCCGGTGGCGGACCGTACTACCTCCAGCAGTTCCTCCGCGAGCAGTCGCAGACGGTGGTGGCCTGATGACGACGATCCCCGACTGGTTCGACCCGGACCGCCCGCAACCGCACCTGGTCACCGAACTGCCCGGACCGCAGGCCCGCGAAGTGCTGGCCCGCGACCAAGCGGTGACCAGCCCGTCGCTGCCCCGCGCCTACGCGATCGCACCCCGGCGCGGCCACGGTACCGTCGTCGAGGACGTCGACGGCAACCTGTTCCTCGACTTCAACGCCGGGATCGCGGTCACCTCCACCGGCCACTGCCACCCCACGGTCGTCGAGGCGGTGCAGCAGCAGGCCGCGACCCTGCTGCACTACTCGGCCAGCGACTTCTACCTGCCGCTGTACGGCCAGATGTGCCAGGCGCTGGCCGCGACCGCGCCGATGGACGGGCCGGTACGGGTCTTCCTGACCAACTCCGGGGCCGAGGCCGTCGAGGGCGCGCTGAAGCTGTCCCGGTACGCCACCGGCCGGCAGTACGTGATCAGCTTCTACGGATCGTTCCACGGCCGCACCTACGGGGCGATGACGCTGACCGGGTCGAAGTCCAAGTACCACAAGGGGTTCGGCCCGCTGCTGCCCGGCGTGCTGCACGCGCCCTACGCACCAGCCTCGCTGGACTTCATCGAGGAGGTGCTGTTCGAGCACCAGGTGGATCCGAGCGAGGTCGCGGCGATCTTCGTCGAACCGATCCAGGGTGAGGGTGGCTTCATCGTGCCGCCGGCCGGCTGGCTCGCCCGGCTGCGGCGGATCTGCGACCGGCACGGGATCCTGCTCGTCGCCGACGAAGTGCAGTGCGGCATGGGCCGCACCGGCCGGATGTGGGCGATCGAGCACACCGGCGTACAGCCGGACATCCTGATCAGCGCGAAAGGCATCGCCTCCGGCCTGCCACTGGGCGCGTTCCTGGCCCGGTCCGAGCTGATGGAGGCCTGGGGTCCGGGCGCGCACGGCTCCACCTACGGCGGCAGCCCGGTGCCGTGCGCCGCCGGCCTCGCCACCCTGCGGGTCATCCAGGAGGAGTGCCTGCTCGACAACGCCACCGAGCAGGGTGAGTTCCTGCTCGCCGGGCTGCGCGAACTGCAGCAGGCGTACCCGCAGCTACTCGTCGACGTGCGCGGGGTCGGCTTGATGATCGGCGTCGAGTTCCCCACCGGCGAGATCGCCGGCCAGGTACAGCAGGCGGCGTTCAGTCGCGGCCTGCTGGTGCTGGAGGCCGGCGTCAACGCGGTACGGATGTCGCCGCCCCTGGTGATCACCCGGGCCCAGGCGCAGACCGGTCTGCGGCTGTTCGGCGCCGCCGTCGCCGAGGTCGCCGCCGACATGCAGGCCGCCGGCAACGGAAAGGTCGCCGGCAACGGAAAGGCCCCAGCCGGCGGGGAGATCGCAGCCGGCGGGGCCGTCGCCGTACCGGGATGAGCCATGTCTTCGGCCGGGTGTCCGACGACGCGCCACGGATCGCCTCGGCGTTCGGCGCGCAGCTGTGGGACACCACCGGCAAGCGCTACCTCGACGCGGCCGCCGGGGCGATCGTCGTCGGCATCGGCCACGGCGTCACCGAGGTGGTCCGGGCGCAGGCCGAGCAGGCCGGCGCGGTCGCGTACGCGCACGGCTCGATGTTCCGCGCCGACGTGCTGGAGGAGTACGCCGCCGAGCTCGCGGCCGTACTGCCGATGGACGATCCGTTGGTCTTCCCGGTCTCCGGCGGCAGCGAGGCGGTGGAGACCGCGCTGAAGATGGCCCGCGCCTACCATCTGGCCCGGGGCGAGGACCGGCACCTGATCGTCGGCCGGGTCGGCTCCTACCACGGCAACTCCCGGGGCGCGTTGGACGTCTCCGGTCGGGCCGGGCTGCGTGCGCCGTACCTGCCGTGGCTGGAGCAGGCGGTGCACACCTCGACCCCGTACGAGTACCGCTGCCCGTTCCCGGACACCCATCCGGTCGGCTGCGGGGCGCGGCACGCGGCGGCGCTGGCGCAGCTGTGCCGGTCCCGGCCGGTCGCGGCGTTCATCGCCGAGCCGATCGCCGGGGCCGGGCTGGGTGCCTGCGTCCCGCCGGACGACTACTGGCCAGCCGTCGCCGAGGTCTGCCGCCGGTACGGGGTGCTGCTCGTCGCCGACGAGGTGATGACCGGCTTCGGCCGTACCGGCACCTGGTTCGGCGTCGACCACTGGGGCGTACGCCCGGACATCCTGGTGGCGGCGAAGGGTGCCAGTTCGGGCTACTGGCCGCTGGGTCTGGCCGTCGCTTCCGGCCCGGTGCACGACACGATCGCGCCCACCGGTTTCACCCACGGCTTCACCTACTCGCACCACCTGGTGGGCGCGGCCACCGGCCGGGCGGTGCTGCGGGTGCTGCGCGAGCGGGACCTCGTCGCGGCGGGCCGGCGGGCCGGCGAGTCGCTGCGCCGGGCCCTGCGCCGGGAGCTGGCCGACTCGCCGTACGTCGGGGACGTCCGCGGTCGCGGTCTGCTGGTCGGCGTCGAACTGGTCGCCGACCAGCACACCGCGCGGCCGTACGCCCGTACCGCCCGGGTCGCCGAACGGGTCGTCGCCGCCGCCCGGCACGCCGGTCTGCTGCTCTACAGCGGAACCGGCTGCGCCGACGGCGTCGACGGTGACGTGATCCTGCTCGGCCCGCCGCTGGTCGTCTCCGCCGACGAGGTCGAGGAGATCGCGGTCGGCACGGCGGCGGCGATCCGCGCCGTCACCGAGCCGGCCTCGGCGGGACAGCCGACCGAGCCGGAGTAGCCGGTCGCGGCGGGCCGGGCGGGGACGCGGGTCAGAAGTCGTCGTCGAAGGTCACCGAGCCGGTCACCCCGACCTGGTACGCCGACACCCGCCGCTCGAAGAAGTTGGACAGCTCCTGCACGTCCTGCAGCTCCATGAAGGCGAACGGGTTCTTCGACCCGTACATCGGTTCGATGCCGAGCACCGCGAGCCGCCGGTCGGCGACGTGCTGCAGATACTCCCGCATGTCGACCAGCGACATCCCGGACACGCCCTGGTCGAGCAGGTCCGCGGCGAACTGCACCTCGCACTCCACCGCCTCGGCCAGCATCTGCCTGACCTGCTGCTCCATCTCGGAGTCGAACAGGTCCGGTTCCTCGGCGCGGACCGTGTCCACCACCTCGAAGGCGAACGCCATGTGCATCGACTCGTCGCGGAACACCCAGTTGGTGCCCGAGGCGAGACCGTGCAGCAGACCCCGGGACCGCAGGAAGTACACGTACGCGAAGGCGCCGTAGAAGAACAACCCTTCGATGCAGGCGGCGAAGCAGATCAGGTTGAGCAGGAAGGCCCGTCGGTCGGCGCGGCTGCGCAGCTCCCGCAGCTCGAAGATCGAGTCAATCCATCTGAAGCAGAACTCGGCCTTGCGGGCGATCGACGGGATGTTCTCCACCGCCGCGAACGCCGCGAACCGCTCCCGCTCGTCCGGCACGTAGGTGTCCAGCAGGTTCAGGTAGAACTGGACGTGCACCGCCTCCTCGAACAGTTGCCGGGACAGGTAGAGCCGGCCCTCCGGGGAGTTGACGTGCTGGTAGAGGTTGAGCACCAGGTTGTTCGCGACGATGGTGTCGCCGGTGGCGAAGAACGCGACCAGCCGGGACACCAGGTGCCGCTCGGCAGCCGACAGTCTGGCCAGGTCCGGCAGGTCGGAGTGCAGGTCGACCTCCTCCACCGTCCAGGTGTTCTTGATCGCGTCCCGGAACCGGTCGAAGAACTGCGGATACCGCATCGGCCGCAGGGTCAGGTCCATGCCGGGGTCGAGCAACAGCTGCCGTCGGCCCGCAGCTGCGGCGGCGGTCGCGGTGGCGGCATTAGCGGTCGCGGCGTCGGTGTTGGTTTCGGAGACGGTGGTCACTGGCAGGCCTCACAGGTTTCGGGGTTTTCCAGGGAGCAGGCCGACGCCTCGTCGTCGCCGGTCGCGACAACCGGCCCTACGACCGGCCCGACGGTCGGCCCGACGGTCGGCCCGACGGTCGGCCCGACGGTCGGCGCGATGCCGACGGTGGCCTGCTGGATCCGGGTCGCCGGACGCGACCGCAGGTAGTAGGTGGTCTTCAGCCCGGACTTCCAGGCGTACAGGTACATCGAGGACAGCTTGCCGATGGTCGGTGCGCTGAGGAACAGGTTCAGCGACTGCGACTGGTCGACGTACGGGGCGCGGGCGGCGGCCAGGTCGATCAGCGCCCGTTGCGGCAGCTCCCATGCGGTACGGAACAGCTCCCGCACGTCGGCGGGCAGGTCCGCGACACCCTGCACCGACCCCTCGGCCCGCTTGATCTGCTCCCGGACCGGTGCCGTCCACAGCCCGCGCGCCTTCAGCTCGCCGACCAGGTACGTGTTGATTTGCAGGAACTCCCCGGACATGGTTTCGCGTTTGAACAGGTTGGACACCTGCGGCTCGATGCATTCGTAGCAGCCGGCGATCGAGGCGATCGTCGCGGTCGGCGCGATCGCGACCAGCAGCGAGTTCCGCAGGCCGTGTGCGGCGATCGTCGACCGCAGCCGGGCCCACCGTTCGGGCTGGCCGACCTCGGCACCCCACAGGTCCGGGTGCAGCTCGCCCCGGGCGGCCCGGGTCTCGGCGTACGCCGGATGCGGGCCGAACCGTTCGGCGAGCCCGGCGGAGGTCTCCAGCGCGGTCAGGAAGATCTCCTCCTGGACGCGGGTGGACAGCTCCCGGGCCGGCGCCGAGTCGAACGGCAGCCGCAGCGTGAAGAACGCGTCCTGCAGGCCCATCAACCCCAGCCCGACCGGCCGCCAGCGCGGGTTCGACGCCGCCGCCTGCGCCGCCGGGTAGTAGTTGATGTCGATCACCCGGTCGAGAAACACCACGGCGGTACGGACCGTGGCGCGCAGCTTGTCCCAGTCGACGCCGTCGGCGGTGACGTGCGCGCCGAGGTTGATCGACCCGAGGTTGCACACGGCGGTCTCGGTGTCGCTGTTGACCTCGAGGATCTCGGTGCACAGATTGGACAGGTGGATCGTGTTGCCCGGCTCGCCGGTCTGGTTGGACAGCCGGTTCGCGGCGTCCTTGAACGTCATCCACCCGTTGCCGGTCTGCGCCAGGGTGCGCATCATCCGCCCGTACAGGTCGCGGGCCTTGACCGTCCGGACCGCTTTCTTCTCCGCCGCGCGGTACGCCTCGTCGAACGCCTCGCCGTACAGGTCCGGTAGCTCGGGTGCGTCGGACGGGTCGATCAGCGACCAGTCGGCGTCCGCCTCGACCCGCCGCATGAACTCGTCCGGGATCCAGTTGGCCAGGTTGAGGTTGTGGGTGCGCCGGGCGTCCTCGCCGGTGTTGTCCCGCAGCTCCAGGAACTCCTCGACGTCCGGGTGCCACGGCTCCAGGTAGACGCAGGCGGCGCCCTTGCGGCGGCCGCCCTGGTTGACCGCCGCGACCCCGGCGTCGAGGGTCTTGAGGAACGGCACGATGCCGTTCGACCTGCCGTTGGTGCCCCGGATCAGCGCGCCCCGGCCACGGATCCGCGACCAGGAGATGCCGATCCCGCCGGAGAACTTCGACAGCTTCGCCACCTGGTGGTAACGCTCGTAGATCGAGTCGAGCTCGTCGCGCGGCGAGTCGACCAGGAAGCACGACGACATCTGGGTGTGCCGGGTGCCCGAGTTGAACAACGTCGGTGAGCTGGGCAGATAGGCCAGGCTGGAGATCAGCCGGTAGAAGTCGACCGCCTCGGCCGGCGTCTGGGACAGCCCGCACGCCACCCGCAGCAGCCAGTACTGGGGCGTCTCCACCACCAGCCGGGTCTGCGGATGCCGCAGCAGGTAGCGGTCGGCCACCGTACGCAGCCCGAAGTACTCGAAGCGCAGGTCGCCGTCGACGTCGACGGCGTCGTCGAGTTTGCGGGCGTTGCGGGCGACGAAGGCCGCGGTGTCGTCGCCGATCAGCCCGAGGCCGTGGGCGTAGCGGATGGACTGGCTGAAGCTGGCCACCTGCTGGCCGCGGACCTCCTTGTCCACGTAGGCGGCGAGCAGCCGGGCCGCCAGCTTCGAGTACTGCGGCTCCTCGCCGATCAGCTCTGCCGCCGTCTGAATGGACAGCTTGTCCAGCTCGGCGGTTGTCGCCCCGTCGTACAGTCCGCTGATCGTCCGGGTCGCCACCCGCAGCGGGTCGACCTCGTCCAGGTCGGCGACCCAGTGTTCGACCGCCTTGACGATCTTGTTGACGTCCACCGGTTCGGTGTCGCCGTTGCGCTTGCGTACCTGCATCGGTTCCCCTTGT